>JBEANJ010000121.1:0-2849 GCA_041165565.1 Actinomycetota bacterium | reverse complement strand
TTAGTAGGTTCATCCAATAAAAGAACATTTGGGCTTGCCATTAATAGTCGAGTTAATTGCAGTCTTCGTTTTTCACCGCCAGATAAGTCTCGAATCAGTCGTTGTTGACCACCAAAATCAAATCCAAGTCGTTCACAAAGTTGAGATGCGCTCAATTCACGGCCACCACCTAGCTCGACTTGGAGAGCGATTCGTTCAACAGCTTCTAGAACGCGCCAATTCGGATCTAATTCCTCAAGATGCTGTGAGAGGAAAGCGCGCTTGACCGTTATACCGACCTGCATTTTCCCGGCACTAAATCGGTAATCGCCAGCAAGTGCTCGCATCAAAGTTGTCTTTCCCGATCCATTAAATCCGATTATTGCGATGCGATCACCGGGAGCGATATTCCAATCGAGGGAATCAATTAGACAGTTTTCGCCGATAGTTAAACGCGCCTTATGAATTTCGATTACTTTGTTACCTAATCTATTGGTAGCAAAATTAAGTAATTCGGCTTGATTGGGTAGTGCGCGCCGGAGCGCCTCTTCTCAACCAAGCTAACTCTTTTCTAATTAAATTATTTCGGCGCGAATCTTCTGCGGCTTGTTGCCGCGCTCTCTCGGCTTTTGAAAGGACGTAAGCAGAGTAGCCTCCTTCATATTGGAGCACCTCCCCTGAGACAACTTCCCAAATCTGATCTGCGATCTCATCTAAAAACCAACGATCATGGGTTACAACTACAACTGCTAATTCACGTCGCTTACGTAAATGACTAGCAAGCCAAGAAACCCCTTCGATATCTAAGTGGTTCGTTGGCTCGTCAAGAAGAATCAGATCAAGTGGATCAATTAGTAATTTTGCAAGGCCTACTCGGCGCTTCTCGCCTCCTGAAAGCGAGTTATATGAACGATCCAGAATTTCACTGGAATGCCCGCCAAAGAGTCCGCTAAAAATTTCTCTAACGCCAGTATCGCTGGCCCATTCATGTACTTTCTTGCTGCCAACTACAAACTCTCTTACTAACCCAGTAAATGAACTATCAACTTGATGGAGAATCCCAAGCCTTGCCCAATTAGCGCGAGTAATTCGCCCCTCATCTGGATCATCTACTCCGGCAATTAGTTTGAGGAGCGTCGACTTGCCGCCACCATTTCTACCCACAATTCCAATCCGTTCCCCCTCTGAGATGCCGAGTGAGACTTGATCAAGGAGCGCAAGATCGAATGATTTCGATACTTTTTCGATGCTAATTAGGTTGCGCGCCACTGGATAAGGCTAATCTCTAGCAATGGAGTTCAAATCCGTAGCGGCTGGAATCGGAATAATTCTTGTACTTATCTATGCTTTTTCGTCCATCTTGGCAGCCGCCTAGTTTCATATTCGGATTTATCTGGCCATATAACTTTGTTGTACTAGGAATTGCGGGCATAAGAGTTGCTAATACACTTTCGCGAAGCGAAGTAATAATTTGGCTTGGCGCTTTCGCGGTATCTGTAGCATGCGCTTTATCTTGGGCTTACCACTTCTATGTTCCTCACCAATTAAAAATCGCCTCGCTCTCTTTGACCGCAACGGCCTTACTAACAATTCCGATGTTGATTCTTACATTTCGAGCATCTATTGGAGTTGGGTTAGCGCTACTTCCGTATCAAATTTGGGTTGCGACGGCTGCTTCGTTAGCTTGGGGATATTACGCAAAGAATTAATCAGCTAATTTTTTAAGCGGTTCGCCCGATACTCGAAAAACGGTCCACTCCGACATTGGAACAGCGCCTATCGAGTGATAAAACTCGATTGCCGGTGAATTCCAATCGAGAACCCACCATTGAAATCTTCCATAGCCTCGCTCACTACAGATTCGCGCAAGATGTTGTAACAGGGCCTTTCCGAAACCCTTTCCACGAAATTCTGGCTTGATATATAAATCTTCAAGATAAATTCCATGTCGGCCTTGCCAAGTCGAATAGTTCAAAAACCAAATCGCCATACCAACTACATCTCCATCGATTTCCACCAATTCGCAGAATACTTTTGGATCCTCAGCAAAGATTGTGGCTTCGATATCTTTTGTGGTGGCGATTACTTCATTTGGAGCTTTCTCATACTCGGCTAACTCTTTGATTAATTGGAGAATTATTGGAGCATCTTTTTTAACCGCTGGCCGAATCAATTTCGCTCCTCTGCAATTGAATTTCCGCCATCTACCACCAGCGCTTGGCCAGTTAGATACCCAGCGCTATCTGAAGCTAAATATAAAACTAGGCTCGCAATTTCCTCGGGGGTTCCGCTACGCCCAAGTGGAGTACTTAATCCTTGATTCTTTTCATGTTCGCTTTGGGTATCGGTTGCTATCCAACCCGGCAGAATCACATTACAGGTGATTCCATATTTTGCTTCGTCAAGTGCAATTGCTTTAGTTAAACCTACTAGAGCTGCCTTGGCAGCTGCATATACCGGTTGCTCTCGCATTGCCATCAAACCCCCGGTAACACTTCCAATCATTATTATCCGGCCAGTTTTAGATTTTCTGATAATTGGCAGAGCCGCCTTTGTAAGATTAAAAGCCGTATCTAAATTTCGCTCAATTCCGCGGCGCCAAGCTTGGGGCGTAACGCTTGTGAGATCAGATGCTTCATCTTTGCTTAAGGGAGAGTTAACACTCGTCATACCTGCGTTATTAACAAGAACATCTAAATCTCCGATTGACTCGATAAGTGATTGACATTCATCCGGATTAGTTAAATCTGCGATAAATCCAGTTATGCCTGACTCTTTGGCTCTTACGTGGATTCGATCAGTAGTTGAGGTAATAAATACGGTAGCGCCGCGCTCGATAAATGATTTTGCGATTGCAAAACCGATTCCTC
>JBEANJ010000120.1:0-2681 GCA_041165565.1 Actinomycetota bacterium | reverse complement strand
GGGATTTGCCGGCATTGAAAATGAATTGCTCTTTGACGCAAAGACAACTCTGCTCTTCGGCGATGCTAAGGCCTCGCTGACAAAAGTTGTTGGAGCTTTGAAAAACTTATAAAGGTTTTCCACAACAATCGATGAGAGTTACCCACAACAATCGATGAGAGTTTTCCACATTTAATCTTTGATCTTTATCCGTGTCCCAAAATTGTCAGTATCTCAATAAAAGATTCCTCCCATGTCTCCACTCGTCACAGAACTGTATTCCGAACGTGGACCACAAGTGCGTACTGATCACGATGAAATAATTGAAATCCAGTCGCGACCTGGTGGATATGAAAACCTTGGACGGTTACTTGAAATAGACCCAAAGGGCTTATCCCAGAATGGGAAAATCGACTATTTGGCCGCAATCGAAAAGCAATATTCCTGGCTTTATTCTTTGGTGCAAGAGGCAACTTTGGCAATTGCCGGTTCTGAGCCGAGCGCAAATGAAAATATCTGGGAAGGGGTTGATGAGGCTGAGCGAGAAGATGTAGCCACTGCCTTACGTCTATCTCCAAATACCGCGCAACTAAGAATTGATGTAGCCCGCACGTTATCGAAACATTTACCTGAAACTTGTAATGCTCTTGCCAGCGGTGAGATCTCTTCGGCTCACGCAAATTTAATTGCAAGAGAGACCGCCGAAGCCCTTTCTCGCGGCGTTTCCCCGGACATTCTGCCTCTAGTTGAAAGCGAAGTCTTAGCTCACTCTGAGTTCCACACAGCGGCACAAGTCGGTAGGAAACTGCGAACGCTATTCGCTCAATATTCACCTGAAACACTTGAGGAAGTTGTTAAGAAAGCGCGAGAAACTCGAAATGTGCGGATTTATCCCGAAGGCGATGGGATGTCGAATGTAATTGCACTTCTACCAGCTGAAGATGCCCAGACTCTCTACTTAGCAATTAATACTATGGTGGAAATCGTAGATTCCAAGGCTGAAATTGATAATCAATTCCCTCCCACTCCAAAAACAATGGATATGAAGCGAGCCGATGCGCTCACCTTGATCGCCTCTGAATTTCTTGGCCGCTCGGCAAGCAAATTAACAACAAGCCGACGCCCAGTTTCTATA
Organism: Actinomycetota bacterium; assembly: GCA_041165565.1. Taxonomy (GTDB): domain Bacteria; phylum Actinomycetota; class Actinomycetes; order Nanopelagicales; family Nanopelagicaceae; genus MAG-120802. The sequence goes on along the minus strand of JBEANJ010000120.1, from coordinate 1,567 downwards.
AATGTAACGATTGATCTTCCAACACTTCTCGGTTTAAAGGAAAACCCTGGCGAGCTTGAGGGCCACGGTCCAATTCCCGCCTCACTTGCTCGAAAACTAGCTGCCGATGGCAGATGGCGAAAGTTCATAACCGATCCCTTAACGGGAAATCTTTTGGATATGGGAAGAACTAGTTATCTCCCATCGAAATACCTAATTGATTTTCTAACAGCTCGAGATCGAATCTGTCGTTTTCCTGGTTGTAGCCAACCAGCTCGACTTGGCGATATTGACCATGCCAAAAGTTGGGAGGAAGGAGGCGAAACTCGTCCGGGAAATTTAGGTTTCTTATGCCGGCGACATCACCGACTGAAAACTCACGGAGGATGGGAACTTGAGAGTTTTGAAGATGGATCCTGTAATTGGATTTCACCAAATGGGAAGAGCTACTTTGTTCCAGCTCGCCCTTTGGGAATTCCAAAGAAGCGTGATTAATTACTCTGCTTTTCATGGATATTATGCGCTATGGAATCTCTAGCTTTGACAGTTAGTTTGATTGTCTTCCCAGCTATGTTTGGTGGGCCGCTTGCGTTAATTCTTACCTTTTTACCTTTCGTTCAGAGAAAACGGATTGCTCAATTTCTCGTAACTTATCTAGCGATTCTCTCGATAATTGTGGGGGGATATTTATTATTACTAAACGTGAGTCGGGGCGGGACGTTAATTGGAATCACGGGATTAGTTACCGGAGTCTTGGCGCTTCTGAGAATTCGCAGATCTGATACAGGGCTTCTACGGGCGTAGTGTGCTAATCGCTTTCTCTGTCCCGGTTCTCACGCACACAAGTAACCGACGAACGCAGTTGTGTTAGATGTCCCTTCCGATAATCACAACGTTATCGGTTGGTAAGCCCTCTTACGACGTTGGTCCCTGAGTCGAAGGCGCACTCAGGACAACGGATTTCGGAGCTCGCTTAGGCAGCGAGAGCGAAATCAGACGAAGTTTTATCTGCGTCTGTATTTATGCGCGGGTTTTTGTGGTTAACGAGATCATCCCGGCTTCCTCGGCCCGCTTCCCCTGGCTCAACAATCGAAGTCGAGACCGTTCACCCCCAAGATCAAAGAAATAGGTTTTCACCTTATTTATTTAATCCGTAAGGATTAGAAGCAATCTCCAATTGTACGGCAGAAATTGAAGATGAATTGCATCGCGTAATTTGGTGAGAATTCAATGAAAATGCCTGTAATAGGAACGTCGGGCTAGCGCTTTTTTATTCCTCGCGGCGAGATTTGCCGCTGGCGCGACGGGATAGTTCGCGATCGATTTCTCGAGTTGCCTGCTTTTCCATCAGCGTTGCGCGCTTGTCGTGAGCCTTCTTGCCTCGCGCCAATCCCATCTCAACCTTTGCTTTTCCATCTTTAAAATAAAGCGATAGCGGAATCAAGGTAAGTCCCGATTCCTTCAATTTTCCAATTAGCTTAACCATCTCTCTTTTATGCATCAAAAGCTTTCTCTCACGCCGTGGCTCATGATTTGTCCAAGATCCTTCGTTGTACTCGGGAATATGAACGCCACTAAGCCACAACTC
>JBEANJ010000119.1:0-3403 GCA_041165565.1 Actinomycetota bacterium | reverse complement strand
AATAACCTCGCGAAAGTACCAAGCATTAAGTAAGAACAAGACCGCAACAATTAGCCAATAAAATTCCCAAACATCTGACCAAAGAGATAAAACCGCGATTGGGAGGGCAAACGAAAACAGCGTGGGAAGTGATCTATCAAGATATCGATTACGTTTCATGGCCCTCTTTCGAGATTACGCGCGCCCGGAGGGACTCGAACCCCCAACCCTCAGATCCGAAGTCTGATGCTCTATCCATTGAGCTACGGGCGCTAATCCGAGAAGTCTAAACCCTTTGAAGGTTCTGAGATAAAACTGGAAATATGGAACTAAATCTGCGGTAAATGGGCGCCATTGCTAGCCTTAAAACATGTTCCGGGCTTTTTGGTTTGCGATACTCGCATCAATCCTTTCAATGTCCGCTGCGACTGCAAATTTCCGCCTTGACGGAGTTGAGTTGAATTTAAAGATTTATGATGTTAGAGACTCTCGTTCACTTGGAGGTAACGAGAGAGGGGCTGCGCTTGGAGTGCTTTCGAATGGAAACTTATTGCTAGGTGGTGGCGATAAAGGCGGAACTCTCTTTCTCTGGAGTGAGAATGATTCAAAATTAAAGTTGTTAGGAAATTTCATTGGCTCAAATGAACGGATTCGAGACTCAAGATTCGCTATTACTGATATTGCCGTACTTAAGGAGAGCCCTGATTCTTTGAATCTATTGATCTCTTTCCCTAGATTAACGGGAAAGAACTGCGTCGAAGTTGTCGTTGATGAAATTTCCGTGAATCTCAATACTTTTACTGCAAAGAAAGTGAGCCGTTGGTTTACCAGCAAACCATGCGTCCCGGTCTCGGCTGTGCAACACGCTGCCGGTCGTATGGAAGTTATAAATAGTAGATCTGTTTATTTAACTATTGGAGATCTTGGTTATCGAAAAATTGATTCCCGAAACTCTCGCGGTGATTTAGGGTCCGTATTCAAAATCTTTAAGAAGAGAATAGAAAAAATATCAACGGGACATAGAAATCAACAAGGAATTCTGCTTCTTAATAAAGACACATTGATTACCTCTGAACACGGACCTCGTGGTGGTGACGAGATAAACGTTATTGAAAAAGGAATCGATTATGGCTGGCCATTCGTAACTTACGGAGAACCGTATTCCCAAGGCGATTATGTGATTCCGCAAGCTACCGGAACCCATAAAGGCTTTCGCGAGCCAATCAAAGTTTGGACTCCCTCGATTGCTCCTACTGAATTGGTGCGCCTGCCTGATACCGGTTTTGGGAAGTTTTCCGGCGGAATTGCGATGGGAACACTTCGGGATATGTCGAATTCGAGATTTGGAAGTTCTGCCTGATAAAAGGCTGGTCGCCTCAACGGATGATGGTCGTCTGATATTTATTTCAAAGTGAACTAGTTGCCAACACCCCAGCGAAGATCTGCCAGGCTAGCGCCGACTTAGCAACGAAGGAGAGCGTTATATAGGTGCGTTCACCTACTAAGTAGTCAGCGAACCTTCCAATTTTCTTGTACTGGAGCCACTGAACAATCGCAAAAGAATTAAAGAATAAGAAGAGCGAGAAGACGACTCCATAAACAAATCCAGGTGCTTCCGCCTCGCTACCCGGCGAAAAGAGTAGCCAAAACATTGCTATCCAAGGCACGATTCCAGCGATGCAGCCGAACCAAAATGGCAACAAGCTGCCTTTACCTGGCTCTTCATATTTTTCTTGCAGCCATCCAAATAGAATCATAGAAATATTTGCTCCTGCAATTGCTAATAGAGCGACCACGTCCCAAACAGCATTAATCATAGAAATCAAAATAATCATCAAAGTTGAGGAGATTGAATACTCAATCCATCTAGCAATATTTCTCATATTGCTTAGGTCGTCTACATAGTGCTTAAAACCAGGGCCAACAATCCAAAAATGGGCTAGCGCGCTCAAAAGAGAGAAAAGCGCCACACCTAGAGCGATTGGGAAGTTGAAAAGCAATACTTCCTCAAACTTCGCTCCCGGGATTGGTGCATCCAACAAATAATTGACTGATACTGGAAGAGCGAAATCGTTTGCAAGAAAAACAATCGCGATTGCTTGTACTAAATGGAATACGCCAGCAATTGAGTTGTACCTTCTTAGGCCCTTGAGGCGTTCGGATGGAATTTGAATTGGTGTTGATGCAGCCATAGCCTTACTTTAAGTTACGTTTTCAGATTTTCTGGGACGACCCACGATAAAAATGCCGATTAAAACCAAGCAAATTCCCAGGAAACCTAGAAGTGAAATCTGTTCTTCCAAGATTGTCACTCCGAGAACTGCTGCTGTGATTGGCTCCATCAACCCGACTGTGACCGCATTTGCCGGACCAATTCGGTGTACACCATATGCAAAAAGCGAGTATGCAAGCGCCAAAGTTGCTATCGCCCCGTAAATGGCGCCCAGCAACAACAGTGGGTTTGCCATAAATTCATAACTTCTACCGAACGTGAGTGGCAATTGAATCAAGCTTGCTATGGTGAAGGCGGGAGCAACAACTTGAAATGGATTATGACGCTTAGAAAGTTCACTCATTCCAATTGCTTGCCAGGAATATGAAAATGCTGCCAACGCCGCAAAGCCAATTCCTGCAACATCAATAGCGGAATCTCGATCAGGCCAATTGAGCGCAGTGATTCCAGCTATTCCAAGTATCGTTCCAATCAGCCAACTTCTACCTGGCTGCTTCTTATAAAGTATCCAAGAGATAATTCCTACAAAAATTGGCGCCAATCCAATTGCAACTACTGATGCAACTGCAACACCAGTTCTCTCAAAACCAAGAGCGAAGAATGGTAAGAAACCGCCAGAACCAAGTCCAGCGACGAAAATAGGCTTAATGTCTTTTCTTGTATATCGAGTCTTCGTCGAAGAAAAGACAACAATCAACCAGAGAATCAGTGAACCGGCTGCAGATCTAAATGCAGAATACTGAAACGAAACTCCCTCTGGAAAAAGAGAGATAACCGGCCCAATGGTTCCCCAAAGAATCGCTCCAGTGCCAACCGCTAAAGCGCCTAAAGTATTTTTATGCAGGCTCATCTTCGCTCATGGCTAGGAATGCATCAGCTCGAACTTTTGTCGCTTCTATGAGTCGAGCGTTAACTTCATCTGTGCCATGAGCCCATTCATTAGCAAAATCCGGATCTTTACCGTATTCGATATGTCGAGCTACTAATCTTTTTAGCCTAATCTCGTCGTCTATATTGAGATACCAGGTCTCATGTAATTGAGTTGCAACTTCATGCCATCCATGAGATTCAAGGAGTAAGTAATTACCTTCTACCAAGACTATTTTCGACTTAGAAGTTATTACGCCCTCTGCAGCAATAGATTCCTCTATCTCGCGATGGAAAATAGGAAAATAAATATCGCTCTCTAGG
>JBEANJ010000118.1:0-2638 GCA_041165565.1 Actinomycetota bacterium | reverse complement strand
CTGCCGCCACCTTGAGCTTGTGGACTTGGTTCAATTCCGCATTCATAAGCATCTAATTTCGCCCGGTTATAACGTTTTGGGCCGGCTAACGCTCCTGCCACAACTGAAAAAACTGCGAATCCGAAGCCGATTGCGCCAATGATGATTATTGGAATATAGGGATTCACAATCATGAATCCTAAGCGAGGCCTAGAAAGGGGGCGAAATCAGGAGCCCTTGATACCTGTGTGAACTGCCACAACTCCCCCCGTGAGATTGCTCCATGAGGGGTTTAGCCAGCCATTAGCACTCATTTTTGCTGCTAGCTCGCCTTGATCCGGCCAGGCGCGGATCGATTCCGCCAAATATATATATGCCTCAGGATTTGAAGCGGTCCGCTTGGCAATTTTTGGCAATAACTTCATCAGATAATTCATATAAATTTTTTTGAAAATTGGAATTGTGGGCGTCGAAAACTCAACTATCACCATTCGCCCGCCAGCTTTAGTAACGCGAAGAGATTCGCGCAAGGCTTTCTCATAATCCTTGGTATTACGTAGACCAAAAGAAATGGTTGTTACATCAAAAGAATTATCTGGGAATGGAAGTTTTAGCGCATCCCCCTTAACAAAATTCAAAAATGGTCGCTTCTTCTTTCCAATGGCTAACATTCCTTCGGAAAAATCCATCGCAATTACATCCGCCCCTGCTTTATGTAGTGGTTCGCTAGAAGAGCCTGGGCCCGCAGCAATATCAAGGATTTTCATTCCTGGCTTAGGCGCAATTATTTTCACGACTTTCTTCCGCCAAGCTTTAGTTCGTCCTAAACTCAATAAGTCATTTACAAGATCGTAGCGTCGCGCAACTGCATCGAACATCGATGCGACCGCCTCGGGATCTTTTCCTAAATCTGCTCGACTCACCAGGTCATCATCTCGGGCGGTACGCTTGCTCCACAACTCGAGACGAAGGTTAACGATGCATATTTCAGTGACCACCGAATTACTTGGTGAGCATCCACACCTTCTGGAAATTTCCGCTCCTGAGTATGGTCATGAGTTCACATCTTGGGTTCGTGGCGGAGATGGGTTAGTTGGCCTAGGCGTATTCAAACGACATGTTGTGACTGGCGCTAACCGCTTTGCGGATGCGCAACGCTGGTGGCAGAAAGAGATTAATTCGCTTGAGATTCATAATAATGTTCACGGAACCGGGACCGGTCCAGTTCTATTCACTTCCTTCTCTTTTGATCCATCTGAAGAATCGATACTTTTAATTCCAGAGGTAGTAATCGGAAGAAGAAATGGTCGAGCTTGGATTACTTGGATTGGTGCTAAACCACAACCTGCGTTAACTACTCTCGCTTCAAAACCAGCCGAACTTAATCTAAATTGGAGCGGCAGTAACGGAGATGTTTGGCAGGAACGAGTCGCTCGCGCTGTTGCCAAGATAAAAGAAGCCCAGCTAGAGAAAGTAGTTTTAGCGCGCTTTGCCACCGCAACCAGCGATCAACCAATCCAAGCGCGAAATCTGCTTCGTCAATTAGCTCATGATTACCCATCAACTTGGATCTACTCAAATTCCGGTCTGGTGGGCGCTACCCCAGAACTATTGGTACGCCTTAGCAAATCTCTCGTAACTTCACGAATCCTTGCCGGCACAATTCGCAAAACTGGTGACGATGAACGCGATCTTGCTCTCGCCGGATCACTTGCGCGATCTTCTAAAGATTTAGAAGAACACGAATATGCCGTCCGCTCTGTTGCTGATGCGCTCACACCACTCTGTTCTTCTATGAATGTTCCAGAATCGCCATTTGTATTACATCTTTCAAATGTTATGCACTTAGCAACTGATGTAACAGGAGTACTTAACGATAGCGCTAGCCCAATTAATATTTTTGATCTAGTTTCGAGATTACATCCGACTGCCGCAGTCTGTGGCACGCCAACAGATTTAGCTAAGCGAACTATCGATGAGATTGAAGGTATCTCTCGAACTTGGCATTGCACTTCGCTGCGGTCAGATATCAGACGATCAAAAATCCATTCGCATCTACGCCGGTTGTGGAATCTTGGCCGGTTCCGATCCTGAACGAGAGTACGCCGAATCGCAAGCAAAGTTATTACCGATGCGAACTGCTTTAGAGAGACACTGAGTACTTTGAAATAGCGTTCCTTAAAAATTCAGCATTCTCTTCTCGGCTTGGCATCTTCGCGATAATGACATGGGTCTTTGGATGGATCCGTTTCAGCGCTATTTCAAGCTCTTTGGCGCTGGTAACCACTTCATGAGAAATTCCAAATCCGGCAACAATCTTGGCTAGATCTTGGTTATGGGGAGTGCCGAAAAGCTTTTCAAAGCCAGGCACACCGCGTTGTGGCAGAGTAGAAAATATTCCTCCGCCATTGTTATCTACAACAAGAATAGTTAGCGCATCATCAGTCGGATTTACGAGCGCAGAAATATCGTGGAGAAAAGCAAGATCGCCAAGAATTGCGAAAGTTTCATCATGTTGAGTTGCTATTCCAAGCGCAGTTGAAATGTTCCCATCTATACCGGCTAAGCCTCGATTAGCGTAAGTAACTAGATCTGCGCGCGGAGTTGCAAAGGCTTCCATATCGCGAATGGGGCGCGAAGAAGAAATAAATAACGCAGT
>JBEANJ010000117.1:0-3616 GCA_041165565.1 Actinomycetota bacterium | reverse complement strand
TTATTTGGTGAATGGAATTGGTGGGCGCCAAAATCGTTACGAAGATTCCAAATTAATCACTGATAAAAAATAAATTGTGTCCTTGGCCGGAGTTGAACCGGCGACCTACCGCTTAGGAGGCGGTTGCTCTATCCACTGAGCTACAAGGACAATTGTCTGTGAATTATCTAATAATAATTGAGCGTATTCCAACGGGAAATTGCCAAATAATTTTTCACAGGTTAGAATACATTTCGAATCTCGTTTGGAGTTGATTTTCACCATGAAAGCGCTAGTTATAGGTGCTGGTGGAGTCGGTAGAGCGATACTAAACATTGCAGCACGAAGGTCATTTATAACTTCGCTAGTTGTCGCTGATCGAACCCTGGCACGTGCACAAGATGCTGTCCATAGACTTAAGGATCCAAGATTTTCAGCTGCGCAAGTTAATGCTGCAGAATTAGAAGATCTTCGAGAATTAATTCGTAAAGCAGATCCTGATGTTGTTATTAATGCAGTTGATCCGCGCTTTGTTATGCCGATTTTCCTTGCTTGTGAAATTGAAAATACAAATTACATTGATATGGCGATGTCGCTTTCACGACCTCATCCTCACTACCCGCACCGCGAAACCGGCGTGAAGCTAGGTGACGAGCAGTTTGCTCGCGATTGGAACTGGGAAGAACGGAAGATTTTCGCCCTCGTCGGAATGGGCGTTGAACCTGGAATGAGCGATATCTTCGCCAAATACGCCAACGATGAGCTCTTTAGCCGAATCGATTCGATCACGATTCTCGATGGTTCAAACCTAAGAGTCGAGGGAGCCAACTTCGCCCCATCCTTCTCAATTTGGACCACCATCGAGGAGTGCTTGAACCCTCCTCTGGTTTGGGAGGACGGTCGTGGTTGGTTTACTACCGAGCCATTTAGTGAACTTGAAACCTTTAATTTCCCTGAAGGAATCGGACCGGTTGAGTGCGTAAATGTCGAGCACGAAGAGGTTGTCCTTATCCCCCAGAAGATTGACGCCAAAAAAGTTAACTTTAAATATGGACTCGGCGCTGAATTCATCCAAATCTTAAAAACCATCAACATGCTTGGTATGGATCGTAAAGAGAATGTTGATGTACAAGGAGTCTCGGTTGCACCTCGCGATCTTTTAGCTGCATCTCTTCCAGATCCAGCAACTTTGGGCGCTCGCATGAAAGGCAAGACATGTGCTGGCGCGTTAGTTCGTGGTCTAGATAAAAAAGGTGAACCAAAAGCTGTTTATATTTATAACGTGATTGATAACGAATGGTCAATGAAAGAGTACGGCGATCAAGCGGTTGTCTGGCAGACCGCAGTAAATCCAGTAATTGCGATGGAGCTAATTCATCGTGGTGATTGGAAACCGCTAGGTGTTAATGGCCCAGAATGGTTTGATCCAAAGCCATTCCTTAAATTGCTCGAAGAATATGGAACTTCTTGGCATATTCGTGAAGAGTCAACAGAAAATGGCCACAATCTAGTCATAGTGGCGCGCGATAAAGCAAGATTAGATGAACGCGCAAAAGATCTTGAGAAACGTTTTGGAATCTCAGTTGAAGTATTGAGCGCTGATCTCGCCACAAATGAAGGAATAAAGAAAGTCGAGTTAAGGATTGAAAATAAAGCTCTACCTTTTGACGTGATTATAAATAATGCGGGTTTTGGAATAAATAAAAGTTTTATCGAAAGTAACCGCCAATCTGAAAGTGACTTATTGGATGTACTGGTGAGAGCGCCGCTTCGTTTTATGCATGCCGCACTTCCTGGGATGGTTGCGCGAGGCCGCGGGATCATCATCAATGTTTCGAGCGTTGCGGGGTGGATTGCTGGCGGAAGCTATAGCGCCGCAAAATCATTTTTAACTGTGATGAGCGAATCGCTGCATACCGAATTTAAAGGCACTGGCGTAGTAATACACGCTTTATGTCCCGGATTTACACGCACTGAATTCCACCAACGCGGCCGAATGAATATGAAGGGGCTTCCTGATTTTATGTGGCTCGATTCGCGAAAAGTTGTGTCTGACTCTTGGAAAGCCGCCAAGAAAGGTAAAGCAATCAGCGTTCCTGGTCTGCAATACAAATTACTTTATTTGCTTATTTCAATTTCGCCTCGCAAATTAGTCCGCAGGGCCGGCATGGGAGCGCGTAAAAAACAACGTCGCTAGCATCTCGCTACTGAAAAAAGCAATAGCAGAACCAGGCAGCGATAATTTAAAATCTAGATACGCTCTAGGGTGCGCTTTATCCGAATCTTTCCCACGCTCTTACTTCTAATTTATGTGAGCTATCGCTATTTAAATCCACCGATTTGGTGGAGTGAATTGATTCTTTTTAATCTTATTGTGTTAGCCGCGATAATTGTTATTTTTAAATCTCCACTGCCTGATGATCGTTGGGGTCGTCGTGGTGTTGCCCTTGCTTTTGGATTTTGGATGATTGGCTCAATAATCTCAGCTATCGATTCGTTTTTCCCCACCGAGATGACCTTGTATTCAGAGATTGCCTACAGCCTCTTCTATCCATTCGCACTCTTTGGATTAATTAGAGCGCTCCGCTCGCAAGAAAAAAGTCATGCGCTTGAGCTGATTGATACCTTAGTTATTGCATTGAGCGGAACAACTCTCATCTCAACTTTCGCACTTCGTACTGCGATGGAAAATATCTCAGGTAGTGATTTCGAAGTATTCTTAGCGATTCTTTATCCAATTGGTGATCTGATACTTCTACTGACAGTAATTTCAGTACTGCTACTTCAACATTTAACGCCAAGAAACCTTCTTGTTTTGATCGGTATCTTGATTTATACAGTTAGTGATTTCTATTATCTTTATCTGAGTCAGAACGATTCTTATGAATATGCAGGTCTGAGTGATACCGGCTGGTTAATTGGTTTCATTGCAATCAGTTTCGCATTCTGGCTAGCACCGGATGAAGAGAGCCATCCTCGTTCTTTTAATCCAGTAGCGGTAACGCTCGCCTTAATCGCAAGCTCCTTGGTTTTGGCAGTTAGCGTGTTGCGGCCGGATTACTTTCCGCGCTTTGTACTTGTACCCGCTTTTGCCACGATTGCGCTGGCATTTTTGCGGATGGCGGTTGCGATGAGCGATGCCCGCAAAATGAGCGATGAACGAATTTTGGCGCGCACAGATGAGCTAACAGGGCTTGCCAATCGCCGTCGCTTTATCGCTGAATTTGAGCGATACCAAAGCGAGATTGGCTCGCTCTTGATTCTGGATTTAGATGGCTTTAAACCGGTAAATGATCGGCTTGGCCATGAAGTTGGCGATCAACTGCTGCGCCAAGTCGCAAAACGATTCGAGCGAGTAATGCCTCGCGGTGCGCTCCTTGCACGCCTTGGCGGAGACGAGTTTGGCGCGCTCATACCTGGCGATGAGGGTTTTGAAACCGCTATTGCGCTTCGCGCCACGCTTTCTTTTCCATTTCGAATAGATGGCAATGAGATTGCACTGAGCGTCTCCATCGGCGAAGCGGAAATAAATCCCCACGAAGGTGGCGAGCCAAATCTACTTCGGCGCGCAGATGAGGCGATGTACCAAGCGAAACGGAGCCAAGTTGGCGTTTTCCGTTGGGGCGATGCGATTAGG
>JBEANJ010000116.1:0-3014 GCA_041165565.1 Actinomycetota bacterium | reverse complement strand
GCTGCCCTTTTTGGGCTAATCAATACTTTTATTGGCTCACTACTTAAGTTATTCACCCTGCCTGCGGTCATTCTCACCTTTGGGCTTTTCATATTCATTATTAATGCCGCTATGTTGATGTTAACTGATCGACTCAGCGACACCATCACTATAGATCGATTTACATCTGCTCTTGTCGGAAGTCTTCTTATAAGCATCTTCTCTAGTGTTGCAAATAAAGTAATTAGGCGGGCGTGAGAAAACTTCTCGTTGTTGCAGCCGGCGGAATAGCCGGTTCATTTGTTCGCTATCTAACCTCCGAGGTTCTTACTAACTATCCAATCTCGATACTTATAGCTAATTTAGCGGGGGTTGCTATTGCGGGCATTGTTGCATTTAGGTTGAAACCAACTGAGTCAAATATATTGTTCTGGATACCTGGGTTTGCCGGTGGTTTAACTACGTTCTCGTCTGTTGCAGTAATACATGCCGAACGGAGTGATTTCCTTGTCATTGTCTATTTCTTTGGAACGGTAGCAGCGAGCCTTTTGATTCTCTATACGATTTTTCCTAAGGCGGCACGATGAGGTTAATTCTCTTTCTAATTGGTGCTGGCATTGGCGCCCCAACGCGATTCATAATTGATCGCTATTTCCGAGGTGAATATAAATTCCCATTCGGAATCCTTATCGTCAATGTAATTGGTTCATTCATACTAGGTCTAGTTGTTAGCCAAGAGAGTGATACCGCCTTTCTTCTCTTTGGATTCTGCGGAGCCTTAACGACTTGGTCGGCTTTCGCATTGGACCTTTTTGAATCAAGATCTCGATTTAAGGAGTTTTCTTTGAATCTATTGGGAAATTACCTTTTAGGCGTTTCAGCCGCCCTGTTAGGAGTTTGGCTTACGCAATAATCCGACAATGAGCGCAAACAACCAGATGCCTTGCGACTTCTGCGGCCAGGCCTATGACCCAGTTTCTACTCGATGGCTCTGTCCACATTGCCATTCCAAGACAAATTGTTGCGATGGCGCCCCATGCCCAATTCCTGAATCAGATTTGAATTTACAGAGAATTCAAAAGTGAAACGGCTAGTCATTCATCCAGGATTTCATAAATCCGGAACAACTGCGCTACAACAATCACTCCACGCTAACCGAGATCGACTTAAAAGCTATGGCCTTTCCTATCCATTTCCGCGTCACAAAGCCCACCATCGCTTAGCTTGGTCGTTAAGCGGAAAGGTTTGGGGATGGCGTAATCGCGGAGGAAGTGGTGAATCCCCACGGCTCTGGGCTAAGTCAGTTAGAAGTATTAATCGGACGAGTGGTAGTAACTTAATTATTAGTAGTGAATTCTTTTCTGAGTTAGATCTCGAGAAATTAAATAAAATAAAGAATGAAGTCAGAAGTCATGAAATTCAAGTGCTTTTTACATTACGACCGCTTGCTAAACTTCTATCCTCTTCTTATCAACAGTATTTAAAGTATGGACTAATGGCAGATTATGAAGAATGGCTACATTCTGTTTTAGATAAGCCAGGAGAATCAAAACTAAGCCCGACATTCTGGCGACGCCATTTTCATGGCCAAGTAATTTCGAGATGGAGCGAAGTATTTGGTCCATCAAATGTGACTGTATTGATAGTTGATGAAAACCAGCCAGATTTTCTCTTTACTGAAGCTAATAAATATTTAGGCCTCCCAGAAAAGACGCTGCAAGCCCAGGAAAGTGGCCTCAACCGGTCTATGACAACCGAAGAAATAGCATTAATCCTTGAGATTAATCGGAGATTTCCCAAGGAGCGATCTTGGGATGAGTATCAAGTCTTCATCAGAAACGGGTTTATTAGAGAGATAACTGATAATTCAAAGGCTGCTACCGGAAAAGAAAAGCTTTTGACCCCGCAATGGGCGATAGATATTGCAAACTCTTTAGGTAGTGATGCAAAAAGAGAGATTCTCGATGCGGGTGTAAATGTAATAGGAGATATTAATTCTCTCAATAGTGCAAAAATTCCTCCGGGAACTTCTAACCTACCTTCAACAATTGATATTCAAACAGTTGCCACCGCGATGCTTTCGATGGATAAAACGCTAAACCGCGATGCTTTCGATGGATAAAACGCTAATCTCCCATGTGCCGATAATTTGGCTCAGAAGAAATTTGGTCTATCGAATGCGAAGAGGAATACGAAGAGCGCTATTTCCAAAGCGAAGCTAACCAGGCTTCGATTTCATCGGGATGTCTTGGCATAGCGCTACTTAAATTTCGGTAACCATCTTCAGTAACAAGTACGTCGTCTTCGATTCGAACTCCAATTCCACGAAATTCTTCAGGGAATAGCGTGTCATCGGGGTGAATATATAAACCTGGCTCAACAGTAAGAATCATTCCTGGCCGCAAAATGCCATCGCCATAAGACTCATTACGAGCTTGAGCGCAATCATGAACATCCATACCCAACATATGACCGGTGCCATGAACAGTCCAGCGGCGATGAAGTCCATTTTCAGGCTTTATCGATTCTTCAGCAGTTATTGGAAGCACACCTAATTCAGATAATCCTTTTGCAATTACGGTCATTGCAGCTACATGGAAATCGCGAAACTTTGCTCCTGGTTTAACGGCTTTGAAACCTGCAGCTTGTGCTTCGTAAACCAATTCATAGATCTTACGTTGTGCTGGCGTAAATTTTCCATTTATGGGAAGAGTCCTTGTGATATCTGCGGTGTAGAGAGATTCAACTTCAACCCCGGCATCAATGAGAATTAGTTCGCCATTCTTTAACACGCCGTCATTTTTGATCCAATGAAGTATGCAGGCATGTGCACCTGATGCGACGATGCTGTCATAACCGATGTCATTTCCTTCGTATCTAGCGCGGGTAAAAAAAGCTCCCTCAATTAACCTCTCGCCACGCTTCTTTCCTACTGCGCTTGGAATCGCTCGGATCATATCTTCAAAGCCACGATGGGTAGCTTCTATAGCTTTTTGCATCTCATTGATTTCAAATTGATCTTTGATCAACCTGGC
>JBEANJ010000115.1:0-2759 GCA_041165565.1 Actinomycetota bacterium | reverse complement strand
GCAGTACCAATCTAGATCTTCACCGCCCGCTCCCCAAGATTTACGTGTGTACTCTCCAATAACCACAACATCAATAGTGGTGTCGCCTACATCGCGACTCTCCCATGACCTTCTAAGTGGGAGTTGCCAACAAATATCCGGTTTAGTTTCTTTGAAATGAACACCCTCTCGAATCGCAAGATGATGGAGCGCACATCCAAAATTTTTATCACCGAATGAACGCTCATTAAAGAAAATACAAGTCTTATTTACCTTCTTAGTCTTTCGGTCTTTATCTAATCCAATCTCTGAAATATTGAATTTTCCACCTTTTTGTGCAATATCGAAATTCTGCCAATCTTCTTTCGTAACGAAATTCTGCCAATCTTCTTTCGTAAGTCTGCGGGCAGCTTGCGTCACACGCTTCTCATCTGAAGCATCAAAGTAGTAGGCGCCATCTGAGCAGCAACCGTGGTCAGGAAGAGCTTTATCTATACCTTTACAACCACTACCAAACGTGCAGTTCCAATTAGAAGTTAACCAGGTTAGGTCGCACTTAAAGATCTCAGAAGTATCCAATGGGTTGGGGAATTCGAACCAATCCCGGGGGAAGTTATCTTTAAATTCGGGCATAAGAGGCTAAAGGATACGGAATCAAAGTAGCCTTGTCATATGTCATTTACTCAACCAGCGATTATTGGAGCTGGTGTTATGGGAGAAGCCTTACTTGCTTCGCTCTTGCGTTCCGGATTCTCACCGGAGGCAATCACGATATTGGAGAAGCGAGTAGAACGGGTTGCCGAATTAACGGATAAATATCACGTTAGCAGTGGCTCCATTGAAAATTCTGACGTGATTCTCTTGGCTATAAAGCCTCAAGACTTAGCTCTAACCCTCGAAGCAATCTCTAAAAGATTGAAGCCGGATTCCTTATTAGTTTCGTTATTGGCAGGGGTTAAATTCGAAAAGATTGAATCACTAATTCCGAAAAGTGTGCGAGTTGTTCGGGTTATGCCCAATACGCCGTTGCTAATCAGCAACGGAATGTCAGTTGTGGCTGGCGGTAGCAAAGCTTCGGATAGCGACATCGCTTGGGTTAGAGATTTGATGGGCAAGTCTGGGAGAGTATTAGTCATGACGGAAAAGGATATGGATGCAGTAACTGCCACGAGCGGGTCTGGGCCCGCGTATTTCTTTGCATTTGTGGAGGCGATGATTTCTGCAGCAACGCGTTTAGGTCTTGATGAAAGTGCAGCGAAGACTCTTGTATCGCAGACTTTAGTTGGGGCAGCAGCGATGTTGGATCAATCTGGGAAAGAAGCAAAAGAGTTGCGAGAAAATGTGACAAGCCCTAATGGCACAACTGCAGCCGCACTCAATGTGTTTCGCGATAAAAAACTTGATGAAATTGTTTATGAAGCGATGAAAGCAGCCAGAGATCGATCCATAGAGCTCAGTAATTAAGAGCGTAGAACTTCATCTGCATCAATAATTCGATATGAATAACCTTGCTCGGCTAAAAATCTTTGGCGGTTCTGTGCAAAATCTTGATCGATAGTGTCTCGCGCAACCACAGAGTAGAAACGCGCAGTCCTACCATCGGATTTCGGTCGAAGAATTCGACCAAGACGTTGCGCTTCTTCTTGGCGTGAACCAAAGGTTCCGGAAACTTGAATAGCAACCGAGGCTTCCGGTAGATCGATTGAGAAATTCGCGACTTTCGAGACTACTAAACATTTAATTTCACCTGAGCGGAATTTAGCGAATAGCTCCTCTCGCTCTTTGACTGGCGTTTCGCCCTTAACGATTGGCACACCGAGGTCTGCGGATAGTTCATCTATCTGGTTTATATATTGGCCGATAATCAAAGTCTGATCTTCAGCATGCTTTTTGGCGAGAGCTAAGACAATTTTCTTCTTAGTTTCGGTGGTGGAACAAGATCGATATTTATCTTCTTGTTCCGCAGTGGCATAGGTAAGTCGTTCATGGTCAGTCAAAGTAACTCTGACTTCAACGCAATCAGCCGGAGCTATATACCCTTGCGCTTCAATCTCTTTCCACGGAACATCAAATCTTTTTGGGCCAATAAGAGAGAAGACTTCACCTTCCATGCCATCTTCTCTAACTAAAGTTGCGGTCAAACCTAGCCTGCGGCGCGATTGAATATCAGCGGTAAATCTAAATATAGGCGCCGGCAGTAAATGAACTTCGTCGTAGATGATCAATCCCCAATCATGAGAATCGAAGAGATCAAGGTGGGCATAAACACCTTGCTTACGAGTTGTCATAACTTGATAGGTTGCGATGGTTACTGGGCGAATCTCTTTTTTCGCACCGGAATATTCACCAATTTCATCTTCGTTAAGCGAAGTGCGGCGCAGTAATTCATCACGCCACTGTCTTGCGGCAACGGTATTCGTTACCAGAATTAAAGTTGTTGCTTGAGCATGTGCCATCGCGGCTGCACCAACTAATGTCTTTCCAGCCCCGCAGGGAAGAACTACAACACCAGAACCGCCATGCCAAAAACCTTCAGCGGCGAGCTTCTGATATTCACGAAGCTTCCAACCCTCTTCGTTAAGGGAGATTGGATGAGATTGGCCATCAACATAGCCGGCAAAATCTTCAGCTGGCCAACCAAGCCGCAACAGAGCTTGCTTTAAGTGGCCACGTTGGCTTGGGTGAACCGTGATTGTCTCATCATCAATTCGAGCCCCAAGAAGTGGTGCAACTTTTTTTGCACGAATTACTTCTTGTAATACTGCGACGTCATTTGAAAT
>JBEANJ010000114.1:0-2578 GCA_041165565.1 Actinomycetota bacterium | reverse complement strand
CCTCGCAAACCTTTTATGGTTTCAATTAATGAGTCTGAAGAGTCGACTCCTACCAGCATCAATATAAATAAGAAGAGCATCATGACGGCACCGGTATAAACAACAATCTGAACTATTCCGAGGAATGGTGCATCTTGAATGATGTAGAAGATGGCGAGCGCGATCATCACAAAGGCGAGCAAGATTGCCGAATGAACCGCTTTCTTAACAAGAAGCATCCCGATTGCGGCAAGAACTGTTAGTGGTGCCAACATCCAAAAGATTAATGTTTCACCGCTCACTTGTTCACCTCTTGTGATGGGTGTGATTCTGTAACTTCGCCACGGTAATAAGAGTGGTGATCGGTGCCGGGATACATTGGATGTGGCGGCATTAGCATTCCTTGGCGAAGCGGCGCAAGTAAATCTTCTTTCTCCCAAATCAACTTCTCGCGTTTATCATCAGCGATCTCATATTCATTTGTCATTGTGAGCGCACGAGTTGGACAAGCTTCAATGCAGAGTCCGCAGAAAATACAACGTAGATAATTAATTTGATAGACCTTGGCATGGCGTTCGCCTGGTGAAACTTGATTACTTTCGGTGTTGTTCTCGCCTTCAACGTAAATCGCATCGGCTGGACAAGCCCACGCGCACAATTCACAGCCAATACATTTCTCTAATCCATCGGCATATCGATTTAGCTGGTGGCGACCATGGAATCTTGGTTGGGTTTCTGGTTTAACTTCTGGGTATTCAATAGTCAGTGGTTTTTTAAACATCGTGGCAAAGGTGACCCAGAATCCCTTTAGTTGTTTGAGAAATGGCGCACTCTCTTGACCGCTCGCCGGAACGCTCTCTGCGTTAGCGCGCTCAATTGCATCAGAGCTTTTTGGTTCTAATTCGCTCATTACTCAACTCTCTTCTGCGTAGGAAGTTCTGGAACTGGGAATGATGGTTCAGGCATATCTGGAATTTCTCGCGCCACTGCTTCAGCTTTAGCCTTACTCGATTCATAAATTGAAGTTGCAATCATCACCATTATGACAACAGTGGCGATAAATCCGGCGAGCATAAATTGCGATGCGCCTTCTTGAGTCATCAAGCGCAAAGTTGCGACAATTAATATCCACGCAATATTGACTGGAATGAGAACTTTCCAACCAAACTTCATGAATTGGTCGTAACGAAGTCTTGGCAACGTGCCACGCAACCAGACAAATAGGAAGAAGAAGAGTCCTACCTTCAAGATAAACCAGATGAAAGTGAACCAACCTCCTAGCCAGCTCTCGGTGAATCCAAGACCTGGAGGTGCCGCTGGGCCACCTAGGAAGAGAGTTGTGGCTAGCGCTGAAACAGCCATGATGTTCACATATTCAGCAAGGAAGAAGAGTGCAAATTTCAACGATGAATATTCGGTATGGAAGCCACCAACTAATTCACCTTCGGCTTCGGCAAGATCAAATGGCGCACGATTAGTTTCACCAATCATCGAAATTACATAAATAACAAAGGATGGAAAGAGAACAACGGCGTTCCACCATTGCGCCTGGGCTTCCACAATTTCACTTGTGGACATCGACCCGGCATACATAAATACAGCAACAAAGGAAAGACCCATCGCAATTTCATATGAAATAACTTGGGCGCTGGAGCGAAGGCCACCGAGTAAGGGATAGGTCGAACCTGAAGACCAGCCAGCAAGCACTATTCCGTAAACACCAACCGAAGCTGCTGCCAATATATATAGAACTCCAACAGAGAAATCGGTTAGTTGCATGACGGTCTCTTCGCCAAAGAAAATAACTTTTCCCGTCATTGGGATTACCGCAAAAGCTAAGAAACAAGTTGAGGCGCTGATGATGGGTGCCAATACGAAAACAACTTTATCGGCAGCCTTTGGAATTAAATCTTCTTTAAGCGCAAGCTTTACGCCATCTGCTAGGCCTTGTACTAATCCAAATGGTCCAACACGGTTTGGGCCAACACGAAGTTGCATCCGCGCCACAATTCTTCGTTCTCCCCAAATTGCGAGCAAAGTTAGAAGTACGCAGAGTACGAAAACAAGTAGCGCTTTAACAGTAACTAACCAGATTGGGTCATCAAGCAAGAGGCTGGCGTAATCGGTCATGCTTTCACCACCATCACAGCTCCGCTCGCGATGCCTAACGTTGCAATAGCGCGGCTATCGATTGAATTTCGCGGAATCCAAATTGAATTATCTTCAATATCGTTAATTTCACAGGGCAGCGTTATCGCACCATGCTTTGTTGATATTCGAATCAAATCTCCGGCAGTTACGCCCAATTTTTTGGCGCGAGATTCAGAGATCACCGCAACCGATGGATGCGCCGTACCAGCAAGATTGCTCTCGCCATCTTGAAGCGAGCCGGCATCTAATAGAAGTCGCCAAGATGCAAGAAGGGCTTCCTCGCTATTTGCCGAAACCTTACCTGCAGGCATTGGCTGAAAATCTATTTTGCTATCCCAATTTCCAAGTGAGGAAAACTCTTTTGCAGCGGCAGCGACTGTGGGGAGTTTAATTGGCGTTCCCATTTCATCAGCCAACATCGAAAGAATTCTCAAATCACTTCGGGTTA
>JBEANJ010000113.1:0-2582 GCA_041165565.1 Actinomycetota bacterium | reverse complement strand
CTCAGATTGTAACTCGTCAAGAGCAGAGGAAATTCCCTGCAGCCTTTGCGTAAAACCAGGATAGGTATTAAGTGGAGCAACTACTGCAATTCGATCATTATGATGTCTCGCTCGTGCCGCCGCTTCAAGATCTGGTGTGTATGACAATTTGTGAACAGCTTCCATGACTCGCGAACGTGTCACTTCAGAAACACGGTGAGGCTTATTTAAAGTTCGACTCACAGTGGCAATCGACACACCTGCCAAGGCAGCTACTTCATAGATCGATGACTTGGACACGCACCAATCATCGGCCCAATCCCAAGGTGAGTCAAAAATGGTCTTTTCCGAGCGCAAATCCGGCAGAAATATTCAATGTAAGCCATTGAAATTCAAGAACTTTTCTTCGGTCGGAAAGTGCCGTCTTGCTGTTTACATTTGTTTACAGATCGCTTTAACACTTAACACTTTGAATTTTTTTAACTAGAGTGGTGTCCTACCATGATCAGAAAGTTGGAATTGTAATGCATATAGGAGTTTACACAGCAGTCTTACATGATCGTGATATTGATTCTGCCCTAGATGTAATCAAAGGATTGGGACTAAATGGGGCAGAAATCAATTCTGGTGGCTTTCTTCCTCCGGTGCATTTACCAATTGATGACATTATGAACTCTGACGTCAAACGAGATGAGTACTTGGATAAGTTTTCCTCTCGTGGAATTAAATTGACTGCCCTTAATTGCAATGGAAATCCTTTGAGTCCAAATAAGGCAGTTGGACAACGTCAGTCGCAAGACGTACTAGATGCAGTTAAGATTGCAAATCGTCTCGGAGTTGATCGTGTTATTACGATGTCGGGTTTACCAGCTGCAGAATCAACAGGTTCTCGGGCCGCTTGGTATGTAAATCCTTGGAGTTCTGAACACATGGATGCACTTGACTACCAATGGAATGAAGTAGCAATTCCATTTTGGCAGAAGGTTGATAAAGTTGCCGAAGAGAACGGTGTAAAAGTTGGTCTTGAAATGCATCCGCAGAATGTCGTTTTCAATCCTTCTACAATGCTTCGCTTGGTAGAAAAGGGAAATCTAAGAAATATTGGCGCCGAAATGGATCCTTCTCATTTATTCTGGCAGCAAATTGATCCAATACATGCATTAGAGGTACTCGGGGAATTAGTTTATTGCGCAGCGGCGAAAGATGTTCGAATTAATCCTGGAGTAAAGATTCATGGCGTATTAGACGATCGATTTACAAGAATCCCGCGCGAGCAAAATCCACTTCCGCTTTCACACGATGGTCAATTTGTCGTAAATCAATGGCCAAAAGACTCTGCTTGGGATTTCGTGGCTCTCGGAGAGGGTCACGATCAGGCATTCTGGACTAAGTTTGTGCAAACTCTTGCAAAAACTAGCCCTAAGACTGACATTGCGATTGAACATGAAGATGCATCATTTGGCCGGGAAGAAGGTCTGAGAATCGCAGCAAATGTTCTGAAGACTGCATATGCTGCTCTCTAAGAGGAAATCGGTCTTAACTCAATCCATTTTAATTTTTGCCGGCAGTTCAAATATTCAATAGGGAGATTAAATGTCAGATTCGCCATTCATCTACATGAAAGAGCATTCAAAAACAGTTCTCTGGAACGATTCAGCCGACCCCAAGGAGATCAAAGATGCCCTCTCATGGGGAATTGTGGGCGCAACATGTAATCCTGTGATTGCATTGACGGCGCTGAAAGCCGACAAAGAGTATTGGGTGACCAGAATCAGGGAATTCGCGAAGGCAAATGCTCAAGCTACCGATGATCAAATTGGATGGGCCATGGTCAAGGAGCTTTCATCCAATGCGGCCAAGTTATTTGAGCCGGAGTTTGAAAAGCAGAATGGTCGAAATGGCCGACTTTCGATTCAGACGGATCCTCGAAACTTTAGAAATGCAGAGCTTCTCACATCGCAGGCGATTGAATTTTCAAAAATTGCAAAAAATATGATTGTAAAAATTCCAGTCACGTCAGAAGCAATTGCAGCGTTTGAAGAAGCGACCTATCAGGGAGTAAGCATCAATGCAACGGTTTCCTTTTCGGTCGCCCAAACAGTTGCCGTCGCTGAAGCCGTCGAACGAGGACTTAAACGTCGTGAAGCTGAGGGCTTAGATATTTCCCAGATGGGACCCGTCTGCACAATCATGGTGGGACGCGTTGATGACTGGGTAAAGGTTTCAGCTGAAAAATCAGGAGCGGTGATAGATCCAGGAATCATGGAGTGGGCTGGTGTTGCCGTCTTTAGAAATGCGCACAAGGTGTATCAGCAACGTGGATATCGCACACGATTACTTTCTGCAGCATTCCGTAATCACATGCATTGGTCGGCAATCCTAGGAGGTGACTCTGTTATTTCTCCACCATATTCTTGGCAGGTAAAAATTAATAAGTCTGGAATTATCCCGAATCTAAACAGTGTTGAAGAGCCAATTGAAAGTCGAATTCTTGAGCCTATGATAGAGAATCTTCCTGAATTTAGAAAGATGTATGATATTGACGGACTTAAGACTGAAGACTTTACAAATTTTGGTGCAACTCAACGAACGTTGCGCGGTTT
>JBEANJ010000112.1:0-2832 GCA_041165565.1 Actinomycetota bacterium | reverse complement strand
ACCGACGGCTACACCATTAATTGCTCCAGTTACAACACAGAAAATTAGGGCGTAACTCAAAGAAATTAGTAAACCAGATTCTGATTTAACGCTAACAATATATGCGGCACCAGTTGCAATCATCGCTAGAGAAAGATCGATACCGCCCGTTAACATCACAATCGTTTGTCCAGCGGCAAGCAAACCGAGAGGCGCAGCAAGTTGCAGAGGAATAGAGAAGAAATACGAATCAACTAATCCTGTTACTAAGAATGTTAGAGCCAAAATAATCCATAGCGCGACCATGGAACGATTCATTTTTAATTTCATCGTCTTCCCCTAGCTCTTAATAGCCCACCAATCAGAACAACAAGTACGGTTAAGACTCCTTGAATTATTTGGCTATAAGCAGGATCAATTCCATAGCCAAGCATGATGGTTGGGATGAAATAGAGAACCAAAGAAGCTAGAGCGGGACCAAATAAGCCACCGACGCCGCCAGCGAGGGCAACGCCACCAAGTACTGCGGCGGCGACTGAATTGAGAGTGGCGGTATTGCTGATGTTTGCAAAGGGACTTGCTGCTTGTGTAATTGCGGTCAAAGAGATTCCGCACAAACCAGCAAAGAATCCACCCGTGGCATATAAAGCAATTCTTGTTCGCGCCACATTTACGCCTGATAAGAAAGCGGCGTCTTTACTCGAACCAATTGCGTAGAAAGAGATTCCGAGACGACTGCGCTGTAGCGGTATCCAAATTAAGATGATTGGAAGAATTAGAACGAGTAACGGAGCAATAAATGAATTCTCTTTTCCGCTAAAGTATTGGGCGAAATCTAGGTTTACACCGCCACCAGGACCAGGTTGGATGAATAACGCAAGGCCAATTAATACGAAACTTGTCGCCAACGTAACGACGATATCTGCAATTCCAGACTTTGAAATGATCCATCCAGTAAGCGCACCAACAACAACTGAAATAACTAACCCAATTAGAGCCCACCGAAGTGAGGTCGAAAAGTCGGTCCCTTCACTGTATTTCGCGGTAATGCAATTTATAAGGACAGCTTCAGCGCCGATTGCAAGGTTAATTCCACCTCCGATAATTATCAGGGATTGACCCATCGCTAATAGTGCAATCGGAATAATTCCCAGCAAAACAGTTTTTATTTCATATGCACCGAAAACTGGGAGTTGGCTACTTCGCCAAACCGTCAACAGAATTACGAGTCCAAGAATTGATAAATTCCAATATTGTTCACGAAGCGAGAGTTTCATCTTTAGTTTCTCCCGTAAGCGGCATTTAATAGAAGCTCTTCATCAGCTTTTGCAGCTTCAAAGATGCCATGAACCTTGCCTTTATGTAAGACAATAGCTCGATCACAGACCATCTGAATTTCGCGAAGCTCGCTAGTGAATAAGAGGACTGATTTCCCTTCTGCGGATAACCCAGAAAGTAATTTATAGATTTGGTTCTTAGTACCAACATCTATTCCACGAGTTGGATCAAAACAGAGTAGCAAGTTAAATCCTGTAGTAATCCATCTTCCGATGGTTACTTTCTGTTGATTACCACCACTTAGTCGTTTAACTTGTGAACTTGCTCTGGTATCAATTTCCAGATTGGAAACAGCATTATCAACCATAGAGTCTTCGTGCTTCTGTTTTATCCAATTCCAACTTCGAAGTTTTCGGAATTTGGTAAGAGCTAAGTTTTCTCGGATGGAGCGTTGCGGCAACAATGCACTCTTTCGATCACCTGGTACGTAGCTAATTCCTAGGCGAATTGCATCCGCTGGGTGAGAGAAGTTCACTTTGGTATCTTCATAAAAAATTTCGCCAGATTTTGCTGGGATTTCTCCAGCCAAGATTTCAAATAGTGAATCTTGACCTTGGCCTTCAAGTGCGACAACTCCGAGCACTTCACCAGGGTAAATTTCGAAATTAATATCTTCTAATTTATCTCCATCTTTAATGCCGCGGACTGTAAGAATGGGTTTTGATTTAGAGAGCTTGTTACGTGATCCGGAAGCGGTCAAAGATATTTTTGTTCCAAGCATCGCAGATACGATTCGATCTTCATCCCCTTCAGAAGTATTAAAGGCGTCTACATCAACACCGTCTCGCAAAACGGTGACTCGGTCACAGATCTCACCAATCTCAGAAAGACGATGAGAGATAAAGATAATTGAGTTACCGCGCGCCTTTTCTTCATTCATGGTTCTAATAACAACTTCAGCCAAATTTGCAGGAAGTGCTGCGGTAATTTCATCAAGAATAAGTAACTTTGGATCGTGGGCTAAGGCTCGAGCAAGATCAATCATTCGCAAAATAGGAAGTTCAATTCTTGAAACCTGTTCGTCGAGATTTACTTTAATTCCTAGGTGATTAATCTTCTCTTGGAATTTTCCGATATCGGTATTTGTGAGGCGCAGATTGCGCTTCAGCGAAAGATCTGGGATTAGCGCGGGGTCCTGGAAGACCGGGGCGACGCCATTTTTGCGCGCGTTATCAGGGGATGAAAATTTAACTTCATTTCCATTTAATTTAATTGATCCGGAGTCACCAGTTATTACTCCAGTAAGAATTTTTACTAACGTTGATTTGCCAGCGCCATTGGCGCCCATCAGAGCATGAATCTCACCCGGAGCGACAGAGAAATTAGCATCTTTAAGAGCTACGACCGGGCCATAACTTTTTGCCATTGATTTAATCTCAAGCAGATTTGCCATGGCTTCCCTTCGCATTAACTAAATTTTCAATTGAGAACCTCAGAGCCTTTCGACTCTGAGGTTCGGTACTACCAACGCAATTTGCGTTCTAACTAACCACGAGCTCCATCATTGGAATCTTG
>JBEANJ010000111.1:0-2627 GCA_041165565.1 Actinomycetota bacterium | reverse complement strand
CTTTGCTAAATCCAATCCGTAAAGGAGTTGACTTTTCTTATATATGGGAGTCTCTGGGGTATTTAGATATTTAGGTCCAGAATCTTCATCATCGCTGGCTAGTTTTCTCGCACCAAATCCAACGACATCGCCAGAGATATCACGGATTGGCCAAATTAATCGATTGCGAAAGCGATCAATAGGGCCGCGTTGACCTTCCTTTATCAATCCCGCGTTGGTTAATTCCTCGATAGAGAAGCCTTCTCCTCGTAAGACTTTGGTAAGTGCATCCCATTCATTCGGAGCATATCCGACCCCAAAATGATTTATAGCGCTGTTGTCGAAACCGCGATCGCTTAAGAATTTACGACCGATTTCAGCTTCTGGATTTTTTAATTGGTCGCGATAGAAGTTCGCCGCTGCAAGATTTGCTGCTACTAAACGAGATCTTCGTCCGGCTGGGGCGCTAGTTCCGCTTGATGCATCATAGGTAAGTTGATAACCGAGTCTTTCTGCTAATTTTTCAACCGTCTCTGTAAATGACAAGTGGTCCATTTTCATAACGAACGCAATCACGTCACCACCGGCCTGGCATCCGAAACAGTGATAGAAACCTTTACTCGGAGTTACGTGAAACGAAGGACTTTTCTCATCATGAAATGGACAAAGACCCTTTTTCTGGCCACCCCCGGCGTTCTTAAGCTGGACATACTCGCCAACGACGTCATCGATTGCTGAATGATCACGCACGTAAGCAACATCTGTATCGCGAATACGACCTGACATATCTAAATCCTATTGCTAAATAGGTTTGTCGGTTAGTTCTCGATAGAGTGAATAGGCTCCCGGATCGGTTAATGAAGCAACCTGATCAATAATCACGCGGAGCCGTTTCATCTCAGAATCAGCCTCAAACCACTCTTGAAGAAAAAAGCTTTCTAGCGCAGTTGGAGCCTTCTCCATAAGCAAATCAACCAAACTTCTAAGAAGTTCGCGCTGGCTCGCATATAACTCTTGAGATTTTTCAGCCAAAATAATGTAATAGCCTGGCATCGATTTAAGTAGAGCCACTTCGACTTTTTGGGCACGCGGCACAATCAAGTCTGCGGAGTATCGTGTCAGATTTCCAGAACCATATTTTTCACGGGTTGCACTTTCGGCAGCGACTGCGAACCGACCAATTAGTTGGCTCGTCAAGTCCTTTAATTGAGCTAATTGACGATGGCTTCTATCGAAGCTCTTTGGCCAACATGAAAGTGAGGAAAGCGAAGTGAGCGCCGCTTCAGCCTCGCTTTCTGTGAGATCACTCAGATATTCAGTTTTTGCAACTTGATAAAGTTTGGGTAAATCTTGCCGAATTTTCGCTAGTTCAATATGGCCTGTAACTAATGCATCTTCTAAATCATGCACGGAATATGCAACATCATCGGACCAATCCATAATCTGGGCTTCCAGACTTGGTTTACCTTGTGGCGCACTGTGTCGTACCCACTTAAATATCTCTAAATCATCAGCATAAACACCGAACTTTCGCGAATTTTCTACAGCGCTCCATGGATACTTCGCTGCAGCATCGAGAGTTGCTCTTGTGAGGTTCAGACCGACAGATTTCTCAAATTTATCTACCGTCTTTGCTTCAATTCTTGTTAGTAATCTAAAGCTTTGGGCATTACCTTCAAATCCTCCACAATCTTTAGCAAGTTGGGCCAGCGCATTTTCGCCATTGTGCCCAAAGGGTGGGTGGCCTAAATCGTGAGCAAGACATGCGCCTTCCAATAAATCTGGATCTGCGCCCAGTGCTGCCCCAAGTTCCCTACCAACTTGCGCACACTCTAAAGAATGGGAGAGTCGAGTTCGAGGAAAATCACTTGCCCATGGAACTGCGACTTGAGTTTTTGCTGCTAAACGCCGCAGCGCAAATGAATGGATAATCCGAGCTCTATCTCTAGCATATTCAGTTCGTCCAGGACGTTTCGCAGGCTCATCCAAAAAACGTTCACGATCAAATTCGGAATATCCAGGATGCTCTTTCGCATCTATCAGCGCCATAGTTCGTAAGGCTACAGTTCCCAAGCAATATGGTCACTGATATGAATTCCCCGTCTGCCAAGAGTTATGTATGCAAGATAGGCGCCAGCTTCACGAATCAAATATCGCATTCCAGCGCTATCTACACTTGCAATTCCACTTCTGACTGGCGAGCAACTTGCCTGAAATCCAAAATCAGCCGCCATCGTTTTTGACCTCAAGCAATGATAAGGATCAGTTACGATAATTATTCTTTTGAATTTATTTTCATCTATAGTTTTTGCTAAGCCTTCAATACTTGTATAACTATCGCGACCTATTCGAATTGCCGTTATCGATTTACGTGGAATCCCGTTTCGACCGAGCCATTCACGCGCAGTTCCTGCCTCAGTAAATCGATCTCCGGGTGCGCCCGCGCCTAATGTGAAGAGTCGCTTTGCATAATCATTTTCATAAATCCGCTTTGCTTCACGCAATCTAGCTTCTAAAACTTCCCCAGGCCTGCCATCTAATTGCGCCGCTCCCATCACAACTATGGCATCGGCTTTCTCTATATTGGTATTTCTCGCATCTAACCAGGTTCGTGCCAGCGCAAAAGTCGGTATGGCGAGAATTAAAAC
>JBEANJ010000110.1:0-2692 GCA_041165565.1 Actinomycetota bacterium | reverse complement strand
CACAAAGATTGTCCAACTTGGTTATTCCGCCGAAGGTGAGATTGATGATGTTGTAGATCTTGCGGAACAAGAGGTCTACCAAGTTACTGAAAGAAGAGCTGGCGAAGATTTTGTTCAGTTAAATACTTTAATTCCGGCCGCTCTCGACCAGATTGAGAAGATGCAATCCGGCGAGTTAGCTGAAGGAGTAAAAACTGGATTTAAAGATTTAGATAGCCTTACCAACGGCTTACACCCTGGAAATATGATTGTTGTCGCAGCCCGACCCGCGGTAGGTAAATCAACTTTAGGACTAGATATAGCGCGGAGCGCTGCGATTCATAATGGCGATTGCTCGGTCATTTTCTCTCTTGAAATGAGCCGCTCAGAAATCACTATGCGCATGCTCTCTGCGGAGGCTCGAGTTTCACTTAACAATATCCGCTCTGGAACTTTGAGCGATGATGAGTGGGCAAGATTGGCGCGAAGAATGGGTGAAATTAATGACGCACCTTTATTTATCGACGACTCACCCAATCTTTCGATGATGGAGATTCGAGCAAAGGCTCGCCGACTTAAGCAGCGCCATGATTTGAAGTTGGTAGTTATTGATTATCTCCAGCTGATGTCTTCGGGAAAGAAAGTCGAAAACCGCCAACAAGAAGTCTCTGAATTCTCCCGCCAACTTAAACTTTTAGCCAAAGAGCTAAATGTTCCGGTAATCGCAATCTCCCAGCTAAACCGTTCACCCGAACAACGATCAGATAAGAAACCCATGCTCTCTGACTTACGTGAATCGGGCTCCATCGAACAAGATGCTGACGTAGTAATTCTGCTTCATCGTGATGATCTCTATGACCCCCAGAACCGATCTGGTGAAGCTGATCTGATAGTGGCTAAGCATCGAAATGGACCAACTAAGACCGTAACTGTCGCCTCACTTCTTCATTTTGCCAAGTTTGCAGATATGGCTCCGAAATATGTAGCGCAAGAAAATATCGTTAAAGATAATTAAGCAAGATACCTTCGCCTCACGATAGAATCGAAAAGTGTCTAATCTCCAACTTGCGCTAGAAAATCTAACTTCAGTCTCAGTTCTTGTATTCGCGCTGGGATTTATTGCCGCAAGATTTAAGAGCGATATAAGAATTCCGGAACCGGTCTACCAAATTATCTCGGTCTATCTATTGTTTGGTATTGGGCTTAAAGGTGGAGTAGCGCTTCGTAACTCAAGCATAAATGGTTTAGCCCAACCTCTAATCGCAACAATTCTGCTTGGAACTCTAATTCCCGTCTTGGCATTTATTGCGCTAAAACTTATTAGGAATCTAAATGCGATTGATCGTGGCGCGATCTCAGCCCACTATGGTTCAACATCTCTGGTCACATTTACAGCAGCACTGGTCTTTCTTGAAAATGCTCAAGTTAGTTATGAAGGTTTTGCAACTGCTCTGTTAACTGTTATGGAAGTTCCCGGAATCATTGTTGGAATATTCCTTGCAACGCGACACCTAAATCGAAAAGTTTCTTGGAGCGAATCATTAAGAGAGGCAATTCTAGGTAAGACCGTTGTCTTACTACTTGGCGGGTTGATAATCGGCGCAATTTCTGGTGATGCGGGTTATGAAAAAGTTGCCCCATTCTTTGTCAATATTCTCCCCGGAATCTTGGCGCTCTTCTTGATGCATCTTGGTTTTCTTGCTGGAGCAAAAGCTCATGCGATTAAGGAAGTTGGTCCTGGGTTAGCTATCTTTGCAATCGCCTTTCCAATTTTTGCCGGAACTCTTGGTGTAATTGGTGGCGCGCTCTCTGGTTTATCGGTAGGTGGCGCGACCATACTTGGTGTGCTCTGCGCTAGCGCCTCATACATTGCCGCTCCCGCCGCTGTCCAGATAGCAATTCCTGAAGCAAATCCTTCACTCTCGATAACTTCGAGTCTGGCTATTACTTTCCCATTTAATTTACTTATTGGAATTCCATTAATGAAGGCGCTGGCGCTGGTATTTGTAGGCGGTTAAACCGCTGCAGTATGTTGCCGGGCACGATCAGCAATTGCGATACC
The DNA here is from genome assembly GCA_041165565.1 of Actinomycetota bacterium. Lineage (GTDB taxonomy): Bacteria > Actinomycetota > Actinomycetes > Nanopelagicales > Nanopelagicaceae > MAG-120802. The sequence goes on along the minus strand of JBEANJ010000110.1, from coordinate 651 downwards.
GACTATTACGACTAAACAACCAAGTAATTGAATTCCGGTAAGGCTTTCACTTAGCCACCACCAGGCAATAATTCCGGCCAGAACCGGCTCCATCATGCCAAAGATGCTTGCGGTTGATGCGCTCAGAATTCTCAACCCCGCTAAGGTTAAAAGATATGGAGCAATCGTTCCCATAACAATAATCCAGAGAACTAAAACCCAACCCGGTAGCGAATAATTGGAAAAGACACCAAGAAGATTTAAATCTTTGCCAAGCGCATCAAATGGATACTCCCAAATCGGAAAAATAAAAAGAAGTCCAAAGGAGCAGATACCAAATCCCCAGACCGCGATTGCGCCGCTGGTCTTTGTCTTGCTTAGGTGGTCGCCGATTAGAAAGTAACCGGCTAGCGCGATCGCATCAAAAACCGCCGCGATAAAACCAATTCGATCTAAGGTTAAACCATTCCAGATTTGGGTGATAAGTAGCAGGCCGGAGAAAGCGAGAATAATCGCGTACCAGAGACCGCTTGGTACATGTTTTTTAAGAATAAACCGAAGAAATAACAAGATCCAAATCGGCGCCGTGAATTCAATTAAGAGCGCTATTCCTACATACATTCGCTCAATCGCTACAAAATAAAGAGCCTGCACCAACGCGACTCCAACAAG
>JBEANJ010000109.1:0-2734 GCA_041165565.1 Actinomycetota bacterium | reverse complement strand
TTTTGGGCTCTATCAGAGCTGCTGTGGTGGCTACATAACCTTCAATAATTTCTTCTCCGACAATCTGCCAATCAGAGCCACGTTTTGCTAAATTTAAATTCACAGCTTTAGAGATTTCTTTCGAAATTTCAGAATCTGTTGGTGAAATTATTTGAGAGCCGTTGTAATCAATCCCATCAACTCGTCCGCCCAAGTAAACCTTGTAGCCATTATCTTGCGGTGGATTGTGAGAGGCAGTCACCATTACTCCCACATCGCAACCTAACTTTTTAACCGCAAAAGCCAGAACTGGAGTTGGAAGAGGCCTGGGAAGTACATAAACTGAAAATCCATAACCACTCATGATTTCAGCCGTATCTCGCGTAAAGTCTTCAGATCCATAGCGAGCATCACGACCTATTACGATGCTTTTTAAGTTCCGATCTTTCATAAATTGCCCGAGCCCAAGTGCAGTCTTTGTCACAACCGCTCGATTCATACGAGATGGGCCTGGGCCAAGAGCGCCGCGAAGACCAGCAGTTCCAAACTCTAAAAATCCTTGAAAGCAACTTTCAATTTCAGCTACTGAATTATCGTCAAGCCATTTCTGTAATTGACTACGAGTCTTGGGGTCTGGATCCTCTTCAATCCAAGAAATTACCTCGGCGCGCAAATTTGGAGAGATCATTCCAATTTTCCAAACCTCTTTAATGTATCGATGTAGTCAGAGGGAGCACCTGCCTCGAGAGCGGCGTTGATCATGATTTCCAAATAACGATTTGAGGGGGTTCCACCTTCGAATGAATTGAGCACATAGACATAACATAATTGAACGCCATTTAAAGTATCCACCCGAACTCTTATCTTTGAATAAAGCTTTGTAGTTACACCTTCCCACTCATCAAGCGTTTGCTCATCTTGCTTTGTTAGATCGTAGATAGAGACAAATACGCTGGCGGATGAATCTTCAGCGAGAGTTGCAACTGCTCCTTCCCACCCGATTTCCTCACCACCAAAAGTTAGACGCCAACCTCTCAGCCATCCTGTTCCTAAATGGGGAGAGTGAGGTGCGCGCTGCAACATCTGTCTCGGGTCAAGGTTTGAACCATATGCTGCATATAAGGTCATTTGGCGCTCACAAAATCGAACCAGTCATAACCTAATTCAATAAATGCTTTCCGCAACAATGGAAGTGATAATCCAATTACGTTAGCCGGATCACCTTCAATTGCTTTAATGAACGGCGCACTTATGCCATCTAGCGTGAATCCACCAGCAACATGTAGCGGTTCTCCAGTTGCTACATATGCGCTAATCTCGGAATCACTAATATCTGCAAAATGAACTCGGGTCGTTGCAATATCGCTAAATTCAATTTCATTTGTAGTATCGATGATGCAGTGCCCGGTATGAAGTAGTCCTGATTTCCCACTTATTTTTCGAGCTCGCTCTCGGGCTATATCCGAAGTAAGTGGTTTACCAAGCGATTTTCCCTCAAATTCAAAAGTTGAATCGCATCCAATTATTAGCGCAGGAAAATCGATTAATTTACGAACCGTGTGAGCTTTAACTATTGAAAGCGCGATTACAAGTTCTTTAGGACTTAGCTCTTTATATCTGGAATCTTCTTCATCTATTCCGCTAACTATTATTTCTGGGTCTAAACCAGCGCTTCGCAATAATCTTTCTCTTGAGGGTGAAGCTGAGGCGAGGACGATTCTTGGGTGCATTTGCTAGCGATTCTATCTGGGGTATCTTCTTGACATGCCAGAATCGATTATCTGCCAATCAGACCTGGCAGTCCTGCTACCACCAGTAGCAGAAAATCTCGGGTTAGATATCGAAATCGCCAAAGTCGAACCACAATCGCTCGGGGTCGAATTTGTTTCTATTTCAGCAGCAATCTCGCCCCACAAACAAGTGGTCACATATCGGGCAGTAGATCACTCTCGTTATCGAGAGAGATTAATGACTAGCCCATGTTCCTTACCTTTATCGAAACAAGAAGAACTCCAGCAATTAGTCAATTCTGAATTAGCTAAACTTAATTATGGTCAATGTTATACATTCAGATTTACCCGAACTGGCACTTTAATTGATTTTGAGAGTGGAATAACCGAAGAATCTTTGTGGACAGTCGATTTTGCAAAAATCTGCATTCTAGAGAATGCAATACGCGCGAGCCATGACTTACCACTTGGAGAAAGTTCAAGTTTAGTTGAAGATTGGCGAACTTTGACTTTTGAAGCAGATCCATCGCTTGATATGAAAAGACCTTACTTACATCTTTTCGCCCACAATCCAAATTATCGAATCCATAAATTTAGTTCACATTCCGGATTTATAAGCGTTAGTGGAGTTGGCGACCTAACAGAAACTATCTGTCATGCGGTTGATTATCTCGAGGGCATTATTGATGAGTAGCTCTGCCGAGTCCACGAAATCGCCAACCTGATTTCTCCCACAACTCACGGTCAAGCGCATTTCGGCCATCGATAATTATGGTCTCCGCTACTTTTTTTGCGATTGCTAGTGGATCTATCTCGCGATATTCCCGCCATTCGGTCAAGTGCAGAATACAGTTCGAATCTTTGACACACGCATCGACTGTATCGACAAAAGTAAGTTCAGGGGAGCGACGCTTTGCATTACCTATTGCTTTCGGATCATGCACGGTTACAACTGCACCAGCTTGTGAAATTTGTTCGGCAATATCAAGTGCTGGCGAATCACGGACATCATCACTATCTGGCTT
>JBEANJ010000108.1:0-3860 GCA_041165565.1 Actinomycetota bacterium | reverse complement strand
AAAAGAATTGGCGGTGGCGGTGGGATTTGAACCCACGGTTGAGTTTCCCCAACACGCGCTTTCGAGGCGCGCTCCTTAGGCCGCTCGGACACGCCACCGAGGGTGACTATACGCGAGGGCGTTGTGCTGAAAAGAATTCAGTTAATAGCGCAGAGCATTCATCCTTCAAAACATCTGAGATTACTTCCACTTTATGAAGAGCTCTCGGGTCTCTCAATAAATCACAAGTTGATCCAGCTGCTCCGGCTTTCTCGTCCCACGCTCCAAAGACAACGCGCGGAATTCGAGATTGCATGATGGCGCCAGCGCACATAGCACAAGGCTCCAACGTAACTACTAAAGTGCATTCATCAAGTCGCCAAGTTCCGAGTGAACGAGCCGCTGAACGGATAACCACAATTTCCGCATGTCCAACTGGATCGCGAAGTAATTCGTAGCGCCAAATTTGGCGCGCTCAATTGCAGCGCGCATTGCGCTTTCATAATTCATTTATAAATTCTCGACTATCTCCAGAAATTTATCGCCGAAGCCGACTTGGCGGGCTACTGATTCTAACTGTTCATCCGGGTACTTTTCGCTATCGTCACAGATCATTTGAAGGTCCATGGCATCTAGCCCTAAATCGCTAAGTAGATTCAAATCGCCAGCAGGTTCCTCGGCATCGTCTTCTTCAGGAGAGTCGATGTCTAATAGTTCTAAAACTTCTGACGCGATTTCATATTCAAGCGCTGCAAGCGCATCACTCATCATCATCTTCATATCTTCACCAACTTGGCGAATAATTATGAAGAAAGAATCATCAATAGCTAGCATCGCAATTGCGCCACCATCAACTTGTTGCGCGCGCAATGCGTCGAGCGCAATCCCAATATCTTGCGTTGCATCATCTGGTAATCGTGAAGCGCTCCAACTTCCATCTTCTCTCCAGGCTAAGAGCGCAAATTCGAGGGTTTCGTTTGCCATCTCACACCTCCCGCGCAGAAGAAATGAAGCACCTCATAGTTCCACCGTTATGCAAGGTAGTAAAGTGGCTCCATGAAAGTGCTGGTAGCCGATCATCCGCTAATCACGCACAAACTCACCGTATTACGCGACAAAGAGACCAACTCTCAAGTATTTCGCCACCTCGTAGAAGAGCTAGTCACGCTCCTTGCCTATGAAGCAACCCGTGAAGTGAAGATTCATCCAGTCGAAATTGTCACGCCGGTATCGCCAATGAAAGGCGCGATGCTTGCTTCTCCAAGACCAGTCGTTGTGCCGATTCTCCGTGCTGGATTAGGGATGCTTGAAGGGATGATGCGAGTACTACCCAGCGCCGATGTTGGATTCCTTGGAATGGTTCGCGATGAGAAAACTCTCCAAGCATCAACTTATGCCAATCGCTTGCCTGAAGATTTAAGTGGACGCCAGTGCTTCATTCTCGACCCCATGTTGGCAACTGGAGGAACTCTAGTTGCAGCATTTAATTATCTGATTGAACGCGGAGCCAAAGATATAACTGCAATCTGTTTATTAGCTGCACCCGAAGGGGTGAAAACGGTCGAACGCGCTTTTGAGAAATCAAATTTCCCAATAACAATCGTAACTGGAGCCTTAGATCAGAAATTAAATGAGCATGGATACATCGTTCCGGGTCTGGGCGATGCTGGAGACCGACTTTACGGAGTGGTCTAATGGCCAGCACTTCTCCAGGTTACGGAATCACAATCCGGGTTGAGGGAAAACCTGAATTTCAACCGGTTGCAGAAATCACCACGATAATTACTCGTGAGGGCGCCATGATTACCGCGCTCGATGTTGCGGATTCGCAACTCGATAATGTCGTTATAGATGTAACGTGTGATGCAATTGATCAAGAACATGCCGACAAAATAACCGCCGCACTCTCTGCTTCGCCAATTTTGAAAGTGCGAAAAGTTTCCGATAGGACTTTCTTATTACACCTTGGCGGGAAATTAGAAGTGCAATCTAAAGTTCCACTAAAAACTCGAGATGATCTCTCACGTGCATACACTCCTGGAGTGGCGCGTATCTGCCAAGCGATTGCTAAAGATCCAAGTGATGCAAGGCGTCTAACCATTAAGCGAAATACCGTTGCGGTAGTTACCGATGGATCTGCGGTTCTTGGCTTAGGAAATCTAGGCCCAGAAGCAGCGCTTCCTGTGATGGAAGGTAAAGCGGCGCTCTTTAAAAGGTTTGCCGATGTTGATGCTTGGCCGGTCTGTTTAGATACTCAAGATGTAGATGAGATTGTCCGCACCGTTCAATTAATCGCACCTGTTTATGGTGGAATTAACTTGGAAGATATTTCAGCGCCCCGCTGTTTTGAAGTTGAAGCAAGATTGAGAAAACTGCTTGATATTCCGGTATTTCACGATGATCAACATGGCACTGCTGTCGTGGTGCTAGCAGCGCTGCGCAACGCGCTCAAATTAGTTAAGAAGAATATGAAGGATTGCACAATCATTATCAATGGTGCTGGAGCAGCTGGTACCGCAATTGCGCGTCTGTTGGTACTGGCTGGCGCTAAAGAAATAATTGGATTTGATAGTCGAGGCGTAATTAATAACAAACGGCCTGCGGATAATGAGATGCGCAAGTGGTTCATTGAAACGTGTAATAAGCGCCAATTTGATGGTTCGTTATCTGACGCCATGAAGGGCGCGGATGTCTTTATCGGGGTAAGTGCCCCAAATGTATTAACTGAGGCTGATGTTGCATCAATGGCAAAAGGCTCCATCGTCTTTGCCTTGGCAAATCCAGATCCCGAAATTGATCCAGTACTTGCGCGCAAGCATGCTGCGGTAGTTGCAACCGGAAGAAGTGACCAGCCCAATCAGATTAATAATGTTCTTGCATTTCCGGGAATCTTCCGTGGATTACTCGATGCCGGAGCTAAGAAAATTACTGACGAACTTCTTGTTGCCTGTGCTGAAGCGATTGCTGGATGTGTCAGCGATGCTCAATTAAACGCCTCATTTATAGTGCCGAGCGTCTTCGACCAGAACGTGGTGAAAGCAGTGGCTGCGGCGGTCAAGGAACGTTCTTGAGTATCGCAGATTGGATTGAGCAGTATTTAAGCGCTTCCGGGCTTGATTATCTTCATCGAAACTGGAATTTTGATTGCGTTTTTTCTTCCAGGTGATTCGATTCTATTTGCCGCTGGCTTAATTGCTGGCACTCGAGATGATGTAAATATCGTCTTTCTTATTTTTGTCATTTTCTTAGGAGCATTTATCGGTGATCAATTTGGTTATGTTCTGGGGCGAAAATATGGACGCTCTTACTTAGATCGAAGAGATACGCCCCGGATGCGAAAAATGGTTGCGCGCGCCGAAAGTTTCTACGAGAAATACGGTTGGAGCGCGGTGATCCTCGCCCGCTTCTACCCGTGGATCCGTACTTTTATGCCACCAATTGCCGGTATTGCGAAGATGAACTATTACAAGTTTCTCGCTGCAAATGCTCTGGGGGCGTTACTTTGGGGAGTCGGCATCACGCTACTTGGTTTCTACGCTGCATCAATTCCAGCGCTAAAAGGTTCAGCGCGCGCTATTGCCGTATTTTTTGTCGTGTTAACTATTGTCTTGACGATACGTAACTATATCCGCACTCGTCGTGATTGATTTGCGCCGCTAATAATCACACCTAAGTAAGTCATAAAAATTCCCGTAACTAAGTAACCGCTTACTGAGATTCCCTCACTTGGCGCATAAAGATCCAGTAATAACGAGCCAACGAGTTGGCCTCCTACGCTTATCAGCGTAAATGTTAAAACTCCAAGATGTTGCACAATTAGAGAGGTAAATGCAATGTATATGACACCGATGATTCCACCGGTGTATATCCACCATGGTCCA
>JBEANJ010000107.1:0-2793 GCA_041165565.1 Actinomycetota bacterium | reverse complement strand
TAGATGACATCGGATTGACTCTTCGAAAAATTGAGGATGTGGAGAGTTTTGAGAAGGGGCGCGCCAAATTTAAGCCAAAGACGCTGCCTATTCTCAACTGAATTAAATACTCTAAACCTATTGTTGAGACTTTCTAAATCTGCCAAAAACTCAAGGAAAATAAGGGTTTTCCCAAGACCTTAATTAGGCTTTTCTTGCGACACACCGAAAAAGATGCGCAAAATAGCGGTTTTAGGTGCGTAAATTGTGAGCACAGTTAAGCAAACGCTTAACTTTACGCGTAAATAAGGGGATTAAATGAACAAGACCCAGTTCATTGCTTCGTTGGCACCACATTTCAACGGAAGCAAGAAAGAGGCCGCCCACGCCGTTGAAATCGTTTTCGATTCAATTGTGCGAAATATTCAACGTGGCGAAGATGTAACAATCAACGACTTTGGCAAGTTTAAGAAAGTCGATCGCAAGGCTCGCAAAGGTCGTAATCCATTCACTGGTGAGACGATTCAGATCAAGGCGAGTAAGAAAGTTAGATTCCTTCCTGCAAAAGCTCTAAAGGAAGTAATCTCAGGCGATCGTAAACTTGGACCTGCTCCAAAGCCAGCTCCAGTTGTAAAGCCAGCCGCCAAGAAAGCAGCGAAAAAGGTTGCTAAAAAGGCTGGAAAAGCCAAGAAAGGCAAGAAAAAGGGTAAGCGGTAAGTAAATTATCGTTCGAGGCCACGCGCTTAGGCGCGTGGCCTTTTGCCATTCAGTTTAGGCTACTTCCATGAGCGGCAATCGAATTTCCTACGCTCCTCCGAAAGGCAAGCCGCTTGGAACTAACTGGGCGTTCAGAATTGGTGCCGGAGTTCTCCGCCCCCTATTAAATTTAATTGTCAAAAAAGATTGGCGCGGTGCGGAGAATTTACCTAAGTCAGGGGCAGCAATCGTTGTTTGCAATCATCTTTCATATTTAGACCCGCTTACCTTTACTCATTTTCTTTATAACAATGGACGCGCGCCGAGATATCTTGGTAAGGAAGCGGTTTTCAAAGTTCCGTTTATAGGTTGGTTTATTAAGCAGGCCGGCCAGATTCCCGTTAAGCGCGAGAGCAAAGATGCGGTCCTCGGCTTTGAACATGCAATCGCAGTGCTTAAAGCTGGCCATCTACTTGGGGTTTATCCCGAGGGAACACTTACAAGAGATGAAAATTTATGGCCAATGCGGGCCAAAACTGGGGTTGCACGTCTGGCAATTATGACCGGCGTTCCCGTTTACCCATGCGCATCATGGGGGCCAGAAAAAATAATTCCACCCTATGGTCGCAAAATCAGACTCTTTCCTCGGACAAAAGTTTCTGTAATTATGGGAGATAAAATAAAACTAGATAATTGGCGAGACAGCAATAACCAAAGTGATATTGAGGCTGCGACTGATGCGATTATGGATGAAATAACAAAATTGCTTGAAATATTACGTAGCGAAAGTGCGCCTAAGGTGAGGTTTGATCCAAAGAAATCAGACTTACCAAGAACTGGAAATTTCAAGAGGAATAGATGAAGATTTCAATTCTAGGAACCGGCCAGTGGGGCACCACTCTGGCTCAAGTGTTAACTGATGCTGGCAATGAAGTGATTATGTGGGGCCGAAATGCGGATGTCGTAAGTGAAATCAACACTAAGCACACTAATGAGCGCGCACTACCCGACTTCAAACTGGCCGAGACTGTAAGTGCAACAAATAAGATTGAAGTAGCTCTTGAGGATGTCGGGGCTCTAGTTTTAGCAATTCCATCGCAATCCCTTCGTAAGAATCTTGTGGACTGGAGGAATATTTTTCCTAAACAAGTGCCAATTATCTCAACCTTGAAAGGAGTTGAGTTAGGTTCGCATCTACGAATGACTGAAGTGATTCAAGATGTACTAGAAATTAACTCAGAACAAATTGCAATTCTTACTGGCCCCAATCTTGCAAGAGAAGTGGTTTTACGCCAACCAGTTGGCGCGGTATCGGCAAGTGAATCTCAGGCATTAGCCGATGCCACAGCAGAACTCTTTAGCGCTCCTTATTTCCGCGTTTATACATCTACTGATGTTGTAGGTTGTGAATTAGCTGGCGCTGCCAAGAATGTGATTGCGCTTGCTGTAGGAATGTCTATTGGCATGGGATTTGGAGAAAATACCCAGGCGCTAGTTATTACTCGGGGTCTAAATGAATTAACTCGACTTGGCATGGCTCGTGGTGCGCGCCCATTGACTTTTGTAGGTCTAGCTGGAGTTGGCGATTTGCTGGCAACTTGTGGTTCCTCACTCTCCCGAAATCGCACCTTTGGTGAAGCGCTAGGACGGACGGGCTCCGTGGAGAGCGCGGCAAAGAGCGTCCCGTCAACTGTCGAAGGAGTGTCGACCGCGAGCTCCTTGGTCGAATTAGCTCACTCAGTTGGTATTGAGGTGCCAATTATGGAGGCGGTATCTGAAGTAGTTACTAATAAAATGACTCCTACCGAAGCAATTATCCAATTGATGCAAGTCGCTACTGGGGCGGAGATTGAAGAATCGTGAAAATACGAGTTGCCTTAATTTGTGGCGGTCGAAGCAGCGAGCACGAAATCTCTTGCATCTCAGCATCTGGCGTGTTGGATGCAATCGACAAAAGCGAATTTGATCCCATCCTTATCGGCATCAGTAAGTCTGGAGCTTGGATCCAACTACCGAATTCTTCCGAGTTTGTAGCGGGCGAATCTGGACTCCCATCTGTTCCAGATAGATCTAGTAACTTGAGTTTTGGAAGTGATGGATTCTTATCTGAAGGAAAAC
>JBEANJ010000106.1:0-3470 GCA_041165565.1 Actinomycetota bacterium | reverse complement strand
CTGCCAACTTTCTCTAGGGAAGGCTCTAATGGTAAATCGCAAGCGCGCGCGATCGTCGGATATCGCTGTTCGCCTAGAGAGGAATTAACGCTTTAACGAGGCTTTGCGGCTCGCAAGAATCTGGTCGACAAGTCCGTACTCGACGGCTTCGGCCGCAGTAAGAATCTTGTCTCGCTCAATATCTTTTGCGATTTCTTCCTTGGATTTCTTGGAATGCTTTGAAAGCATCTCTTCTAGAAGTTCTCGCATACGTAAAACTTCTTTTGCTTGAATCTCAATATCTGAGCCTTGTCCGCCACCTTCGCTATAGGGCTGGTGGATGAGAATTCTTGAGTGCTCTAGCGCCATTCGCTTACCGGCGGTACCGCCAGCGAGAAGGACTGCGGCAGCCGAAGCTGCTTGTCCGAGACAGATTGTCATTACATCGGGTCGAACGAATTGCATAGTGTCGTAAATTGCTGTCAGCGCAGTAAAAGATCCGCCTGGTGAATTGATGTACATCATGATGTCGCGGTCTGGGTCCATTGACTCAAGAGTTAGAAGTTGGGCCATGACATCGTTTGCGACTGTGTCATCAATTGCTTGTCCTAGGAAAATGATTCTCTCTTCAAAAAGCTTTGTGTATGGATCGAGTCGTTTGTATCCATATGAGGTGCGCTCTTCGATAGTTGGGAGGACATATCGATTTTCTGCTTCGTATTTACTCATCGAACCGTTCCTCCACTTCCAGATACTTGGCCAGCAGATTTAACAACATGATCTACAAATCCGTATTCTTTCGCTTCTTCAGCTGTAAACCAGCGATCGCGATCGGAATCAGCGGTAATCGTCTCCACTTTCTGGCCAGTGTGGAAAGCAATCAAATCTGCCATTTTCTTCTTAGTAAAAGACATCTGTTCAGCTTGAATCTTGATATCAGATGCAGTTCCACCAATTCCGCCCGAAGGTTGGTGCATCATGATTCGTGCGTGTGGAAGTGCATATCGCTTTCCAGGAGCACCTGCGCAAAGTAAAAACTGGCCCATAGAAGCTGCCAGACCCATGGCAACAGTTGCCACGTCATTCTTTACATATTGCATAGTGTCGTAAATCGCCATACCTGCAGAAATAGAACCACCGGGAGAATTAATATAAAGATAGATATCTTTCTCAGGATCTTCAGCTGCTAATAAAAGCATCTGGGCAGCGATTGCATTGGCCATTGAATCTTCAACGACAGAGCCAAGAAAAATAATTCTCTCTTTTAAGAGTCGGTTGTAGACCTGATCGTCTAAACCGCCAGCGGGACTTGCCGCCAAGCGCGGGGTAATAAGCTCCAAGAAGTTCCTCCTGAGATTTGCTATGTAGTGACCCTAACGCTCCAGGGCCGATTTTGCTTCCCAATAAGCCCCTTGTTCGCTTAGAGCGGAGAGTTACTCAGCCGTTACCTCATTATTCGGTTTCGGGGTCAACTTCGAAAGATCAACGCTTCGCCCTGAGGCGTCTTTTATTTTCACTCTTTCCAGCGCAATTGCGAGAGCTTTGGTGCGCGCAACTTCTGCCATTAGTGCAGTTATTTGTCCAGCCTGGGTCAACTGTTGCGCAAATTGCTCCGGTGTCATTCCGTATCTAGCAGCGGTTCGAATCAAATATTCCGTCAATTCGGCTTCAGAGACTTGCACCTCTTCAGCTTTAACGATTGCATCTAGCAAGAAGTCTGCGCGTACTGAGCGAGTGATTTCTTCGGTGACTTCTTTGCGGTGGGTTTCATCTTCAAGTCGATTCTCTTTTTCGAGATGGTCATGTACCTCATCCGTCACAAGCTGTTCGGGAACTTGAATTTCCACTTTCTCTAATAAGTACTTGAGAAGCTCATCCCGGGCCTGGGCGCCTTGTTCCATCGACTTCAATCGGGTTAATCGCTCTTTCGTATCGTTCTTCAACTCTTCAAGAGTTTCAAACTCGCTCGCCAATTTAGCAAATTCATCATTTAGGTCAGGCAGCTCTCTTTTTTTAACTGCTTGAAGGGTTACCGTGACTTCTCCAGTTTCGCCTTCCTTCATTCCAACTAATTGCGCCGTGAAATTCTTAGATTCTCCAACCTTCATTCCTTCGAGAGCGGCATCAAGACCATCAATCATTCGGTTTGAACCAACTTCGTATGAGATGCCATTTGCTGTTCCACCTTCAACCTCTTTACCTTCAATCTTGGCGACTAAATCAATCGTCACAAAGTCACCAGAGGCTGCATCTTTTTCAATCGTCACCAAGGTTCCAAATCGGATTCGTAGGGCTTCAATTTGGTCTTCAATATCTTTTTCGCTTAAAGCCACGTCGGGTACCGATAATTCAATTTCCGAAAAATCAGGTAGCTTTATCTCGGGTCGAACATCAACTTCCACTTCAAATTTAACTATTTCGTTGTCTTTCAATTCCTTAATATCTACGTTTGGTCGACCGACAACAAGAACTTCATTTTCACGGGCGGCTTGGGAGTAAAACTCTGGAAGCGCTGTATTTATAGCCTCATTTAGGACAGCTCCCCGACCTACGCGTTGATCTATAAGTTGACGTGGCACTTTTCCTTTGCGAAAACCCGGAATTGTGACTTGTTGAGCAAGTGTTTGATATGCGGTTGCAACATGCGGTTCAAGATCTTTGAAATCTAGATCAATTGAAATACGAACTCGAGTCGGTGAGAGAGTTTCGACGGCGCTCTTCACAAGACTCCTTACTAATTTGTATTACTGGTCGGGAGCAGACGCGCTAGCCACTACGCTACGCCCCGCGGCGTAGGTGGCAGAGTCTAGATGAAAAATTCACATCTGATTACCTCAGCCGATACCGTATGCCCCCTTAGGATTATTAAGCCTAAGTGAGGAAAAATTGCGGGTGTAGCTCAATGGTAGAGCTCTAGCCTTCCAAGCTAGCTATGCGGGTTCGATTCCCGTCACCCGCTCTAATAATAAGTTTAAGTGAATCATGTTGAAACATTGCCTACTAAAGTTATGACGGCAAACCCATTTAAAGTCATTGGGAAGGTCCCAGTTATTGGACCTCCATCTGTAATTGATACGTTTAAATTAGTAACAAGTGATCCAACCGAAATAGTTCCAATCACATGAAAGTGATAAGACTTATAAGGAGTGTTTCCTCGGACGTCAGTCACATAAGAACTCGTATAGTCATAATTCAAAGTACTACCTGCGCCCGAATTAGTAACAGTTAATCCAAATTTTCCAGCATTAGAATCGCATCTTCCTTGAATTGTCATTTCAAAGCGATAGCTTTTATTCGGCTGCAGACTGCCTATATTTCCGGATGTTGACGAGGTATTCACCGTATTCGTACTTAAAGTAAAGCTAGGAATGGTTTGGTAATAAACATTAGAGGGACCAGCTGGTCCAGCTTCACCTGTGTCACCTTTATCGCCGGTATCTCCTTTTTCTCCCTTATCTCCTTTATCGCCTTTGAGTCCGGTTTCCCCTTTA
>JBEANJ010000105.1:0-3678 GCA_041165565.1 Actinomycetota bacterium | reverse complement strand
GAGTTTTGCCTGTTCTGGCATGATCTCAGAAATAGTTGCTGGCAAGGTTGCGAATGGTCCATCCATAACCGTGACCGATTCTCCGACTGAGAAGTCAACAACTTTGATATCTGGCTTCATAGTCTTCTTCAATTCACGTGGCATCAACATCTTTTCGGCCTCGCTCATTGGTAGCGGGCTTGGATTATGTGAGTTGCCAACGAAACCTGTTACGCCAGGAGTGTTACGAACGCAGGACCAAGATTCGTCGCTCAAATCCATTCGGACAAGGACATAACCTGGGTAGACATTTCGCTTTACTTGTTTGCGTTGTCCATTCTTAACTTCGGTAATCTCTTCTTCGGGAACTTGGATCTCGAAGATGTAATCCTCCATATGCATCGATTGGATACGCTGCAAGAGATTTCCCTTTACGCGCTTTTCAAATCCGGCATAAGAGTGGACGACATACCAGTCACCTGGCTTGGAACGAAGCTCCTCACGGAAGGCAGCAACTTCTGGCGATACTTCCTCTTGAACTTCTTCCTCTTCAAGTTCAATATCGGTATCAACTGCTTCAATTGCCGCTATTTGCTCTTCGCTCATATCCCCTCCTTTACTCACCAAATATGAAAAGTACGAGCTGGGTAAGTCCCAGATCGAATAATGAAACAACTGCAATAACAAAGGTTACGAAGACGAGCACAACTGCGGTGTAGGTAGTCAACATATTTCGTGAAGGCCAAACCACTTTACGAAGTTCGTTAATTACCTGTCGATAGAAAAGTGGGATGCTACGAAAGAATCCAACTTTCTTCTCTGACTCTTCAGTCATCTTCACTCCTTTCTATCTCTTTTCGTTCTTTCTTCACTACGTTGTACTAACTGCAGCTACTGCGCAGGGCAGGAGGGACTTGAACCCCCAACCGCCGGTTTTGGAGACCGGAACTCTGGCCAGTTGAGCTACTGCCCTTCGTGACGCTTTCGGACATGCCAAAGCATTACCTTTTCATAATCAGATTTTTATTTACCCGATCAATCAAGCGCCAGGAGGCGAAAGTGTAGGCGAGGACCCCGCCTTCGGTCTAACTCGCCTAATTCCCCGCCTATGGAAGACTTCCGCACGTGAGTAAACCTCGAATCTCCGCACGAATCGCGGCTATCGCAGAATCTGCGACCCTCGCCGTTGATGCCAAAGCGAAGGCGCTGAAAGCTGCCGGCCGTCCAGTAATTGGCTTTGGCGCAGGTGAACCAGATTTCCCAACTCCGGATTACATCGTGCAAGCTGCAAGTGATGCTGCAAAAGTTGTTGCAAATCATCGCTACTCACCAACTCCTGGTTTGCCGGAACTTCGTGAAGCAATTGTTAAAAAAACCAAACGCGATTCCAATTATGAAATTACCGCTGATCAAGTACTTGTAACTAACGGTGGTAAGCAAGCCGTTTATCAAGCCTTCGCAACAATTGTTGATAAAGGTGATGAAGTAATCCTGCCTTCTCCGTATTGGACAACTTATCCAGAGTGCATCAAATTAGCCGGCGGCGTTGCTGTCGAAGTCTTTGCTGATGAAACCCAGAATTATTTAGTAACCGTCGACCAACTAGAGAAAGCGCGCACCCCTAAAACTAAAGCCCTTCTTTTCTGTTCGCCTTCCAACCCAACCGGTTCGGTGTATTCGCAAGCGCAAGTTAAAGCAATTGCTGAATGGGCGCTAAAGAACGATATCTGGATAATTACCGATGAGATTTACGAACATCTTCTTTATGACGGAGCTACTGCGCCATCAATTCCAGTTTTAGTCCCAGCAATGGCTGATAAAACCATAATATTAAATGGTGTTGCCAAAACTTATGCGATGACCGGTTGGCGCGTAGGTTGGATGATCGGTCCAAAAGATGTAATTAAAGCCGCGACAAATCTGCAATCACACCTCTCTTCTAACGTCTCAAATATCTCACAGCGCGCCGCAATCGCTGCTCTAAATAACGATCTATCTGCAGTTAAAGAGATGGGCGTCGCCTTTGATCGCCGCCGTAAATTAATTGTGAAGTTACTAAATGAGATTCCCGGCGTTAATTGCCCAACTCCAACTGGAGCTTTCTATGTTTACCCTTCAGTAAAAGGCGTCCTTGGTAAAGAGATTAACGGCAAGCGCCCGACCACATCTGCTGAACTTGCTAATTTAATTCTGGAAGAGGTGGAAGTAGCTGTGGTTCCCGGTGAAGCTTTCGGCCCATCTGGATATGTACGTTTATCGTACGCAACTTCTGATGAAGATATCGTTGAAGGTGTAACTCGAATTAAGAACTTACTTTCTACGGCGAAGTAACGCGTAAGTTCCAAGCCCTGCAATCACCAATAAAACCCAACTCGAGCGCACCAATAAATTTGATCCTTCTTCTGCCGTTTCAGTCACTAATGGAACTGCTACTGAGAATCGGTATTCGCCTTCGACAATATGTCCATCTGAAGATGCCACGCGATATTTAACGGTGTAGGTACCGGGTTCGGTTATTCCGGAAAGAGTTGAGATGTTGGCCCCGGCAACTAGAACTTCACCGCTAATTCGCTCGCCACTTTCATCAATAACTTCTAGATCATTGGGATTCTTCTCGCCAATCAACAAGAGCTCTTCATCAAAAAGTAATGAGATTTCTACTGGGGCTTCAGCTAGCGTGCTTTCTGCTTGCGGGGATGCGCCGCTGCCCATAGCCGAGCCTTCATAGAACCGACGATAATCGCTTCCGTGACCGAATCGAAATTCACAGAACCGATAAAGATTGTGAGTTGCCACGCAGAAGGTGAAGTTGGCGATGTAATCATCAGCGGAGTCGGTGAAATTCCTGGAGCAACTCTCTGGGAGAAATCTAGATTTATCGCCTCTGATGAGAGCTTGCGAAACTATGTCTTACGAGAACCACGCGGCGGCGTATTTCGCCACGTTAATCTCTTAGTTAAACCAATACATAGCGAAGCAAAAATCGGTTTCATAATTATGGAACCCGAAGATACGCCGCCGATGTCCGGTTCTAACTCAATCTGTGTTGCCACCGTTGCCCTCGAAACCGGAGTTATCCCAATAACTGGTGAAGTAATGAACTTTAAAATGGAAGCCCCCGGTGGTCTTGTTAGCGTTATCGCCACAATTAAAAATAAAAAAGTCACCCAAATTCGAGTCACCAATGTCCCATCTTTTGCTGGTGTGATTGATGCAAAACTGGAAGTTCCGGGCCTTGGCACATTTACCGTCGATACCGCATTTGGCGGCGACAGCTTCGTGATTATCAACGCGAATGATCTTGGCTTCAAGATCGCTCCGGATGAAGCGCGTGATCTTGCTGAAACCGGCATGAAAATTACTCGCGCCGCAAACGAGCAGTTAACTTTTAAACATCCAACCAACCCTGATTGGAAACATTTCTCATTTACCCAGATTGCTAAACCAATTTTTTATGAAGATGGCGTTGCTATTAGCCATAACGCTGTTGCGATTCAACCTGGAAAAATCGATCGCTCCCCAACCGGAACCGGATGCTCAGCTCGACTTGCGCTATTGCACGCTAAGGGCGAATTGAAATTAGGTGACCGGATGATTGGTCGTTCCATTATTGGTTCGCACTTTGATTGCCGAATCGAAGAAGAGCTGGAGTTAAATGGGATAAAAGCAATTCGCCCCTCAGTTGCTGGCCAGGCTTGG
>JBEANJ010000104.1:0-2854 GCA_041165565.1 Actinomycetota bacterium | reverse complement strand
CTTAAAAGCTCTCTTAAAAGCAGTCACTCGATAAACGCGTTGAAAATACTGGCTGATGCGCATCAATACATAGAAAATTCCCAGGCCAATTCCAAGCGTGATAAAACGTTCTTTTTCTAACTGTCCTTCAGCATCAACAATTTTTATGAAAAATCGTAAGACGAGTAATTCGGAGATTGAAATTACTGCTCCCAGAATTGACAATACAATCAATACATATCGAAAACGACCTCCGGGAAACAAGAATTTAAAGCTATCTCGTAGCTCACGAAATATTGTTATCACGAGGATTTCTCCAATTTGCTCGAGCTGATGATTGCAAGTAGATGACCTACTGTTACAAACATTGCAACCGGTAATCCGTATCTAATCAAGTTTGGATTGGCAGAGAAAATCACAATCAGAATACTCATTTCGACTGAATGAAAGAGGCGTTGCACCGCAAATATACGAAATGGGGCCCTCGCAACTCTTAAGACCGTTGATTTAGGTGCCCCAACGGATTTGCTATCAGCTATTTTAGGTAGTTGCGAAAATGCTCTTGCAACATGAACTGAATCATTAAAGCCTTTATTGAGAACAATTAATAATGAAATTAAGGCTCCGAGGAAGAGAATTTCATAATCATTTCCCGCTCGAATTCGGTTGGCTAGAGCAAGAGGAATCAGCGCTTCAGTGAGATAGTGGCCGATTCGATCTAGAAAAATTCCTTTCGGGGATTGGGAGTTACGCCATCTAGCAATCTCGCCATCACAACAATCCCAAAGCATCTGTACTTGCGAAAGTAATAGAGCCAGAATCAACCCGAACCAGCCATCAATCTGGAGTGCCAAGCTTATGGATACTCCGGTCAAAATCATCAGATATGTAACACCGTTAGCCGTGATTGAGGTTTTTAAAAGAAGTTTGGTTAAGTGAAGTGAGATGCGTCGTAGATAAAGATCAGCAACCCAATGTTCTGCATTTGATCTTCCAGTCACAGAAATTGGTTGACATACCGTTCGCAATTCCGCGATTGATGGGTTAGCTGGGCGTCCGCTCACTCGCTTACTTTATTCTGCTTATGCGATAAGACCCATTGACCTGATGCCAAAAATACGAAAAGTAGGGTGAAATACCAGGTAGCTATCGCGCTAGATAGACCTAGAAGTAGCAATATTCCAATTACAAGAACTCGACCGCCCAAATAGAGTCCCGCGACTTGTAGCCAAATTGGTTTCTTCTCATTTTGAAGCGCCCTATACAAAGCATCGTAATGGTGGAAGACGATTGCGAATAAAAGAAGGAAAGAGTTTGCGCCTATGAATCCTTGTGATGCAAATATTGAAATCAAAATCAAACCCTCTATTGCGACCCAAACAGATGGTTCTATCCAACTAGAGCGAGTGAAAAGAGTTTTTTTGATTCCGAGGAGATCTAATTGATTGATAATCAAGTTACTTGTTAATCTAGTTTTTTCCATCTTCTTCGTACGAATTATTCGACCACGATAGACAACGATTGCTGAAATCAATGCAAATATTGGCATCGCAGCAAATGTCAAGGTTGCTCCGCCAATCACGGCTGTTGCGCTAATTACCAGCCAGCGCTCCCCAATCGGAAATTGGATAATTTTGCCTAGCCAATAACGTAATCTCCCTTTCGGTAATCGCTCGCTTGGAATAATTCCGTCAAAATCAGCCATAAAATCAATTCGAACTTTAAGTAGTTCCTCATTTCGCGTTTTCACCGATTGCGCAAAGTTGTAATCCGAGAGATGGCGGAAAGTTTGAATTAACATCATAAGAATTGCTGGCAACCAAAGATCTTTACCTTCACGCGCTGCTCCGTATGCCAAGCCAAAGAAAACTAAATATTCCTTAACGCGATCTGTTACCGCATCCAGCCAAGCGCCCAGGCTGGAGAATTTCCGGGTGTATCGAGCTAATTCACCATCCACACAGTCAACCATGATGCTTAATTGCAGAAGAAGCGCACCAATAAGAATCGCCGCAAATTCACCTCGGGAAAACAAGTAGGCGGAGTACAGGCCAATTGCAAAAGAAAGAAGCGTTACCTGATTTGGAGTTGCCCCTATTCGTACTGCAATCCAGGTGAGAATTTTCGAGAACTTCCGCAAAACAAATACCGAAAAAAATCCATCGTTTGCCCGATTAGCCATACTTAATCGGACTCGTTCGATATTCATTTTTGCTATCTCATTTTTTACAGCCTCACGCTCATTTGGATCATCACTTCTGGAATATGGCGCCCCCCAGATATCTACTGCATCTACGCGAATGGCAGCTCGTACCAAAGCGACAAGGATGAGGTCTATCGCATGACCTTTTGCTCCAGCGCTTGCCGCTTTCAGCAAGATCTCGCTGATTTCCAATTTATTGAAACGAGAGAGCAGTAGCGCTCCTACAAAATCTCGATTTCCAATCGTCACTCTATGTGAAGTTGATGATGCGCTTGCAACTCTATTTTGACGGCTTAATGTGTTTCCATTTTTTTGGACTACAACTAACGCAGCTGATGCTTTCCTTGGATAATCAGTTAACAATTCAATATGAGGTTCTGAAAGTACTGTGCGAGAGTCCAATAAAAGTAAGTCGCCATCGCTTCGATTAAATTCATCGATGACCTGCGATATCGAGAACTCCTCATTTACAACTAAGGATCTAATCGCGCTATTCATTTAGAGTAGTATAAATCTATGGCTATCCAAGTAGTTATTCTCGCGGCCGGAATGGGTACTCGATTAGGAAAACCATGGCCAAAACCACTTACCCCGCTCGCTGATGGCCGCTCAATTTTGCAGCAACAGATCGAAAATGTCCGCAGCGTTTTCTCAGATTCAGCTCGAATCTCG
>JBEANJ010000103.1:0-2938 GCA_041165565.1 Actinomycetota bacterium | reverse complement strand
TAACCCTTGCGCTTTAAGGCGCTCAGTTAACGATGCTGAGATCACTGAAGACCTCCTCATAAGTTGATCGCCAATTACCAATCTCATCAATCGATTGGTGAATCCGCTTTAGCCAAGAATCGGAAGTGTTTGGAAAATCATCTCGAGTATGAGAACCACGCGATTCAGTTCGCTCCAATGCAGAACGTGTGATTGCGGTAGCTAACAGATAAAGATTTGTGGTTTCCCAAGCATCTACATTTGCATAGATGGTTGTGGCATCCTTCAAGCGATTCAAAGTTTCCAGTGTTTTGGTTAGTGATTCTTTGGTTCGCACCACCGAAGCGCCGCGCGACATCGCACGTTGCATCTCTCCGCGAACTGATGGCGAAATCAAAATCTCAATTGGATCGCTAGCCACAGGTTCTTCCCAAGTCGCTAAGTTCTTAGCAATATCTTCTGCGATTCGGGCGCCAAAAACTAACCCTTCGAGAAGTGAGTTTGAAGCCAGGCGATTTGCGCCATGCGCACCGGTGCACGCCGTTTCACCAACTGCGTAAAGACCAGGAACTGAGGAGTGGCCATTTAGATCGGTGCGAATCCCGCCTGATGCATAGTGAGAAGCCGGTGCCACCGGTATCAAATCTTTACTTGGATCGATTCCAATTTGTGAGCAAGATGTATGAATTGTTGGAAATCTATCTTGAAAATCAATTATCGATCTCGCATCAAGCCAAACATGTTTGGAACCGCTCTTTGACATCTGGCGAGAAATTTCTTTCGCAACAATATCGCGAGGCGCTAATTCAGCAAGTGGGTGAACTGATTTCATAAATCGTTCGCCGCGATCATTTACGAGAAATGCACCCTCACCACGAACCGCTTCACTAATTAGCGGTTGTTGCCCGCGAGAATTTTCACCCATATAAAGAACGGTTGGATGAAATTGGATAAATTCCACATCTGCCACATCCGCACCTGCGCGAAGCGCTAGCGCAACGCCATCACCTGTTGAAACCGATGGATTTGTTGTTTGTGAGTAAACCTGGCCCAGTCCGCCGGTAGCAAGAACAACTGCGCGCGCCATAATTTGTCCGACACCATCACGGCTACCTTCACCAATCACGTGGAGCGTTACACCACAGACACGTCCGGTCTCACTCTTAAGCGCATCTAAAACGAGTGCATGTTCGATAACTTCAATTCCTTGATCTCGAGATACTGCGGCGAGAAGTGCGCGCGAAACTTCAGCGCCAGTTGCATCTCCGCCTGCGTGAAGAATGCGATTTCTTAAGTGTCCACCCTCGCGCGTTAATGCGATCTCACCTGTCTCAGATTTATCAAAAACAGCGCCACGAGCAATTAGTTTCCTAACCGCTTCCGGACCTTCACTAACCAAGACTTTTACAGCTGGTAAATCACATAATCCTGCGCCGGCAACTAGGGTGTCTCGTTCGTGTTGTTCTGGTGAGTCACCTGGGCCAAGTGCGGCAGCGATACCACCTTGGGCCCATTTGGTAGATCCCTCATCAACATATGACTTAGTAATAAGTATTACCGAAAGGTTATGTGCGCGAATTTGTAGCGCTGTTGTAAGGCCAGCTACGCCAGAACCAATAACAACAACATCAGCGGAGGTACTCCAACCAGGGAGTGGGGCGCGCAATCTCATAGCCGCACCAAATTTTCATTTCGACTCAAAGTCAGCGCGGCGTTATCAATTAATCGAATTCCCTCTATCCAACCAGCAACTATTGCGCGTGGCTTAGTAGTGCTCTCATCGGCTACCGCAAAGGTATCGCTATCGATAATCTCGGCGTAATCAATCTTGAAATTAGAATTATTAAGTTGATTTCTTAGTTCCCGACGAGCGGTAGTAATTGAATTTTCACTATTTGCAGTATTTAGAGCTCTAGCGATGATCTCAGCATCGCACCGTCCTGAATCGCTAAGTCTTACGTTTCGTGAGGACATTGCTAGCCCCGACTCTTCACGGATTGTGGGCGCTGCAACAATATTAATTCCCGGATGTAATCTCGCAGCCATATCTTTTATAAGAAAGAGTTGCTGAAAATCTTTCTCACCAAAGATTGCGAATTTAGGTTTTACTAGTTCAAACAAACGGTTTACGACCGTGAGTACACCGTCAAAATGACCCGGTCGACTTGCCCCTTCATACAGTTTTCCTAACTCTCCAGAACTGATTCGCTTTGGTGAATCTGGATAGAGATCAGTTACTTCAGGTCGCCACAAAATTGTGGCTCCTGCGTCACGCGCCAGCGTTTCATCTAACTCCGGAGTTTTTGGATACTTTTCATAGTCATCTTTATTTTCAAATTGCAGCGGATTGATAAAAACGGAGATCGCGACATCGTCACAATATTGGCGGGCAATTTTTATTAACGATTGGTGGCCAGCATGAAGCGCGCCCATGGTTGGAACAAAGGCGCAGGCGCTTGGTATTGCGCGTTGAATCTTCATTTTCTAGCTCCAGTCCGCTTGGGGTACCAGGCGCCCTAATTCTACTTCGCTTCTAGATTTGCGAGAAGTTGGCGGATTGGCCCGTGGCCAGCGAGCTCGCCATCTGGGTCAATTTCAAACCAGGGTGCGAGCACAAAGAACCTTTGATGAGCCCGCGGATGAGGAAGTTTCAACTCCGCACTCTCTATAAAAAGTCCGCCATAATCGATGATGTCTATATCTATCGTGCGAGCCGCATTTGGAAAGCTTCGAAATCTACCTAATTTATTCTCAATATCGAAGAGAGCATTCATTAGATCTAGCGGCTTTAACTCGCTCTCGCCAATCAGTACCGCATTTATGTAATTGGGTTGCTTATCAGCAACGCCAACTGGTTCAGTCTCAATCAATTTAGAAACTGATTTAACTTCCATTCGATCTCGAATCTGATCGATTGCCTCTGAGATTTGGCGGTGTGGATCGCCGAGATTTGCCCCCA
>JBEANJ010000102.1:0-3958 GCA_041165565.1 Actinomycetota bacterium | reverse complement strand
ACTTTGGCACTCTTACTTAGCGCCCTCCTTCTTCGCTGCCGCGGCGAGGCCAACTAGTCCGGTCTCCTCGCTGCGGGGTCAGTCACCACCGGCCAAAACCCATAAGCGAAGGAGAAAAATAAAGTGAGTTTCCCGAAACAGAAAAATTCAGCGATGCCACGCCATCGCTATGCGCCATTTATTCCAAAGGTCTTAAGCGATCGCACATGGCCAGAAAAGCAGATGAGCAAAGCCCCACAATGGTGCTCCGTAGATCTTCGAGATGGAAACCAGGCACTTATCGACCCGATGGACGTCCCTCGAAAGTTAGCGATGTTCAAACTTCTAGTGAAGATGGGCTACAAAGAGATTGAAGTCGGTTTCCCGAGCGCTAGCCAGACCGATTTTGATTTTGTTCGCAAAATCATTGATGAAAAATTAATCCCAGATGATGTTGTAATTCAAGTCCTTACCCAAGCTCGCGAACCACTTATTCGCAGAACTTTTGAATCTCTTATCGGTGCAAAACAAGCGGTAGTGCATCTCTATAACTCAACTTCGACCTTGCAGCGGCGCGTGGTCTTTGCAATGGATAAAGAGGGTATCAAACAGATTGCAGTTGACGGAGCCAAGCTATGCAAAGAACTTGTCGCTACAATTCCGGATACCAAAATCTTTTTTGAATACTCTCCTGAGTCATACACGGGTACAGAATTAGATTTTGCCCTCGAAGTATGTAACGCCGTTAATGATGTCTGGCAACCAACGCCTGAATGGAAAACCATAATAAATCTTCCAGCAACAGTCGAAATGGCGACTCCTAATGTTTACGCAGATTCAATTGAATGGATGCATCGTAATTTGAAGTATCGAGATAGCGTGGTCTTGAGTCTGCATCCTCACAATGATCGCGGAACCGGTGTGGCTGCCGCAGAACTTGGTTATTTGGCTGGCGCAGATCGAATTGAAGGAACCTTATTTGGAAATGGTGAGCGAACTGGAAATGTCTGCTTAGTTACTCTCGGTTTGAACCTATTAAGTCACGGAATTGATCCGATGATTGATTTCAGTGACATTCCGGAGATTCGCAGAACTGTTGAGTATTGCAATCAATTACGAGTTCCAGAACGCCATCCATATGGCGGTGACTTGGTTTTCACCGCTTTTAGTGGTTCGCATCAAGACGCTATTAAGAAAGGGTTTGAACATCTAGAGCGAGATGCCGCGACCGCTGGAAAGAAAGTCGATGACTTTACTTGGGCAGTTCCATACCTTCCGATAGATCCGAAAGATATCGGCAGAAGTTATGAAGCAGTAATCCGGGTTAATTCACAATCTGGAAAAGGCGGGGTTGCCTACATAATGAAGAGTGAACATCAACTTGAATTACCAAGAAGGCTTCAGATTGAATTTAGCAAGGTAATTCAAGCTAAGACCGATAATGAAGGTGGCGAGGTTTACCCAGATGAGATGTGGAAGATTTTCGTCGACGAATATCTGCCGTCTGAGGATGACCAATGGGGTCGTTACCGGCTTGAAGGATTGACCCAAACATCTTCACCAAACAAAAACGTTGAGTTAATTGTGGAACTTCTTGAGGATAAGAAGCCAATTAAGTTAAACGGATCTGGGAATGGCCCGATATCGGCTTTCTGTCACATACTTCAATCTCACGGAGTCGACGTTCAAGTTGATGACTATTTCGAGCATGCGATGAGCGCTGGTGGCGATGCCAACGCTGCGGCTTACTTGGAATGCACCGTTAACGGCGGAACATATTGGGGTGTTGGTATCGATCCTTCAACCACCACCGCCTCACTTAAGGCGGTAGTTTCGGCGGTAAATCGGGCTCTTCGACAGTAGGAGTCGCTACCTTTTCCTCGTGGCGTTATATCGAGATGAAGCGATAGTTATCCGCACCCATAAATTGGGAGAAGCCGATCGCATCATCACTCTATTTACGCGCGAACACGGGAGAGTGCGCGCTGTCGCAAAAGGTGTCCGAAGAACGAAATCAAAATTTGGAGCGAGGTTAGAGCCTGGAAGTTTGGTTGATATCCAACTATTTGTGGGAAAAACTCTCGACATAGTCACCCAAGTAGAAAGTCTAGAAAACTTCGGAGATTCGATTTCAGGTGACTACCAGAAATGGACAATTGCTTCGACCTTACTTGAAGCTGCGGAACGATTTACCTCGAATGAAGGTGAACCGGCGCTACAACAATTCTTACTCTTGCTAGGAGCTTTAAAAGCGCTCGCTTACGAATCGCATGATCCGTCTTTAATCTTGGATGCTTATCTTCTTCGCTCACTTTCAATCGCAGGCTACGCGCCCTCAATGACTATCTGCTCGAGATGTGAAGCCCCTGGCCCTCATAAGTACTTCTCATTAGTTGGGGGAGGTTCAGTTTGTCTCCCTTGTAAACCAGCAGCCTCCGCTACTCCAGCTCCAGAAACTCTAACTTTGATGTCAGATTTACTAACTGGAAATTGGGAGCGCGCTGATGTGAGTGAGTCTAAAAATCGCAGGGAGGCTTCTGGTCTGATTGCTGCATATCTACAGTGGCATCTAGAGCGAGAGTTACGAAGTCTGCCGATGGTAGAACGAGCAGGAAGATGAAACCGCCTAAAGTATCCAAAGACCAAATTCCCAATCACGTCGCGGTAGTTATGGATGGAAATGGTCGATGGGCTAAGCAACGCGGCCTCCCTCGCACCAAAGGCCATGAAGCTGGCGAGAAAGCCTTATTTGAAGTTGTCCAAGGCGCTATCGAAATTGGAGTAAGAGAGTTATCTGCATTCGCATTCTCAACTGAGAACTGGCGGCGTTCTCCCGACGAAGTTAAATTCCTGATGGGATTTAATCGCGAAGTTATTCAAAGAAGACGCGATGAAATGAATGTTCAAAGAAGACGCGATGAAATGAATGATTTAGGAGTCCGGATTCGCTGGGTTGGTAGGCCACAGCGTCTCTGGAAATCCGTGGTTGAAGATTTAGAAGAAGCCGAAGAGATGACAAAGCGGAATAAAATGCTGACTTTGAATATGTGCATCAATTATGGCGGTCGCGCCGAAATCGCAGACGCAGCTGCTGCACTTGCTCGCGATGTAACTCGCAGAAAACTAAAACCTGAACAAATTTCGGAAAAGGTATTTGCGAAGTATCTAGATGAGCCAAAGATGAGCGATGTAGATCTCTTTCTCCGATCTTCCGGGGAGCAGCGAATCTCTAACTTCTTAATTTGGCAGTCCGCATACGCCGAATTGGTATTTATGGATGTACTTTGGCCTGATGTAACTCGCGAGACCTTGTGGCGAGCAATTGAGATATATGCTGATAGAGACCGAAGGTTCGGAAAGGCTTGAAATGAATAGAGATCGCGCAGAATTTTGGTTTGATCCAATCTGTCCCTGGGCTTGGATGACTTCGAGATGGATTCTTGAGGTGACAAAAGTACGTCCAATAGAAGTGAAGTGGAATCTTTTTAGTCTTGCTCATCTAAATCGAGATAAAGAATTAGCGGAAGATTACAAATCAAAAATAATTAAGTCTTGGCAAACCACTCGAGTAATTGCGGCCGCCCAGCGTTTGAAAGGTGACGAGATTACCCTTCCTCTTTACACGGCAATCTCCTCCCGTATCCATATCGGAAAGCGCGATGTTGACCAACCTTTATTTGAAGAGGCGCTATCGGAATTAGGACTTCCCACTGAGTTAGCCAATTCGGCCAGTGATGAAACTTTAAATGAATTTATTATTGAAAGCCACGAGCGAGGAATTAAATTAGTTGGAAACGATGTCGGCACGCCAATCATCTCCGTAAATGGAACCGCATTTTTCGGACCCGTAATTTCTCCGGCACCAAAAGGTGAAGCTGCCGGAAAGTTGTGGGACGGCGTACTAGGAGTTGCTAGTTACCCTGGATTCTTTGAAATCAAACGCTCTCGCACTGTGGGACCGATTTTTGACTAGAATCAT
>JBEANJ010000101.1:0-3011 GCA_041165565.1 Actinomycetota bacterium | reverse complement strand
GAATCGAGTCTGGTCATCACAGTGGCAGTTGTGTTTGGAACGGTAGTTATGTGATCTGAACCTTCGCGGCGCGGCAGCTCATAACCCTCACTCGCCGCTTCTTGCATTAATTCATGCAACTTATCTTTGGTGATGGATTTACGTTCCTTCAAATCAACATTTACCATTCGAAAAGTAGTAGTAAGTGTCTGGGCGGCTGAAATATCACCGGCTCGCTCATACGAGAACCCGGCTAGATGAGTCAGATCCGCATCGCCTGAGCAATCAATAAAAACTTGTCCGCTAACTCGATAGATGCCGGCTCGATTTGCCAGAGTAATCTCAGTAATACGACCATTTTGATTTTTAACTTCATGTAC
This sequence comes from Actinomycetota bacterium, assembly GCA_041165565.1. GTDB lineage: Bacteria > Actinomycetota > Actinomycetes > Nanopelagicales > Nanopelagicaceae > MAG-120802. The sequence continues at coordinate 2,652 of JBEANJ010000101.1, read as the reverse complement.
TAAGGAGTGGAGCAACAGCGATACGTTGCTTTTACGCAACAGGCGCTCCCATGCCACTTTTAGATGTTCAGGGTTATATGTAACGCCGGTCCCGGCGCCATAAGTGTTAGGTCGCTCCACAACCGGGCCAATCTTCTTTAATTCTGCAACTACTTGATCGGGGATGCCGCCCACAACTTTCTTCGCTTCATTACCGGGGGTATAGAAACCATAGAAGGTATCGAGAACGCCGGTGCTGGTGCCGCCGGCAAATGGCAGACGATCAATCAACAAAGTGCGCGCACCCAATTGGGATGCAGCAAGGGCTGCGGTAGCGCCGGCCGAACCGGCCCCAACTACAACAACGTCATACCCAGTTAACTCTCTTGCCATGGCCCTCCGATTTAAAAATGGAGTCTATTCACCAGCGCGCTAAATGTATAGACTAATTGGAAACCATGAAGGATGGGAGAGATATGAAGGCGCAGAAAATTGCGATGTTGGGCACAGGACTAATTGGTGATTTCTACACCATGACATTACATGGACAACGAAATCGTGACTCCGTTGCGATTGTTTATTCGCGGAGTAAAGAACGCGGTGAGGCATTTTCCAAGAGATGGAATATTCCAAATTACACCACCAGTATTGAAGATGCGATAAATCATCCTGATGTTTCAGTCGTAGTTGTTGCGCTTCCTAATCATATGCATGAAGAAGCAATTACCTTAGCTGCAAAGTCGGGTAAGGCAATTCTCTGTACTAAGCCACTTGCGCGAAATGGCGCTGAAGCAAAACGTATCCTTGATGTCGTTGAAAAGGCTGGAGTCTTTGCCGGTTACTTGGAAGATCTTTGCTACACGCCCAAGACTCTCAAAGCCGTTAAATCTGTTAAAGCAGGCGCAGTAGGTGATGTTCTCTGGGTGCGCTCACGTGAAACACATCCTGGACCTCATAGCGCCTGGTTCTGGGATGACAAGCAAGCTGGTGGCGGTTGCATAATCGATCTTGGTTGCCACTGTATCGAAATCATTCGAAACTTTGTTGGTAAGAATAATCGCCCAGTTGAAGTTCTCTGCTGGCGCGACACCTTAGTCCACCCGATAAACGCAGAAGATAATGCGATTGCTTTAATTAAATTTGAATCTGGCGCTATTGGCCAGTTTGAAGTTTCGTGGACTTTCCGAGGTGGTATGGATCTTCGTGACGAAGTTGCTGGAACTCACGGAACTATCTGGATGAACCACTTCCTCCGCACTGGATTTGAAATGTTCACCGCTGCTGAAGGAAACTCTTATGTCGCAGAAAAAGCCGAAGCATCAACCGGCTGGCTCTTCCCGGTTGGCGATGAGGTAGCTGAATTGGGCTATGTCGATATGTTCTCTGACATGTTCCACTCGATGGAAGCCGGAACTGCGCCAATGGAGACCTTCTACGATGGATATGTTGTAAATGCCATCATGGATGCTTGTTATAAATCGGCCGAGAGCAATGGCTGGGCGAAGGTCGAATTGGATTGGCGCGGTGGATCCACGCCACGAATCTCCTCGAAGCCTCAGACCTTTGAAGGTAAGACCATAATCAAACAAGAGACTCTTCCAGATGGACGAGTTAAGTTGATTCTCAAGGATCCTAAGACCCAAGAGTTTACTGATCGAATTGTGGCGACAGTAAACGCTTAACGTATTGTCATCGGCAAGAGCGCGGCAATCTGATTGCGTGCAATCAAGAAGCCTTGCTTGACGAGATCATCGGTTCCTTCGAAGCGACGATCTTCGTGTTCGATGCAGAGCACGTAGTCGTATCCAACTTGGGATAAACCAGCAACAAAGCGCGCCCAATTAACTTCACCATAACCAGGAAGTCTTGGGCGTTGCCAACCAATTCCTTTAGTCATGACTCCGTTGTTGTAGAGGCCTTCGCGATCAATCTCCATATCTTTAACGTGAGTGTGATAAACACGTGAGCCGAATTCACGGATTACTCGATCAACATCAATCATCTGCCAAATCAAGTGAGATGGATCGAGATTTAATCCAACCGTTGGTCCAAAGAAATCAAACATCTCACGCCAGATCTTTGGCGAGAATGCAAGATTATGGCCACCTGGCCATTCATCTTTACTAAATATCATCGGGCAGTTTTCAATAGCAATCTTCACATTATTATCTTCGGCGTACTTAACGATATCTTTCCAAACCTTCTTTGCCTCTTCCCAATTCTCATCTTGCGTCTTATTCGCATCGGCTCCGATAAAGGTGCTTATAACAGGGACACCCATCATTCCAGCTGCACGGATTAATTTTTTAGTGTGGTCGTTAACTTCTTTACGATGCGCTAAATCTGGGTGGAGATTATTGGGGTAATAACCAAGTGCTGACATCTCTATCTTGCGATTTTTTAGTTCGCCAACAATCTCATCACACTTACCTTGGGAGATATCTTCAACTTCGATATGAGTAATTCCTGCATATCTTCGATTTGCGCCGGCGCTCTTTGGCCAACAACACACTTCCAGCATCTCAAAACCCTGGGCGCTTGCCCAATCTGCAATATCGTAAAGCGGAACCTCGGGAAGTGGTGCTGTGAGTAGGCCTAGCTTCATATTTCTTCTCCTCTTGTTTTGATCTTGGCTTAATCCAACTTAACCCAGCTCTGGGTTTTAGAACTTTT
>JBEANJ010000100.1:0-3060 GCA_041165565.1 Actinomycetota bacterium | reverse complement strand
ACAGTTGCGGGAATCGGCATAACTTTAGGCGCGATCTTGGCTCCTTTCGGGGTTGCCCGTTTTGGCCGCCACGGATGGATAAGAATTTCGCTATTTGCCAGCTCAATTCTTCCGATTGCGCTTGCCTTTAATCAGAATGAGTTTTTCTTAGTTGCAACCGGATTTTTTGCAGGAATGGCCGGACAAGGTGTCAAAGTTACAAATGATGCTCTGGTGCAATCCAAAATTGCAGACCAATATCGTGGACGAGTTTTTGCAGTCTATGACGTCGTTGTGAATGGCGGGATCGTGAGCGGTGCCGTAATTGCCGCTTTGGTTCTGCCACCAGATGGAGTCTCGTCAATACTTCCAGCCATGATTGCGCTGAGTTATATTCTTTTTGCGGCGCTAAAGTTAAGACCTAAGTTCTTCAACTCTGATTTTTCGACCACCAATTAATTAATTCTTCGCGCGCTCGAGCTTCACCGAGTGGTCCATGCTCTAGTCGAAGTTCCAAGAGAAAGTCATAAGCTTTTCCAACCGCTGGTCCAGCGCTAACACCTAAAATTTCCATTATTTGGTGGCCATCTAAATCTGGGCGAATCTTTAGTAATTCTTCTTGCGCCATCAATTCAGCGATTCGCGACTCTAGATGGTCATAATGTTTCGCCAGCGTCTCGGCTTTTCGTTGATTGCGCGTGGTGCAATCTGCCCTAGTTAGAACGTGAAGGTGCGTTAACAAATCTCCGGCATCTCTTACATATCTTCGAACTGCAGAATCGCTCCATTCTCCACTCCCGTAACCGTGGAATCGAAGATGGAGAAATACCAACTTCGCTACCTCCTCCACAACATGATGATCAAAGCGAAGCTTCTTTAATCGCTCCTTTGCCATGCGCGCGCCTACTACTTCGTGGTGGTGAAAAGAAACTCCACCTCCGGCGATGAGAGCGCGCGTTTTCGGTTTTCCAATATCGTGAAGTAGCGCTGCTAACCGTGCGACCAAGTTAGGTCCGCCCAAACGCTCTTCGAGCGCCATAGATTGTTCAACAACTGTAAGCGTGTGTTCATATACATCTTTATGGTGGTGATGCTCATCTATTTCGAGTTGAAGCATGGGGATCTCTGGCAAGAACTTTTCACATAGGCCCGTATTCACCAAGGTGGTTATTCCACTTCTTGGATTTGGCGACATAAGCAGCTTTACAAATTCATCGCGGATTCTTTCCGCTGAAATTATCGATAATCGTTCCGACATTTCGGTCATTGCAACTAATAACTCAGGTGCAATTGTGAATCCAAGTTGAGCGGAGAAACGCGCAGCGCGCAACATTCGTAATGGATCATCTCCGAAAGAAAGTTCTGGAGAACTTGGGGTTCTTAACGTTTTTAACAGTAAGTCGCGCACCCCGTCATGTGGATCAATAAAGTGGACTTCTCCAGTTAATTCAATCGCCATCGCGTTAACTGTGAAATCTCTCCGGCTTAAATCAACGTCAATTGATTTACCAAAAGCCACGGTAGGTTTACGAGAATCTTCAGCGTAAATCTCGCTGCGATATGTGGTTACTTCAAAAACTTGATCTTTTTTGCGAGCGCCGATGGTTCCAAATCGAATTCCGACTTCCCAGATATCGTCGCCCCATTTTTTGAGTATCTTCTTTGAGTCTTCTGGGTATGCATCAGTAGTTAGATCAAGATCATTACCGAGTCGATTTAGCAGAATATCTCTTACGGAACCGCCAACCAACGCTAATTTAAAACCAGCGCGCGCAAACTCTCGCGCCAGCTCAATTGCGGCTGGAGCCTTCTCGCGCAGCGCTGAAATTGCAATTTCACTCGCTGCTTTTGCTGGGGTTTCCATTTGTGTCTAAGGCTACCGAGTAGACTTCTTGCTATGACCCCGGCACCTAGTGCGGGCGGCGAAGGAGTTAAAAAACAGCGTAAACGGAGACGTTCACGCTCAAAATCTTCAAGACGCTCCGCACCAAATAAGAATTCTTCACGTTACGCCAAACGCGTAGATGAAATTAGCGCAGGCGGATTGGTTATTGATCAATCTGGAACTAAAGGCTTGTTGATTGGTCGAATCGATGCAAGAGATAAGACTCGAGAGCGATTGCTCTGGTCCCTTCCCAAAGGACATATTGAGGAGGGCGAATCGCCTGAAGCAGCTGCGTTGCGCGAAGTAAAAGAAGAGACTGGAATTGAGAGTGAGATATCTAAATCACTTGGAGTAATTGATTTCTGGTTTATGGCCGGGGGAAAACGAATTCATAAAACAGTTCATCATTTCCTCTTTAAAGAAACGGGGGGAAAAATCGCGCCTCAAGTGAGTGAAGTTGATGACGTTCGCTGGTTTCCACTTACTGAGATAGTAGAAAGATTGGCATATCCCGACGAGAAGAAATTAATTGCTCGTTCAAAAGAGCTAATTCCGTGAGGCGAGCGCTACTCCTAGCCATACTTTCGCTAATTGTTGTTCCACCATCTTCGGCCGAGACTTCGATAACGCTAACCGAACCGACTCATCGAACTGCGGCTGGAATCTTTTTAGATAATGAATTAGCGGATTTAATTAAACCAGATGGCCGCTTGGGTAAATTAATATTCGCTCCCAGCAAAGCAAAATCCATAACCACAGATATCTCTCTGATTGAAGAGATCCAAGATTTAGCGGATGGTTATCAATACTTCAACCAGGACCAGTCGTTAACCACTATTAGTGCGCTTCCAAACGCCACTAGATGGTTAAACACGCTCAAGCGCCAAGTTAAAAATAAAGAGATTGTTCTCTTGCCTTACGGGAATCCCGATCTCAATTTTTTGCAAGAAAATGCGCCAAATGAATTGGAGTTTTATCGCAAGATTGCCGAAGAACGGGCCGGGGCTTTCTTTGGTACTAGCGTGGCTTCAACTTTAACTACGAGCCCTTTGAGTTCCTCAAGTTCTGCCCAGTCTCTTCATAACAATTTTCGCCGCGAAATAAGAGCGTTGGCTTCCATTTCTACCGCTAATGAAGTCACATCGCTTCGTCTCCAGTTAGCTAAAATCATTAATCCCACTATTCCTGCATCGAAA
>JBEANJ010000099.1:0-3066 GCA_041165565.1 Actinomycetota bacterium | reverse complement strand
GCCGATCCAAGAATCGTTCCAACAGCACGCAAATTAAAGAGCGTCACATATGAAGAGATGCTCGAGTTGGCCGCTTCGGGAGCAAAAGTGCTTCATCTTCGCTGCGTTGAATATGCGCGGCGTTTCAACTTACCGATTCATGTCCGTTCATCATTTTCAAATCTCGAAGGAACTTGGGTGGTCGCCGACCAACCTGAAGGAGGAAATATGGAGCAAGCAATCATCTCAGGAATCGCTCACGATAAGAGCGAGGCGAAGGTGACAATCGTTGGAGTACCGGACCGCGCTGGCGTTGCTGCTCGCATCTTCCAATCAATCGCAGATGCCGATATCAATATCGACATGATCGTCCAGAATGTTTCTGCGGCTGCGACAGGGTTAACGGATATCTCATTTACCTTGCCAAGAACTGAAGGCTCAAAGGCAACGAGCATCGTCCAGAAATTGCAAGGCGAAATAGGTTTTCAATCAATTCAATACGATGATCAAATCGGCAAACTCTCATTAATTGGCGCTGGAATGCGATCCCATCCTGGCGTAACCGCCACTTTCTTCGCTGCAATGGCAGATGCCGGCGTGAATATCGAGATGATTTCAACTTCGGAAATTCGAATTTCAATTGTCTGTCGCCAAGCTGATTTAGAGCGTGCCGTTAAAGCGGCTCACTCTGCTTTTGAGCTTGACGCCGACCAGGTGGAAGCAGTTGTTTACGGAGGTAGCGGTCGATGAAACCATCACTTGCAGTAGTTGGTGCAACGGGCGCAGTTGGTACCGTGATGCTGGATTTACTTTCAACGCGACCAGATGTCTGGGGAGAAATTCGCCTAATTGCTTCAGCTCGTAGCGCTGGTAAGAAATTGAAATGTCGAGGTGAAGAGTTAACCGTGGTTGCTCTATCACCGGAAGCATTTGATGGAATAGATGTTGCGATGTTTGATGTCCCGGACGAAGTTTCAGCTGAGTGGGCGCCAATTGCTGCCGCTCGTGGCGCGATTTGTGTTGATAACTCCGGAGCTTTTCGAATGGATCCAGAAGTTCCGCTAGTCGTGCCTGAAGTAAATCCAGAAGAGGTACAGAATCGCCCCAAAGGAATTATCTCGAATCCAAATTGCACAACACTTTCGATGATTGTTGCGATGGGCGCTTTGCATAAGAAATATGAATTAAAAGAATTAGTTGTCGCTTCCTATCAAGCAGCATCCGGTGCTGGCCAATCCGGAATCGATACTCTCTACAAACAAGTTGATAGCGTTGCCGGAAAAAATCTTGGCGATACCGCAGGCGACATCAGTAAAGTCGTAAGTGATCTTGGACCATTTCCAGCGCCACTTGCACTGAATGTGATTCCTTGGGCTGGATCGCTGAAGAGCGATGGATATTCCTCAGAAGAGATGAAAGTACGGAATGAATCAAGGAAAATCCTAGGACTTAAGGATCTCAAGGTTTCTGCAACATGCGTCCGAGTTCCGGTGATAACTACACACTCGCTAGCAGTCCATGCGGTATTTGCAAGAGAGGTAGATCGTAAGGAAGCTCAAGATGTTCTTGCTAATGCCGCTGGAGTTAAATTGGTTGACGATCCAGAAAATCATAAGTTCCCAACTCCTGCTGATGTCGTTGGCACTGATCCAACTTGGGTTGGACGCGTTCGTAAATCGCTCGATAATCCGAACGCAATTGAGCTATTTGTCTGTGGCGACAATTTGCGAAAAGGCGCAGCGCTAAACACCGCCCAGATTGCAGAATTAGTCGCTACCGAATTTGCTGCAAAGTTATAAGCGAAACTTCAGGCGGAGAAAAGAACCTAATCGGTGTAAATGGGTTGTAACCCATTCCGGCTGAGACATGTAAATAAGGCTCACCATCTAATTTAGTGAGCCCACGCGATCGCCAATTTGGCAGATCACAATTAGTAGTAAGCGCTCTACTTCCACCAAACCAGGGCAAGCGAACTTGGCCGCCATGAGTGTGGCCAGCAAATATCAGATCAAGCGAATCTTTCGCCATCGCATCTAGAACTCTCTTATACGGTGCATGTGTAACACCAATAGAAAGATCAACTTTGCCGCGCTTACCTTTTACAAGCGAATAATCATCGAGATTTAAATGGGCATCATCCGTGCCCCGTGCCTCTATCGAAACGCCATTGATATTAATTTTTAACTTCGTTCGATTTAAGTTATGCCAACCCGCTTTGCTTAGGCCATCGTCTAGTTTTTCTACCGGAAGTTTTTTGCCGAGCTTTCGAACTCCATCATCTCTCATTAAATATGAAAACGGATTCTTAAATTTAGGTCCGTAGTAATCATTTGAGCCGAATACATAAAGCCCCGGAAATCTAAATAAGGGAGAGAGCGCTTCCAAAGTGGTTTTAATCGCATCTTGATGAGCGAGAAAATCACCGGTGCTGATCACTAAATCTGGCTTTAATTTGCCCCAGCTTTGGATCTCTCTAACAAGCCGATGCCGCTTTGGCGTGAGATGAAGATCTGAGAAATGCAGAATCCGAAGTGGAGCGCTGCCCTTGGGAAGAATGGGTAACGTGACTTCGCGTAGTTTGAATCCCATAGGCGTGAGAAGATACCGCTATGTCACTTAAAGAAAAACTGCAGAATGATCTGACGAGCGCGATGCGCTCTCGAGATGAACTCCGCTCCAGCACTATTCGCATGGTGCTCACCTCGATAAAAAATGAAGAAGTTTCCGGGAAAGAAGCGCGTGAATTAAGTGATGCTGAGATCATCACAGTGCTCTCAAGAGAAGCAAAGAAGCGTCGCGAAGCTGCGGAAGCTTATGAACAAGCCGGCGCTGCCGATCGTGCGGCTACGGAAAAGGCAGAAGGTGGCGTAATTGCCGAGTATCTTCCAAAACAATTAAGTGAATCAGAAATTAAAGAATTGATTACTGCGGCCATCAAAGAATCTGGCGCAACTTCACCAGCCCAGATGGGTCTTGTTATGAAGGCGCTCCAACCAAAGATTGCAGGAAAAGCTGATGGCGGAACTGTCTCAGCTCTCGTAAAAGCAGCGCTTACCGGAGGCAATTAATGAAATATGAATATGCAAC
>JBEANJ010000098.1:0-3105 GCA_041165565.1 Actinomycetota bacterium | reverse complement strand
ATTGGATCCGGAATTGGTAGTTGTTCTGTTCCACCAATTAGTGATGGCGCTGCAAAATCTAATTCCGGTTCGCCGCGAAGTGCAACTTTCATATACGCGCTCCAAATTCGAGCCGGAAAACTGCCACCTGTTACCGAAGTTAAGCCACCGATTCCATTTAGCGATTGGGTGGCATCATCTCGGAAGAAAGCAATAGATGTAGCAAGTTGTGGGGTGTAACCAGTAAACCAAGCTGAAGCATTCTGTTGCGAAGTTCCCGTTTTGCCTGCGGCTGGTCTACCAAAAGATCGAAGCGCTGAGGTTGCAGTACCAGCGCGAACCACTTCACCTAACGCATAATTTAAATCTGCCATTATCGACTCATCAAAGACTTGTTCCGTCTCAATTCGGGATTGATAGAGCAGACCTTTATTTGAACCAAGAACTTCTTTAATCAAAATTGGTTTAGCTCTAACCCCATTAGCCGCAAAGGTTGCAAATGAATTTGCCACATCAATTACGCGCGGACTTGAGACACCGAGCACTACTGATGGTGAAGGAAACATAACTACGCTCTCTGGAATTCCAGCTCGACGAGCGGCATCAATTACCTTATCTACTCCAACCTTTATGCCAAGTGGAACGTAGACAGTGTTGATTGAGCTTGCGCTTGCTGCTAGGAGCGTGACATCGCCAAATGATTTATTTCCATAATTTGATACCTCGTATGGTCTGCCGATGAAATCATCAAATATTTTTGGTCCGTCACCATTCCAGATGCTTTGTAGTGAGATTCCCTGTTCTAAAGCGGCAATTAGAGCGAATGGTTTGAAAGTCGAACCCGCCTGGGTGATTGCTTGAGTTGCATCGTTTAATTGGCGTTCTAAATAATCTTTTCCGCCGAACATCGCAACAATCTCACCTGTTCCTGGCCTAATGGAAACTAACCCAATATGAAGATCGGCCGGAGCGTCTTTCGGAGCTTGGCGAAAGACCGCGGCTTCAGCTGCGGTCTGGGCTGCTTTCTCCAAAGTAGTTCTTACGACAAGACCGCCGACCATCAACTCTTCATCGGGAAAACCAAGAACGTTCAACTCTTTACGTACCGCTTCGATGAGATGTCCTTTATTGCCGGCTAGTTGACCAGTTGAGATACGTGGACGAATGTCTGGAAGTTTCTCAGTAAATTTCGTTTCGTCTTCTTTAGTTAACCAGCCTTCATCGACCATATTTGCTAACGTGTATTTATAGCGAGCCTCTAATCGCTCACGATTTCCCTCTCGGAAATCTGGGTCGTAGTAGCCGGGCGATCTAAGTATTGAAGCAAGTACAGCTGCTTGCGGAATCGTTAACTGGTCAACACTTTTGCCAAAGTAGACCTGGGAGCCGGTCTCAACGCCGTAAGCACCGCGCCCAAAATAGATTGAGTTTAAGTAGTTTTCAAAAATCTCGTCTTTACTTAATTGATTCTCTAACTTGATGGCGATAATTAATTCTCGAATTTTTCTCTGGATAGTTCGATCCGCAGTTAAAAAGGCAGTTTTTGCATACTGTTGAGTGATTGTGGAGCCGCCTTGTAGGCCACGGCCTAGCGCGGTATTTATTGCACCCCGCAAAATCGCAATTGGATTGAAGGCGCCCTGTGAATAGAAGCCTTTATCTTCGGCTGCTAATACGGCATGACGAAGATCAAGCGGAATTTTTGCTAATGGGATGATGGTGCGATTCTGGGCCCCAATTCTTCCTATCTCGTCACCATCTGCATATTGAATTATGGTGGCTTGAGAATTCACATACTCATTAGGGTCTGGGATATCAGTATTGAAATATGCGAAGGTAAATAAAGCTGCGCCGGAAATGGCAAAGAAGAGAACAATTCTTATTAACCACTTCATATCTGAAGGCTACCGAGTCTTTACTTTGCGGGGTGGTTTTCGCGCCACGCCATCTCCGAGCAAATAAGAGGCTGATAGATGGTTCCAACCACAACCTAGGCAAACCTCGACAACATAGACTCGAAATTCACCGTACTCACTCTGCATTTCGCTCAACTCATCATCAGTCTTAATTCGGCCTGAGTATTGACCGAGTTGGTCGCCGAAAACGTATTGCAGTTCTGTCACTTTCTCTTTATGACAGATAGGACATTCTCGCTCTGTGGTTACGCCATGAAACTTGGCGGCGCGACGTAGATAAGGATCAGCATCACACGCATCTGAGGTGGTATTTAAACCGCGATAGATACTCGCGACGGTCGCTCGCTTCTTCAGAGCAAAATCGACATAGGCTCGTTTAGACCACACAAGGAGAAGGATAAAGCCCTAAAAGATAACTACGCTTTCTTCTTATGAGATTCACAGCGGCGATGAAGATATCGTCGATCCGCAGATTGCTCGCACTTCGTTGGACCGGACAGTTGACTGATGGAATATTCCAATCAGCGCTCGCATCATTTGTCCTGTTTTCACCAGAAAGACAACCTGATGCTAAATCAGCTGCTGCGGCCTTCGCGGTGGTCTTACTACCTTATTCGTTAATCGGGCCGTTAGTCGGAACCATTTTGGATCGTTTTTCTAGACAGAGAATTATTCTTTTTGCCAATCTCTTTCGAGCTTTAACGCTAATTTTTATCGCAGGCCTAGTCAGAAGCGGCGCAACCGGAATTGAGTTAACGGTCTTTGTATTGCTAGCTTTTGGTGTAAATAGATTAATTCTTGCCGGATTGTCCGCCGGTTTGCCATTATTACTAGACACTACTGGACCTGAAGGAAGAACTACTTTAGTTTCGGTAAATGCTACTGCAGTAACAGGTGGGACGGTCTTTGTCGTGATTGGCGGCGGGATTGGTATCGGTATTAGAAATTTATTGGAAGGTCGGCTGCGCGCCGATCAAGCTGATGCATTAATTATAAATATCGCAGCAGTTACATTTTTTCTCGCCGCACTTCTTGCGCTCCGTCTAAAAAAAGGAAGTCTTGGACCGCTGCCAAGTGAAGTAAAACGAGAGAGTGTGATTGAGGCATATCGTGAAATGGTCGCAGCCTTTAAAATTCTTCGAAAAATTAAAGATTGTTTCTTAGGAATATCTGCAACCGCAATCCAGCGAAGCGGATTAACAGCGCTTAC
>JBEANJ010000097.1:0-3106 GCA_041165565.1 Actinomycetota bacterium | reverse complement strand
CAAAATCAAGTAGCAGATGTGTTGATTAAACTTTGGGAAACATTCCAGAAATCAGACGCGACTTTAGTTGAAGTAAATCCGCTAGTGAAGACTGGCGATGGCAAAATCATTGCTCTTGATGGAAAAGTAACCCTTGATGATAACGCGGCTTTTCGCCACCCAGAATATGAATCTCTTATCGACCATGCTGCGACAAACCCTTTGGAGGCTCTGGCAAAAGAGAAAGATTTAAATTATGTGAAACTAGAGGGCGAGGTCGGCGTAATCGGTAATGGTGCCGGTCTAGTCATGAGCACTTTAGATGTGGTCGCATATGCGGGAGAGAAATATGGTGTTAAGCCGGCGAATTTCTTGGATATAGGTGGTGGCGCCAGCGCTCAAGTCATGGCCGATGGCCTATCTATAATTTTAGGAGATCCCGCAGTCCGATCAGTTTTTGTAAATGTGTTCGGCGGGATTACCGCCTGCGATGCTGTCGCTAACGGAATTATCCAAGCTCTAGAAATTCTCGGCGATAAGGCGACCAAACCAATAGTTGTTAGGTTAGATGGAAATAATGTTGTTGAAGGTCGAAAAATTCTGAAAGCTGCCAATCATCCACTCGTCCAACAGCTAGATACTATGGATGGCGCCGCTGCTCGCGCCGCAGAATTGGCAGCCCAACGATGACTATTTTTATTGATGAGAATACAAAAGTTATCGTTCAAGGTATGACTGGTTCTGAAGGAACGAAACACACCAAGAGAATGTTGGCAAGCGGCACAAAGATTGTTGGTGGTGTAACTCCTGGTAAAGGTGGACAGGAAGTTGAAATTGAAGGTAAGAAACTCCCTGTTTTTAATTCAGTAAGCGAGGCGGTTGCCGCCACAGGCGCAAATGCCTCCGTAGTATTTGTGCCACCGAAATTTGCCAAAGCGGCTGTAATTGATGCGATTGATGCAAAACTTCCTTTAGTTGTAGTTATCACCGAAGGAATTCCCGTCCACGATACCGCCGCTTTTTTCGCATATGCGCAACAAGGAAGTACGAGAATCATCGGACCAAATTGCCCTGGATTAATTTCACCAAGCAAGTGCAATATCGGAATTACACCTGCTGATATAACCGGCCCCGGTCGTATCGGTCTGGTATCCAAATCCGGAACTTTGACCTACCAGATGATGTATGAGCTAAGAGATATTGGATTTACTACGGCAGTAGGAATTGGTGGCGATCCGATAATTGGTACTACCCATATCGATTGTTTGCGAGCTTTCCAAGACGATCCCGAAACTGAAGCCATAGTTATGATTGGTGAAATTGGTGGCGATGCCGAAGAACGTGCCGCTGCTTTCATTAAAGAGTATGTGACAAAACCAGTAGTTGGATACGTCGCCGGTTTCACCGCCCCGGAAGGAAAAACTATGGGCCATGCTGGCGCGATCGTCTCAGGTTCATCAGGGACCGCGGAAGCTAAGAAAGTAGCGTTAGAAGCGGCTGGAGTTAAAGTGGGTAAGACGCCGAGTGAGACGGCGCGATTACTTCGCGAGCTACTAAGTAATGCTTGAGATTCTGCGCGTTGGCTTACAACAAGCCATCCGCAGCATCATTCTGCTTCTCCTGCCAATATCTTTTATTTCTCTCGTTGTCTGGGCAACTTCCGGTAGCGCAACAGGAAATACCGCTGACCCAATCAGAGCCGCACTCTGGTCTATTTTGGTTGCACATCAAGTTCCGCTCCAATTGAGCTCCGGATATTTAACTTATCTTCCACTGGGCGCACTTTTTATTCCGTACTTAGCGGTCAAGAGCGGTATCCAGCGCATGATCGAAATTCTTGGGGCAACGGGAACTCGTGATCGCCGTAGTTACATCTTAACTTTCGCAATTTCTTACACTCTAATTCTATATATAATTTCAATTCCGGCCTTAGCCAGAACCGTATCAGCGCCATTTTATATCGCAATGCCGATTATATTTTGCGTTTCAATTTTCTTTGCTTTTCTCACAAGTGGCATCTTGCCAAAAAATGCCACACAGTTTCCATGGCAACGATCACTACGCGTCACAGTTATCGCTTTTTCAGCGTTAATTGGATTTAGCTTTCTCGTATTCGCTGGATCTCTTATCTGGCATTTTGATACGGTATTAAAGGTAACGCGCGTTGTCGAACCGGGAATTTTTGGCGGTTTAGCACTGGCTTTAATTCAACTGTTTTATCTGCCAAATGTCGCAATTGCAACCTTAAGTTATCTCATCGGAAGTGGTTTTGAGATAGGAGTAAATAGCTACATCTCACCTATTTCTTACAGAATTGATGAATTACCCGCAATTCCGCTTCTAGGAGCGATTCCTACTGGAAACATTCCGATCTTCTTATTGGCGATAACGCTACCTATAGCTGCCGGCGCATTAATTACTAAATACGGTGTCAAAAACTATAACCGCCCAGAACTTGATCGCTATCTTTATAGTGCGCTCGCATCTGTGCTCTTGATTTCATTTGTTTTAGCAAGATTGAGCAGCGGTGAATTACTCTCTTCAAACCTTAAATCTGCTGGTCCAATTTGGTGGGCCATGCCTTTCTTAATTTCCGCTCAAATGGGCCTAGGTTGCGCTCTCTATCTCTTGACTCCGCGGTTAATGGCTTCGATTCGCCAACTACAATCCCGCTATGGCAAAAATTCTTGATGGGCGTGCAGTAGCTACCGCGATCAAGGAATCCATAAAAGTAAGAATCTCAGAAATGGCGACTTCGCCAACACTTGGAACTATTCTGGTCGGCGATGATCCAGCTTCGATTTCATACATAAATGGAAAGCATCGTGATTGTGCTGAAGTGGGAATTAAGAGCGCTCGTATTGAGCTCCCGGCTAATGCTGATGCAAATCAAATTAGTACTGCAGTTGAGAAATTTAATACCGATAGAAATTGCACTGGCTTCCTAGTACAACTGCCTCTTCCAACAGGTATTTCTGTGGAATCAATTATGAGCTCAATTGATCCCACAAAGGATGTCGATGGCCTCCATCCAGTTAATTTAGGAAAGTTAGTTCTCGATCAAGATGGCATAAAACCTTGTACACCACTTGCGATAATCGAATTACTTAAACAAAATCAAATCGAC
>JBEANJ010000096.1:0-3163 GCA_041165565.1 Actinomycetota bacterium | reverse complement strand
GGAACGGTTGATGAGCCTTTTACCCATTTCCCATCTATATAAAGTTCAGTTTTAAGCGCCATAAGGGAGAGCATACGCGTGAAATAAAGAGGCGTAGAATTGGGCATCGTGGCTAAATCGTGGACAGATGATGCGCCCTCACCAAAGGCGCTTTCAGAGCAGGCGCATATGCCAGATCCGCTTTCTTATAGAGTCAAAAAGTTCCTCTTGGGGGCTCCCTTAAATCGCCATACACTGAATGAGCAACGCCTCTCTAAGCGAAATGCATTCGGAATCCTTTCTTCAGATTGCATTTCCTCATCCGCATATGGCGGGGAACAAATTCTTGTCGCATTGATTCCGGCTTTTGGATTGGCAGCCTTCGGACTTTTTACTCCAATGTTGGCTGTTATTTTGACCATGTTATTTATAATTGCACTCTCGTATCGAGATGTTATTAATACCTACACTAAAGCTGGCGGAGCTTATGTTGTTGCACGAGAGAACTTTGGCGTTAATGTTTCTCTAGTTGCCGCTATCGAATTAATGTTTGGCTATATCATTACGGTTGCAATTCAGACTGCTGCTGGGGTGGCAGCAATAGTTTCAGCATTTCCATCGCTGTCGAATCAGAAAGTGTTCATCACGCTTGCGATTATTATCTTTCTAACTTATATGAATCTAAGAGGCGTCAAAGACGCAGGGGTTATATTTGTCATACCCTCTTATCTGTTTATCTTCTCGATGATTGTAGTTTTTGGATTTGGCATCTATCGCTCAGCCAACGGAACTTTGCCTGATTATGCGACTAATACAACAGGTCTGCTGCCTCTGGGTGAAGAGCAGGGCTTAATTTCATTTGCCGCAATCTTGATGATTCTGAAGGCCTTTGCGAATGGAAGTGCGTCTCTAACTGGATTAGAAGCTGTATCAGATTCTGTGCCGCTCTTCAAAAACCCAGAACATGTAAATGCACGTAAAACATTTACAATCATGGCGCTTACTCTTGGTTCGTTAATTGTTGGCATTGGTTGGCTCGCTTACCAAACGACGGCAATTCCATATGAAGAAGGAACGCCCACAGTAATTTCCCTTGTTGCTAAAGCTGCCTTAGGTGAATCCACTTTCGCATCTATATTTTACTTAGTAGTGCAAGCTGGCACAATGTTAATTCTCTTTGCCGGCGCTAACACTTGCTACAGCGCCTTTCCTAGCATGGTAAGGATAGTTGCAAATGATGGTTTCTTGCCCAAATGGCTCACTTCTCGTGGACACAAACTCGCTTTCTCTAATGGCATTCTCTTTATTGCGCTCTTTGCATCCTTATTGGTTATTATTTCGGGAGCAAGCATTACAACTTTAGCGGCTATATATGCATTGGCAGTCTTCGTGGGATTTACCATCACCGGACTTGGGATGTCGCAAAAAGTTCGATCTGAAGGTGGAGTTCGCTACTTACTCCATCTAGTTTCAGGCGCTATCTCTTTCATTACGGTGCTAGTTCTTTCTATTACGAAATTTTTTGATGGTACTTGGATAGTTGTTATTGGCACCCCGATAGTGCTTTTTATGATGAAGAATTTCAATCGCCGTTATAACCTCGAGCAAAAAGCATTGCTGATTTCCATGGAGGATAGCCGAGCTACCTCGATAGTGCGTCATGATGTTACTGTTCTAGTAGATAAAGTTGATGTGGCAACAATTGCTGCTGTTCGATATGCCCGTAGTTTAAAACCACGAGAATTACATGCAGTTCACTTCGTATTAGATGATCGCAGAGCTGAAAAATTAGCTAAGGCCTGGAGTGAGAACCCAGCCCTTCGTGATGTTTCACTTGAGTTAATAGATTGTCCAGACCGCCGACTACCAAATGCCGCGGTTGATTACGCAATACGTGCTACCGAAAAACCTGATGTTGAATTAACTCTTCTAATCCCGCGGCGCTCGTACAAAGGAGTTCTGGGGCGGTTATTGCATGATGAATCAGCCGAGCAGATAGCTCGACCTATCTCTGATTTGCAACGTGTAGTAGCAACAATTGTTCCGTTTGACGTGGAGCGAATTATTGCGGGAAAGAAAGCACCATCTGTTTCAACTCCTTCAATCACAAAATCAGAAGCGAAGCCGACTCCGATTCGCGCTCAAAGTGAATGGGTTTCCAGCAACGAAGGGATTAGCCACTATCAAGAGAAGATGATGCCGATTGGAAATATCCAATGGCGCAAGCGTGCCCATGTTGTCGGCAAAGTGACTGCAATTCGTCCGGCATCTATGAATTCAGCGCCAACTCTAGAAGTGGAAATCTGGGATGAGAGTGGTGGAGTTACATTGCAATTCTTGGGTCGACGCGAAATTGCCGGACTTGAAGTTGGAACTACATTAGTTGCTGAAGGTATGGTCGGTGAACAAGATGGTGCGCTGACAATCTTAAATCCATCTTACGAAATCCACGTTTGATCTTTAATTGGCTATGAAGCCATTAGTAATACTTCCTACTTATAACGAAGTAGAGAGTATTTCGAAAATAATCGAGCGAATCCTTAAACATATTCGAAATGTTGATTTACTGATAGTAGATGGAGCATCTAACGATGGAACTTATGATGTAGTTTCCAAGATTGCCGTAAGCAAAACTCGAGTAAATCTGATTTCGGAGGGTTCGAAACGTGGTTTAGGTAAGGCATATCTAGCTGGTTTTGCTTGGGGTTTAGCGCAAAGTTATTCGAGAATTGTTGCAATGGATGCAGATCTCTCGCACCGAGTTCGTGATCTATCAAGATTGTTGGAAGTAGAGGCGGATCTTGTTATCGGAAGTCGCTGGGTGAATGGTGGCGGTATTGAAAACTGGTCAAAATTTCGCGAATTGCTCTCAAGATTTGCCAATAAATATGTTCAAATCATGCTCCGACTTGATGTTGCAGACGCTACTAGTGGGTTTCGCGTTTACAGCACTAATCTACTTCGACGTATGGATTTTCAATCAATTAAAAGTGAGGGGTATACCTTTCAAATAGAGATGGTTAGAGCAGCGAGAAAGATTGGCGCTGAAATAATTGAAGTACCCATAATTTTCCGTGAAAGAGAGTTTGGAAAAAGTAAGATTTCACGCGCTATTGTTTTTGAAGCGATGTTTCGAGTTACAGCTTGGGGATTAAAAAGAATTGGCGGTGGCGGTGGGATTTGA
>JBEANJ010000095.1:0-3168 GCA_041165565.1 Actinomycetota bacterium | reverse complement strand
CGCGGGCAATTCGGTAATTGTGGGAATTCGCCCCGAAGGATTTGTACCGGCCGCTACCGGTTTTGAAATTCAAGTAGAGGTTGTTGAAGAACTTGGCGCAGATGCCTTCGTATATGGAAAGCCCGTCGATAACTCAGTTAAATTCAATAACGCTAGCGATGAAAGCGCTCAAGTTATCGTGAGATGGGATCCAAAGTCCCCGCCAAAATCAGGCCAGAGCGTAACCGTCTCGGCTAAGAGCGATGCGATTCATCTCTTTAGCGCCGCCAACGGCGAACGGATTAACTAGCCCTGTTTCTTCTTGAGATTCTCGTCGATGGCGGCGAGAAACTCTTGGGTGTTCAACCATGGCGCATCGTTGCTAATCAGCAACGCTAAATCCTTAGTCATCTTTCCGCTCTCAACAGTCACGATACAAACTTGCTCGAGAGATTTAGCGAAATTCGCAACTTCAGGAGTGTTATCTAATTTTGCACGATGTTGTAATCCTTGAGTCCAAGCGAAGATAGAGGCAATCGGATTTGTTGAGGTTGCTTTACCGGCTTGGTGATCGCGATAGTGGCGAGTAACTGTTCCATGAGCCGCTTCCGCTTCCACGGTTCTGCCATCTGGGGTCATTAATACCGAAGTCATTAATCCCAGCGATCCATAACCTTGTGCGACAGTATCGCTCTGGACATCGCCGTCGTAATTCTTACAAGCCCAGATATAGCCGCCTTCCCAGCGAAGTGAAGTCGCAACCATGTCATCAATTAGACGATGTTCGTACTCAAGTCCCAACTCTTTAAATTTAGATTTAAATTCACTTTCAAATATTTCCGCGAAGATATCCTTGAAACGACCATCGTAAGCTTTCAAAATTGTATTTTTTGTTGAAAGGTAAACGGGATACTTGCGCGAAATTCCATAATTGAAAGAGGCGCGAGCAAAATCACGGATTGATTCATCTAGGTTGTACATCGTCATAGCAACGCCAGATCCTGGGAAATCAAAAACATTAAACTCCATCGGAGCCGAACCATCGCTCGGCGTAAAGGTTACGGTCAATTTTCCTGGGCCTGGAACTTTAAAATCTGTTGCGCGATATTGGTCGCCGAATGCATGGCGGCCAATGACGATTGGCTTACTCCAGTGAGGAATTAACCTCGGAACATTCTTTATGATGATTGGTTCACGGAAAATAACTCCACCGAGAATATTTCGGATTGTGCCATTTGGAGATTTCCACATCTGCTTTAAATTGAATTCTTTGACTCGAGCTTCATCGGGAGTGATAGTCGCGCATTTAACGCCAACTCCATACTTTTTTATCGCGTTAGCACAATCAATAGTTACTTGATCATTTGTGGCATCACGATGTTCAATTCCAAGATCATAGTAATCAAGATTGATATCAAGGTAAGGGAGAATCAGTTGCTTCTTAATAAAGTCCCAGATAATTCGCGTCATCTCGTCGCCATCTAATTCGACGACAGTTCCCACTACCTTTATCTTTGACATTTATTCTCCTCTTATAGATCCTTCACATCTGCTTGTTTAGTACGAACTGCCTCAGCGGCCTTCTTCAACTCATCTAATTCGGAAGGAGTAAGGGCGCCTTCAACAACTTTAATAACGCCAGCTCTTCCAATCTCAGCTTCTACGCCGAGATAAACATCTTTAATGCCGTATTCGCCGCTAACCCAGGCGCAGACCGGCATAACCAATTTGGCATCTTCAATGACTGCTCGAGCCATTCGTGCCGCCGCGGCAGATGGCGCGTAATAAGCTGATCCAGTTTTCAGAAGCGCCACTATTTCTGCGCCACCATTTCTCGTTCGAGTTACCAATTCATCAATTTCTGCTTGGTTTAAAAATTCGCTAAGAGGTTTTCCATTTACTGTGCAGCGACTTGGTACAGGAACCATTGTTTCGCCATGTGACCCTAAAGTTAAAGTCTTAACGCTAGATACTGGCAGATTTAATTTTTCAGAAACAAAATGAGTGAAGCGTGCAGTATCAAGCATTCCAGCCTGTCCCATAACTCGTTGATATGGGAATTTTGATGCAATTTGGGCTAACGCTGTCATCTCATCAAGTGGGTTTGAGACCACTATTAAGACTGCGTTCGGTGAATACTTCGCAATATTCTCAGCCACGCCGCGCACAATGCCGGCGTTTACTCCAATTAAATCCATTCGGCTCATGCCAGGTTTGCGAGGTAAACCAGCGGTGATCACTACTACATCTGAGTTCGCTGTTGCCTCGTAACCTAAACCTTCAGCGGTTGTGGTCTTTCCGATTACCTTAGTTTCAAAACCTTCGATTGATCTTGATTGATTTATATCTAGGGCTAGACCTTCTGGTTTTCCTTCGACGATATCGGTGATTACTACCGATTCAAATATGTCATATTCAGCTAAGCGAAGAGCTGTTGTGGAGCCATAGAAACCGGCACCAACTACTGTGACTTTTCCTGATCTGCTCATGCGGCAGAACTTACCTGTTACCTACGTGGAAGCGCCAATGCGACTGTTATTAGGGACACAATTAGGGCGACCGGCACCAATTTCTCAACCATTCTGCGGCTTCGAAAATCTGGAATGGTGTAGAGAGTTAGCGCAATAGCTAGGGTTATTGCACCAATGCGAACCGAGTAGAGAGCCGCTGTTATTAACCCAATTAAAGTTACAGCCCAAGATAATTTACGAATCATTTAGACGCCAGATCTAGCAAGTTTCTAAGCAACATCGCTCGAGTAACCGGTCCCACGCCACCAGGAACCGGAGTGATCCAACTTGCAATCTCGGAAACTCCAGCCGCCACATCACCCACTAATCCATTTTCAGTTCTCGTTAGTCCAACATCTACCACTATTGCTCCTGGGGAAATCATTTCTGGTGTAAGGAAGTTCGGCACACCTACCGCTGAAATTATGATTTCAGATCTTTTTGTGTGAGCGCTTAAGTTTTTTGATCTTGAGTGCAAAGTGGTAACTGTGGCATTTATCCTCTTCGAAGAAAGCAGCATCGAAAGTGGTCGCCCTACCGTTGTTCCCCTACCTATGACCGCTATGTCACGCCCACTTAAGTCGATTTGATTTTGTTTAAGTAATTCGATTATCGCAAGTGGTGTACAAGGTTTTATGCCATCTTGATCGAGAACTAACTTTCCTAAATTAACTGGATG
>JBEANJ010000094.1:0-3238 GCA_041165565.1 Actinomycetota bacterium | reverse complement strand
AAACTCGAGATCGTAAAGATGAGTCCGAGTAATGCTACGAATTGGCGCCTTCGAATTTCTGCTTTTCCAAGATTGCAGGTACCCGGAACGTACGTATAAGTCATATCGCTTCTTCTAAATCTTCTTCATCTGACCAATCAATTTCTTCCTGTTTTTCAAACCAGGTAAGGAAAGAGAGGATGCCGCGAATTGCAACAGCGATAATCGCTACTAGAGCTAGTGTGCGGCGAATTAACTTCATGGCTAGAGTCTATTTTATTTCTGCCAATCTCTCTAGTGCAGCCATTGCCGCATTGTGCCCACTTATACCGCTAACCCCGCCACCTCTAACAGCTCCGGCGCCACCAATAAAAATTCTAGGTGATTTTGTTTCAACTCCCCATTTCCTGGGATCATCATTGGTTTTCCATGGGAATTGCAAATCTCCGTGGAAGATATTGCCTCTAGGCAATCCGATTTCTTTCTCTAATTCTTGAGGTGTCTTGATTTCGATACATGGTTTTCCCGCTGAATCACGGGCAAGGCAACTTTCGATTGGATCGATGAGGTATTTATTCAAGCCGGCTAGAACTCGCTTCACGACCAGCGACTTGCGCTCATCATGATCATGGTCAAAGAGACTTGCTGGGGTATGAAGAACAAAGACCGTCAAGGTATGTGCACCGGACTCTTGTAGTTCATCCGAGAGAATTGATGGATCGGTCAAAGTGTGACAGTACATTTCAGCGGGAATGACCGAGGGTATTTGACCGGCCTTCGCCTCAGAAAATGCATTCTCTAATTGTTGATAGCTCTCATCGATATGAAAAGTTCCTGAAAATGCTATTTTGGGATCCATACCACTTTTTAGTCTTGGTAATTTATTTAAAACCATATTCATTTTCAGCTGAGAACCGTCAAGAGATTGCGGAGGCTGATCGCCAGTCAATTTAGCCAGTGAATGCGGAGAGCATCCGGCAATTACTACTTTCGACTGAAAACTCTTCGATCTCGTTTCAATAATTACCTGATCGCCAGTATCTATTATTTTGTCGATTTTCGTTTCAGCGAGCAGCGTGACACCAAGTGATTCCGATAGTGCAAGGAGCTCAGAGATGAGAACTCCCATTCCGCCAATTGGGACTTTCCATTCCCCAGTCCCATTTCCAATTAAATGATAAATAAAGCAGATATTGGCAGCCCTTTCAGTTGCGCTTGCGAAGGTGCCAATCAAGCCATCTGTTAGAACAATTCCTTTAATAACATCGTTACTAAAGTATTTTTCTAAAGTTTTGCTGAGAGGTTGTATGACAAATTCCTGCCATAGCTCCTCTCCCACCAAATCTTGAATTTGCGTTTCAGTTGGAAGCGGTCTAAGCATGGTGGGAGCGACTTTCTGCGCAAATTCGCCCATTCGGTTATAGAACTGTTGCCAGGAGTCGGCTTCCTTATTATTGCCCGTGAAATCATTAATTGACGCTTTCGATTCATCGTCGAAAATTCTATTAATCAAGATTCCTGAATTACCAATTGGAGTATATGAAGATACTTTTCGGCTTAATGTTTTAAAGTTGAGATTTAAATCTGTAATAATCTGATTTGGAAGAAGTGCAACTAGGTATGAATATCTAGACAATTTGGCGGACACACCAGAAAATGCATAGACGCTCGCAGTAGCTCCTCCAAATTCAGAATTCTTTTCCAAGACGGCAACTCGTTTGCCAGCCTTGGCTAGATAACAAGCAGCGACTAAACCATTATGTCCGCCGCCAACAATTATGGCGTCAAAACTATCTGCCATTGGTTTGTAAAATTCTGTTGAAAGCATCAGTTATTATCTCTGGACTAGTTCCAAAATTTAATCTTACAAATGATGGATTTGAAGGACCATACATATGACCTCCGTTGACAGCCAACCTGCCTCGCTCCAAAAGAACCTTGGCTGGGTCGTCTCCTAAATCTAGCGCTGCCAAGTCCAGCCAAGCTAGATAACCAAAATCTGGAATTCGATAATTAATTGAAGGTATCTTTGTATCAATAATATTTCTAATTAACTTTCGATTTTTATCTAGGGTGAAAAGCGCTCCAGCTAGCCATTCCCTTGATTCAGACATTGCTGCGGTTGCGGCTACTGCTCCAAAAAGCGAAGCTCTATAAGCTACGGAGATTGGCATAGCGTTAATTTTTTCTTTTAGGAATTGATTTTCCGTGATAATCAAGGCGCACTTTAGACCGGCAAGATTAAATGTCTTACTGGCACTTGTTACGGTAATGCCTATTTCCCGGGCAGCCTCGGACACTCCCAAAAACGGAACAAATTTCTTTTCTGAAAATGTTAACGGTGCGTGAATTTCATCGCTGATGATGATTACTTGATAGTGCTTTGCTAGTTCGGCTAGTTTGGAAAGTGACTCTCGATCAAAGACCGTGCCAACTGGATTATGTGGACTGCAAAGAAGATGGACCTTGATTCCGGTGCGATATGCCGATTCAATAGCTTCAAAATCTAGTGAGTATTCAAGATCATTTCGCTTTAGCGGCACATCCACTAATTCGGCCCTAACTTCACTAATCCAACGCCACATGTTGTCGTAAATCGGAGAGTTAAGAAGTACTTTATCGCCCGGGTTTATCAAGGTGCGCATAACTTCGACAACTCCGACACCGACATCAGTCGCAGTTCGCATTTGGGTTACATCCGGATTCCATCCCCATAATTCTTTAGAAAAATTTTGAAACGCTTCAAAAAGTTCTGGGAAAGGTCCAAGATAACCGGCATCTGAACGATTTATCATGTCCGCAAGAGCAACTTTGATTGGTTCTGCAATCGGAAAATCCATTTCGGCAACTGGGAGGGGAAGTACATCCTTTTCGTAAAATCGCCATTTGACGCTCTTGCGTTTTCGCAACTCATCTAAGGAAAAAGCTTTGATTCCCTCGGTCATCTACCGCTCCATCAACCTTTAACAGAACCAGCGAGAAGTCCGCGAACGAAATATCTCTGTAGAGCAAAGAAGACTGCTACTGGGACGATAATTGAAACGAATGCCCCCGCAGTCAACAGCTCCCAATCACCGCCTCGGGTTCCTGTCATTTCAGCCAGTCGCACCATCAGTGGTGCAATCTCGCGCTTGCCACCACCAAATGTCAAAGCAACTAATAGATCATTCCAAGTCCAAAGGAACTGGAATATGGCAAACGAAGCTATGGCCGGGATGCTAAGCGGTAGAACTATTTGTCGAAAAACTTTGAAATGATC
>JBEANJ010000093.1:0-3272 GCA_041165565.1 Actinomycetota bacterium | reverse complement strand
TTGGGGAGGTTCAAATGTTTTTGGGTACCCATGAACCTCGTCTAGATGAAAAAGGGCGGTTGATCCTTCCCGCCAAGTTTCGCGATGAATTAGCGAGCGGACTTGTAATCACAAAAGGACAAGAGAGATGCCTTTATGTATTTCCCGGAAATGAATTTGCGCGAATTACCGAACAACTTCGACAGGCGCCGTTAACTCAGAAGGCGGCACGTGACTACATGCGCGTGATGTTCGCCGGCGCGCATGACGAGATTCCGGATAAACAAGGGCGAGTAATGATTCCAAATGGGCTACGCGAATATGCAAATTTAGAGAGAGATTGCGTAGTTATTGGCGCAAATACCCGAGTTGAAATCTGGGATGCAAAATCTTGGAAGAGCTACCTCAAAGATCGCGAGAAAGGTTTCGCCGAAGTTTCAGAGGAGGTGTTCCCGGGGCTGTTTTAAGAGCTCCCTCCTCTCTGGCCACCGCCGACCTTCAGCCCGAGCGGCGCCTCTTCCCCGGTGCCGCTCGACCCCCAGCATCCGTCGGCCGGCGGTGACCAGAGAGGAGGGAATCAAAAACCAGGGTTGCTATGGAAAAGAATCAAGTTCAACACGTTCCAGTGATGCTAGATCGTTGCGTAGCACTTTTGACACCCGCTTTAGAGAATCGAGAAGAAGCTGTAGTCGTTGATGCAACTATTGGATTGGGTGGTCACGCCGAAGCACTTCTTGAAAAATTTCCTCACATACGTTTAATTGGAATTGATAGAGATCAGGGAGCGCTAGCAAGGTCTAGAGAACGTCTCTCCCAATTCGCTTCAAGGATTAATTTCATTCACGCTGTTTACGATCAAATTCCAACACTTTTATCGGGAATGGGAATAAAAGGAGTAGCTGGGATTCTCTTCGATCTTGGCGTTTCCTCGCTACAAATAGATGACTACGAGCGCGGCTTTTCTTACTCGAAATCGGCTCCCCTTGATATGAGAATGGATAGTTCTAGCGCATTAACTGCCTCAAATGTAATTAATGATTATTCACAGGAAGAGTTAATTCGGATCATAAAGGCTTACGGCGAGGAAAAATTCGCCAATCGGATTGCAAAAAATATTGTGAAGGCCCGTGAATCTAGAAAAATAGAGAATACTGATGAATTAGTTGAAATAATCAAAACTAGTATCCCTGCTCCCGCTCGCAGGTTGGGTGGAAATCCAGCCAAGCGCACATTCCAAGCAATACGAATTGAAGTAAATCAAGAGTTAGAAATCTTAAAACGGGCTATCCCTCAAGCTATAAATTGCATCGAACTACACGGCCGAATGGTCGTAATGTCTTTCCAATCTCTTGAGGATCGAATCGTAAAACAAGCTTTTGCAGATGTTACGAAATCTAAATCTCCAGTTGGACTTCCAATTGAACTAAAAGAGCACGAGGCGAAATTCAGATTAGTTTTCAATGGCAGCGAAACTCCTGATGAATCAGAGATCTCCAGAAACCCTAGATCTCAATCGGTTCGCCTTCGAGCCATAGAACGGATAGCTATCTGATGGCGCTTTCATTAAACACATCGGGCTCTCGCCCTAAGGTAAATCTTGTTGAGAAATCTTCGCGAGCGATTCTTAAGTTAGTCCCGGAACTTCGACCAGTTGCCGGTCAACGTGCAAGTGATCGTATTTTTTATGGCCTAATCGGAGCAATTCTTATAGTTGGACTTTTGGGACTTCTCGGAATAAATATCTTGTTGGGAAGTGATGCGGTTAAGATCAAGAATCTTAAATTGGAAGCTATCCAACTCGCTGAAGATCGCGAAGCTGCACTAAGAGAGATAGCAAGAATCTCAGACCCAGAGAACTTAGCTCGTAGAGCAAGTTCGCTTGGAATGATTGAAAATAATAAAATTAAGTTCATTTTGTTGCAGCCAGAAGCCGTTACGAAAGTTGGAAAGTAAATGGCAACGGGATTATTCGAAAAGCGAATTCGATATCTTGTTGCCGTATCACTAGTTTTGTTGGTCACCTTCTCTATAAGACTTGTAGATGTACAGGCTGTGAGAGCTGCTGGCTATGCAAATAGAGCTGATCTTGAATTGGCAAAGAAATCAATAATCTTGGCCCCCAGGGGATCTATTACTGATGTCAATGGTATTGAATTTGCCAGAAGCGTTACGGCTTACCGATTACTCGTAGATCAAGCAATTATAGATTTTCCAGACAAGCTAGCAACTATTGCGGCGCCAATTCTAAAAATGGATAAGGACTATTTAAAGAGCAAACTGATTGGCGAACGAAGATATGTTGTTATAAGTCAGAGCGTACAACCGGCCGTTTGGAGAAAATTACAAGAAGCGATTGCTCAATATAACGAAGAAGTTGCTAAGAAAGATGGGGGATTTGCCGATGAATTGGCTGGATTCTTCGCCGAACGCATTTATTCCCGTGAATATCCGCAAGGCGGGCTAGCGGCCGCAGTAATTGGATTCGTAAATCAATCTGGAGCTGGCGCTGCCGGACTTGAATACTCTTTAAATTCCACTCTGGCTGGTGTCAATGGTGAATACACCTATGCCAATGCAGCCGGCACCATAATCCCTGGAACCCAAAAAATTACCGTGGAAGAGAAGCGAGGCAACACAATCCGCTTGACAATAGATCGAGATATTCAATGGATTGCTCAGCGCGAAATTCGTAAAGCTGTTACAAAAGCTCGGGCGCAATCGGGAACTGTTATTGTCATGGATCCGGCTACTGGAGCCATTTTGGCGCACGCGACTTTTCCAACTTTCGAACCCGGAAAAACAAGGGGAGTCGATTCAAGGCGCTGGCAAAACCCATCCGTGCAAGAAGTTTATGAACCAGGATCTACTGGAAAAGTCATCACTTTTGCAGCCGCAATGGAGGAAGGCAAAGTCTCACCAGAGACAGTACTTACGGTTCCGGACAAGATTAAGCGATACGACAAAGTATTCCACGATCACGATCCTCATCCAGTTTTGAGACTTACTTTGACCGGCGCTTTAGCGCAATCTAGTAACGTGGCTTCGATAAAAGTTGGTGAGATGATTTCTCACGAGAAATTACATGACTACTTAATAAAATTTGGTATTGCTAGTAAGACTGGCTCAGGTTTACCCGGCGAAGAATCGGGTAAATTACTGGAAGTCTCCCAATGGTCCGGTACTACTGCACCAACTGTCGCATTTGGCCAGGGTTACTCTTTGACAGCTATGCAGGCAACATCAGTATTTGCAACTATCGCAAACGACGGAGTGCGCGTTGCACCTACTTTGAT
>JBEANJ010000092.1:0-5055 GCA_041165565.1 Actinomycetota bacterium | reverse complement strand
AAATAATAAAGTGCATTAATCGCTTCATCTAAAGGTTCTGGTTTGCCTAGCCGTAACTCATCAGTTTGCCAGAGTAAATCAACGGCTTCGGCTAACCGCCGATCTCTGGAAGTATTTTCTGGTTGATCCAATAAGTCTGAGATAGTTGCAAGTTTGGTCAAGATTGAGCGCCGAGCAGCTTCGGTTGGATGGGCAGTAAAAACTGGTCTGACTTCAAAGTTCTCTAACCATTTTTTTATTTCATTAGTCGAGACTTTATTGGCATCAACATTTTGTTCCACTTTGTTGACAGCCCGAGTTAGCCAAGAGCCAACTTGATTCCTGGATATTGCCAAGATGCGAGAGCGATGTACTTGTTCCGCCACATTGGCAAGGTTGAAGTAAACATTAAATGCTCGAACTAATTTAACTTTTTCATCATTTGAAAGCGACTTTAGAATTTCATCGCCCTTGCCTTCGCGTACCGATTTGCGAACGGACTCGACTAGATCAAGGAGTTTTTGGCCATCATGGCGAACTAACGATTGGCCCAGTAGATCTCCGAGACGCCGTACATCGCTTCTAAGTGTGGCGCTCTCATCTAAATTCGAAGTTTGTTTAGGCACTAGCCAATAATCGCATGTGCGGATATCTAGATGTTCTGGAGCCCCCCGTCAGGATTGAACTGACGACCTTCCGCTTACAAGGCGGATGCTCTACCACTGAGCTAGGGAGGCGCAAGACCGAATTATGTCAGGCTTTTCTACGAAACTATGCGCGATAGATTCTCTCCCTGATGAGCTCGCCAATTTGGATGAATCCCGAGACCACATCGGTAAATCGTCTACCGATCAACAATCTACGTCGGGTCATGACAGTCTCTCTCGATGGTGAATGGAATTTTCAACTTCTAGAGAATCCAAATGAGGAGCCAAGTAAACGCTGGCGCACAATTCCAGTTCCTGGACTTTGGACAATGGTCGAAGGTGAACAGCCTTTTGGGGACAAGCCAATTTATACAAATGTTCAGATGCCCTTTGAAGAGCTACCGCCAAATGTTCCCGAGAATAATCCAACCGGAATTTATGAGAGAGAATTCACGGTTCCTAGTTCATGGACTGATAAAAGAATTGTTCTACAGATAGGCGGCTTCGAATCAGTTGCGATTATTTATGTAAACGGTGAAGAAGTTGGTATAGCTAAAGATTCTCGACTCGCAGCAGATTTTGATATTACTAATTTTGTCGGTAACGGTTCAAATGAGCTTCGCATAAAGGTAATTAAGTGGTCTGACTCAAGTTTTATCGAAGATCAAGATCAGTGGTGGCATGGTGGTATTACTCGTTCCGTAAAACTTTATGCAACCGAAGAAGTTTACTTGGAGCGTTTTTATGCAACTCCGAATTTACTTAGCGACAACAAAACCGGAACTCTGCGAGTGCGTGCTCATATAAATTCCATAAAGGGCAAGTCGATTGAGAATTACAAATTACGTATAAAGTTTCCTGGAATTCGTGGCGCAACCAAAACAGTTCAAGTTGTCGCTAGAAAAGGACCACAATGGACCGAGAAGAGCGCTGCCGAAAAAGCTGCTGGAGATGAATACTTTCTTGGAAAGTATTGGGATGGCTCCATGCCAAAAGCGAAGCTCGAAGCGTTTTACTCAACAGAACCGATAATTGCTGGTCCGCTCGAATTTGAAATGACAATTCCGAAAATATCGCCCTGGAGTGCGGAATCTCCACGTCTCTATGATCTAGAGATCGAGCTTCTTGACCCGCAAGGCAATTTAGTTGAGATGAGCTCTAAGAAAGTTGGTTTTCGAAGAGTTGAGATTGTTGGGAATGAATTACTTGTTAATAATCAACCGGTAATTCTTTACGGAATAAATCGACATGACTTCCACCCAAATACCGGAAGAGTCATGGACCGCGAATATATGCGCCAAGACTTATTGGAGTTAAAGCGCTGGAATTTCAATGCGATCAGAACCGCTCACTACCCAAATGATCCCGAGTTGCTTGATCTCTGCGATGAGCTTGGGTTTTACGCAGTGGGTGAGGCCAATATCGAATCTCACGCATTCCAGAACACGCTCTGTGATGATTCAAGATATCTAAATGCTTGGGTAGATCGAGTAGCGCGGATGATTCAGCGCGACATTCATCATCCCTCGGTGATTCTCTGGTCGCTAGGTAACGAATCAGGAGCAGGCTTAAATCATCGAGCGGCCGCTCAATATGCGCGAAGTTTTGATCCAACTAGACCTCTTCACTACGAAGGTGCGATACGAGGTAATTGGACTAAGAATCATGATTTAACTGACGTTGTTTGTCCGATGTATCCCGATATTTCATCAATAGTTACTTATGCAAAATCCAAGAAAGCAGATCGCCCATTAATTATGTGCGAATACGCACACGCTATGGGAAATGGCAGTGGAACGCTCTCGGAATATTGGGAAGCGATTCATTCTCTAAAGGGGCTACAAGGTGGATTTATTTGGGAGATGTGGGACCACGGGTTAAATCAGAGACTTGAGGATGGAACGATTCGCTCCGCTTATGGTGGCGATTACGGTGAAACCAAACACGATGGAACCTTCGTCTGTGATGGCATGTTCTTCGCCAATCGTTCCCCTAAACCAGCTCTCCAAGAATTTCGCCAGATCGCATCGCCTATCTTGATTAAGGAAAAGAACGCTAAAACTGGCCGCTTTGAAATCTTCAACAAACAGTTCTTTAGCGATACCCGTGGTTTTAAGTTCCGTTTTGAAATTACTCTCAATGGAAAAGTGGTCGCCACCCACGACCTTCGAGTGACAAATATCAAGCCCCGCCGCTCCTTGCCAATTCAAATCCCGACCAAATTACTCAAAGCAGGAGTTGGCCTTGGCGAACGATTTATCAATTTTTCAATTCAATATGCTTTAAGCACGCCCTGGGCGCACATCGGAAATGAAGTAAGTACTCACCAGTTTGCTCTGCCAAGTAAGCCGCTTCCTAAGTCTCGAACTACAAAAATGAATCAAGATTTTGTCGATAATAACGGAACCATAAAGATTCCAAATTCAATAACACCACCAAAGTTAACGTTATGGCGGGCACCTACTGATAACGATCTGATTGGCCATATCTCTGAAAAATGGGATGGCTGGGGGCTTCGAGAATTAACAAAGATAGGAAGCAAAGTCTCTCGGAAGCCAAATGGAGTTCGTATTACAAATACTTGGAGAACAAGTACTGCCGAGTTACCGAGAGTTTGAAACTTCCTAAAGAATTAAATGACGTGGCTCGAGTGGGTACAAACTTCGAGATGAATGGTGAGTTAGATCAACTTGTTTATTTTGGAACCGGGCCCTTTGAAACTATGCCGGATCGAGCTATTGGAAAGATTCATCGCTGGAATTCCTCGGTTGCTGAGCAATATGTCCCTTACGTTAAGCCTCAAGAAAATGGCGGACATGTTGGCGTTCGCTGGTTTTCGCTAGTTAATCGCACCAATCACGGGTTATACGTTCAGCTAGATAAACCACGTATGGTCACGGTAACTCCAATGCGCTCGACTGATTTAGCAGATGCCACACATAATGTTTTTGTCCAACCATCCGGCAATACCGTAATCACCATTGATGCCGCTCATCGCGGCGCTGGTACTGCTTCCTGTGGACCGGATACTTTGCCAAAATATTTAATTAAACCCGGGACATACAAGTGGAGTTGGACTGCCTTAAGTTTCTGAAGTTAATTGTTAAACGGTATGGGAACTGGATACTTGCAACTTCTTCCATCGCCGGATGATCGGCCGCGCAATCTAAGCTATAGAACCATTTAAGGTCAATGACAGCTTTCTGTATCGGAGTAATTGGCTGGGCGGGTGGTAGCGGTTTTCGCCAATCTTTATCGTGAGGTAAATCGAAGCGAGCGAGAACTGCTTGTGCGACGCGACGATGTCCTTCATTATTTAAATGAAGTCGATCGGCATCAATAAATCGAGTATCTCGCCAGAATGCATCGAGATTTGGGTCGAAGAGAATTGCGCCTACGCTCGCAGCCCTACGCCTTACATTCTCATTAAAGAGCGCGAATCGTTCTTGCCAAACTTTGGCCGCTCGAGTTTTAGCTCCGGTATCCTCCAAAACGCAGAAAAGCGCAAGCGTCGCACCTGCTCTTACTAATTGATCTACGCCACTGTTATATGTTGCGATTGTTTTATCAGGATCGTACTTAGGTCGAATCACATCATTGGCTCCCGCATGAAATGAAACGAGCGTTGATTTTCCTTCAATAAAGGGAAGCGCCATTGGAATCTGGTCGCGAACTACTTGTCCTACTAACTTTCCACGAATTGCAAAATTTGCATAAGTGAAATCTGGCCAATTTGCCGCCATAACTTCTGCGGTTCGATCAGCCCATCCGCGGTATTTGCCATTAAAGATGACATCTGACATTCCTTCAGTCATCGAATCGCCTAATGCCAGAAAGCGTTTAAATTGCATTCCGCTTCCTATCGATTGCATAAAGAGCAATCGACATAGCCACGCTCGCATTGAGCGATTCCACGGTATTGCTCATCGGTATTGAAATCAATAAATCACAATTCTCTCTAACTAGCCTAGATAGTCCGCGGCCTTCGCTGCCTACAACTACGTAGAGGCTCTGGTCAGCTATCTCCATCGCATCAACTGAAGTATCGGCATCTCCATCTAAACCAACAACAAAGCAGCCAAATTCTTTCGCATCTTGCATTGAGCGAACCAAGTTTGTGACTTGTGCGATTGGCAGTCGCGCTGCAGCTCCTGCGGACGATTTCCAAGCAGCGGCAGTTAACGGTGCATTTCGACGTTCTGGGATCAATAAGCCATCGGCGCTAAATGCCGCCGCGCTTCGCGCGATAGCTCCCACATTTCTCGGATCAGTCACTCCGTCAACTGCGACAAATAGAGCCGGTGACTTTGCGCGAGCAAAAATCTCTTTTTGGGATGAGTATTGGAAAGGTTTTGCGACTAGTGCAATTCCCTGGTGATTTGCGATGCCCGTCATATTTTCAATCTGGCGCCGTTCGACTTCACGAATT
>JBEANJ010000091.1:0-3373 GCA_041165565.1 Actinomycetota bacterium | reverse complement strand
GCGCGCTTCAAAGTAATTACTGGATCCACTTCGGTTTTTCCGCGGCAATTCTCAAGTGCGTCATAAACAATTCGTTCTGCAGTTGATCGCTTACCGTGAGATAAAACTTTATTAATTAACGCAGTAACAACGGGTGAGTTATAAACCGGATCTGCGATGACTGGTGATTTCGGGGCGGGACCTTTACGTGGCATTACTTCTTCTCCTTCTTTGCACCGTAGCGTGATCGCGCCTGCTTGCGATCTTTTACGCCTTGGGTATCGAGGGAGCCGCGAACAATCTTGTAACGAACGCCAGGTAGATCTTTAACACGACCGCCACGTACTAAAACAATGGAGTGCTCTTGGAGATTGTGGCCTTCGCCAGGAATGTATGCAGTAACTTCCATGCCGCTGGTGAGACGAACACGTGCAACTTTACGTAGCGCAGAGTTCGGCTTCTTAGGAGTAGTTGTGTAAACGCGTGTGCAAACGCCACGACGTTGTGGACTACCTTTTAAGGCTGGCGTTGTTGTCTTATCTGACTTATCAACGCGACCCTTACGGACCAACTGCTGAATTGTTGGCATCATTCTCCATCTCAATAAGCTCCGACCCACGCGGTCGGGTGTGTCGCCCCTTTGGACACAAGGGCGCGAGGTTATAGGAAGTGCCGCATGACGGTCAAAACGGGTAAGTGAGCCAAACACGCCGTTTTTCAAGGGTCAACACGCCGAAGAAAAAGGGGTTAGCCTTTACTTATGGCTACCAAAGTAAAGGCTAAGCGGAGCCTTAAGAAATCCACAACGTCTCGTACCCGTCGCGGTCGCGCAACTTCGTCTCGGATAAGTTCAAAAAACCAGATAACAATTCCCGTTGAAGTTTTACGAGAGGTGAATTTGAAACCCGGCGACCAAATCGAGTTCATGATTGATAAGGAAGAACGAATTGTGTTGGCTCCATTTGCCGAACAAGAGTGGAAAAAGTCACTACGAAAGCTGGTCGGTTCCATGCCTGGACTTGGAGAGAGTTTCGACTATCAAAAGGAGCGACAAGAGTGGGACAGAAAAGCCACGCAGACACCTCGTGGTTGATCGCTCTTCTTGATCCAGAAGATTCCCACCATGCAAAAGCGTTACGAGATTTTGAAGAGTTAGCGAGCCCACCTTCAATCTCTAGCCTCGCACTTGCCGAACTATTGGTTGGTTTCTATACAGCCGATTTACCTACATCTATCAAAGAGGTGCGAGCTGCTTTTCCATCAATAATTCCGATAGATGCAGAATGCGCAATCTTAGGAGCAGAACTAAGAAGCGAGAACAAGATAACCTTGACAGATGCGCTAATAATTGCCTCGGCGCTAATCGAGAAGTCAGAACTTCTTACTTTCGATAAGAGCATGAAAGCGGTTTATGAACGTATTAAGTAGACCGAAGCTGCGGGGCGTGATTCATTTAATTATGTCGCCGCTTGCTCTCGTTGCCGGATTGACTCTAATCACTATAACCTCTGAACTCCGCGGTCGTATCACGCTAACCATATTTACCTTAACGGCGGTATCACTTTTTACTTGTAGCGCTATTTATCACCGCGTACCTTGGAGCCCGGCCGCAAAAGCAGTTTGGCGCCGGATTGATCACGCCAATATCCCGCTCTTGATTGCTGGAACTTACACCCCGTTTTCTATTTATCTTTTAGAGAAAAATCAGGCGGTATTACTCCTTTCCATTGTCTGGGGCGGCGCACTTCTCTCTGGGATCTTCCGCGTTTTCTGGCTTTCGGCGCCACGCTGGCTTTATGTGCCGATTTATCTAGGGCTTGGTTGGGCCGCTTTCTTTTATTTTCCTGACTTCTATCAAAGCGGTGGGCTCTTAGTCTTTATATTGATTGCGCTCGGCGGCCTTCTTTATTCGGCTGGCGCAATTATTTACGCTTTTAAACGACCTAACTTCTCCATCAATTGGTTTGGGTTTCACGAGCTCTTTCATGCAATGACCGCCGCTGCCTTCGTTGCGCATTTCATCGCTGCCGTTGTTGTTATCCTTCGCTAACTATGAGCGTACATATTGGTGCCGCAAAAGGCGATATCGCAGAACGCATTCTTCTTCCGGGAGATCCACTCCGTGCTAAATGGGTCGCTGAGAATTATTTTGAGAATGTAAAGCAATATAACTCGGTAAGAAATATGTTTGGCTACACCGGAACTTATAAAGGCGAGCGAGTATCAGTCCAAGGCACCGGTATGGGACTTCCCTCGGCTTCAATTTATGTGACTGAACTATTTAATGATTTCGATGTCCAAGTTGCAATTCGTATTGGAACTGCTGGCGGCATCCAAGATAAGACGAAGGTGGGCGATTTAATACTCGCGATGACCGCATCTACCGATTCCAATATCAACCGAAGATTTACCAATGGATTAGATTTTGCGCCGCACTGCGACTTCCAGCTATTGATGGCGGCATATGAAGCAAGCAAGAAGTTTGAAAGAGTTCATGTTGGCGGCGTCTCATCTATGGACTTCTTCTATGACGAAACAGATTCCGCAAAGAAGTTACAACAACATGGCGTACTTGCTCTTGAGATGGAAGCAAATCAGCTTTACTCAATTGCAGCGCGTAAAAATCGTCGCGCGCTTGCCATCATGACTATCTCTGATCACGTCTTTACGCACGAAGCGATGGACTCCGAAGCGCGTGAACGCACTTTGAACGATATGGTTGAAGTTGGCCTGCAAGCGCTAATCCGCGGTTAAGGCATCACCAATCCGCCATCGACTGGCACGGTAATTCCCGTTACATAACTTGAGGCATCACTTACTAACCAGATTACGGTGGCGGCTAGCTCTTCTGGATCACCGAGGCGACCTAACGGCGTTACTTTCTTGATGAATTCAATTGATTCAGGTGGGAGTGAATCGCCCATCTCTGAAGGAAATAGCCCAGGCGCAATTGCATTTACTCGAATCTTCTTACGCGAACTCCACTGGGTCGCTAAATCTTTCGTCAAACCGATAAGTCCGGCTTTGCTTGAAACATAAGCTGCTTGAGGTAGGCCCTGGGGTTTGATTCCTAAAATACTCGCCACATTCACAATAGCGCCACCATCAGTATTTGCCTTAGCAAAAGCTTGCGCCATCCAATAAGCGCCCATCAAGTTAGTTTCAATGACTTGGCGAAATTGCTCAGGTGATTCCTTGGTTGCCGGAATTGCATTTGCGATACCGGCATTATTAATCAAGATATCAACGTGACCGAACTTCTCGATTGCAAATGCGATTAGCGCTTCACAATCTTCAGGTTTTGTTACATCAGTTTTCTTTGCAAAATACTTACGACCGGCAGCTTCAACGAGCTTGCCGGTCGCAGTTAATCTCTCTTCTCTACGTGCGCCAA
>JBEANJ010000090.1:0-3394 GCA_041165565.1 Actinomycetota bacterium | reverse complement strand
CGCCACTGAGATTGCTGGCGGTAGTAAGAGCTCTTGCGAAGCGACTTTAGCTTTTAGCAATTCTCGATCTAGCCAGATTATCTCTTCAATCTCATCACCGTCTGCTTTTGTAGTGCCTGGATTTGAAATTACCGCTTCATAGGCAATCATTATCGAAGCCGGAAATGGCCAAGGTTGAGAGCCGAGATACTTCATAGAGATAACTTGGCCGCCACATTCTTCAGCAACTTCCCGCAAAACCGTGCTCTCGAATGATTCACCCGGTTCGACAAAACCAGCAAATGTAGAGAATCGTTTTTCTGGCCACACTTTTTGGCGACCAAGAAGTATTCGATCGTTTTCATCTTTAACTAAGACGATTATTGCTGGGTCGGTCCGTGGGTGGTGCTCAGCAGCACACCCAGAACACTTTCGAATGGCGCCGGCCATACCAATCTCGGTCGGGCCACCACACTTTGAGCAACGTTGGTGGCTTTCGTGCCACTGTGTTAGCGCAAGAGCGTGAACGGCAGCGCCAATCTCGAGATCGCCTAACTTCTTTCCAATAGTGCGAAGGCTCTGGAATTCCTCAGAAGATTTATTTTCAAGACCTCGTCGATAGACGACAAAATAAGGAGTCTCTGTCTTATCGAGCCCTAGAAAAAAGCGATCGCCTGGGGTGTCTGGAGCGACATAATCCAACGCTTCATCTTTGATTCGGAAATGGTCATCAATCAACTCAATAATTTTTGCTCGTTGCCACATCTCAGCGAGCGCAACTAAGTCACCGCGCAAATGGGCGGCGCGGTCTAATTCGCATCTCGAGAGCGGCAGATTTAGCAGCACGAGGCGACCTTACTAGCGACCCCGATACACCAGTAACCTTGCAATCATGAAGGGATTCACGCTCACCTCTTGGAACCTTCTCCATGCTATGGCAATCCCGCCGAACTCCGGAGGCAATCTACAGAACGCCCTCAACTTGCTCGCAAAAGAAGTCACCACCGATCTGATTGCGCTCCAAGAAGTTGATGTTCATCAAGATCGTTCCGGTAACGGTAACCAAGTTCGCCAAGTTGCCGAGGAAATTGGCGCACCATATTGGGCTTTCGCGCCATCTATGTTTGGAACTCCCGGCCAGAAATGGCATGGTGTCAAGGAAGATATTATTTTTGATAATAACTCTTCGATTCCACCTGATGCTATGTATGGAATTGGCATCGTCTCTAAAGTTCCGGTAAAGCGATGGCATCGAATAAATCTTGGACGAGCTCCGATTGGTATGCCGTTACTTGTGCCCGGTGAAAAGCGACCACAATTCATTTATGTCCATGACGAACCGCGATCGGCTTTAGTTGCGGAATTAGAGAATGGAATCTCGGTCACAACTACCCATCTATCTTTTGTACCGTTAAAAAATTGGATTCAACTCCGCAAAATCGCAGATTGGGTTGAGAAATTACCGGGATTGCATATTATGACTGGAGATTTCAATCTTCCGTGGGGGCTCGGACCGAAGTTAATCGGGTGGAATGATTTAGTTAAAGGCGCGACTTATCCTTCGTGGAAACCAAGTATTGAATTCGATTACATAATGAGCAAAGAGCTAACGAGTAGCGATGTCAAAGCCAAGATACATAGCCACTTAGGCATCAGCGATCATCTAGCATCAAGTGCAACAATTATTAATTGAATTTAAGCAACTTCTGATTTTTTCATAAGATGGCTCCGCTTATCGGTGAATGCTCGCAATAGTTCGCTCCGTTTTCCTTCTGGCATATTGAAGGTTGCTGCGTAAGCTGACCAGGCTCCTAATTGTTCTTGGGTTGAGCAAGAGATTAATTGTTTTAATAGTGATTCATAATCACCGCTCTTAAGATCTTTTCGAGCTACTCCACGCATAGCCTTTCCCATCTCTTCCCGGCTTGGTCGCTTTCCTTTGGCAGCGAAACCAAGATTTGCAAGACAGCGACCAATACTTGATGTTTCGCAATTCTCACTTGCATTTGCTCGGTTGACCGGCGAAGTACCCTCAATTTCTGTTGCGTATCCAGTCGCTTGGGGGCGGGCATCTTCTGCATTTATGTAGGCCTCAGTTCGACAGATCCATTCAATACGTCCGTCAGCGCGTTCGCTCCTATTTAAATCGGTAAGTAATCTCCCATTTGGATACTTAGACCAGAATGCGCGAATTCGGTTCTCAACCGGTTCATAATGCTCAAGATTGAAGTAACCCATTACTGGCCCACCGCCATCAGTAATTCTTCAGCAATAACTTCATTAGGAGAGAGTGCGCCGGCTCTAAATGCCTCAATTAACGCTTCGCGACCGCCATCTTTAAATCTTGTTGCGATATAAGGGTCGCGTGAGTTGAATTGAATAAAGTCGAGAACTTCACCCGTTCGCGGGTAGATTGCTTTTCCATCCACGTTCTCAACGCTCTCTAAGATATGTTTACGGAACGAATCTCTAACGCTTTCAACAATTTCGTACTCCCAATTCGTTTTAACCCAAGAGATAAATGAGCTCTCATTTAGTACCTGGGCGGAAGTTTTTGGGTGTATGAGTGAGACTTTCGCAATCTCTTCGCCAGCCAACATCGCCTTAGCGGCATCAGCGCCAACTTCATCTAGCGCGCTTGCGAATTCGCGTCGTAGCCGTTCTTTAGCCTCTTTTGCGGCATCGACAATCAGAGTTATAGCGGAGAGCTGGAAGGCGAGTTCACGGAGGTTCATGTGGGGCATTAGAGCCGAACCCACTGACAAACCGCCTTGAGGGGCGTGTCGCGCTACTCCTGGTTGGCTTTTTTCGCCTTTGACGTTAGGCGAGATCGCTCGTTCTGGTCGAGCACAACTTTGCGAATCCGCACATTAACCGGAGTCACTTCAACGCACTCATCCTCGCGGCAATATTCCAAGGCCTGTTCGAGATTTAAAATCTTTGGCGGAATCAGACGCTCATTTTCATCAGAACCAGCGGCGCGCATATTGGTTAATTTCTTTTCGCGGACAATATTTACATCCATATCTTCCGGGCGCGAATTCTCGCCGATCACCATGCCTTCATAAACATCAGAGCCAACTTCAGCAAAGATGGTGCCGCGTTCTTGAAGTCCAAAGATTGCATATGAGGTTGCACTTCCAGCACGGTCCGAAACCAAAGAGCCGGTTGGGCGGGTACGTAACTCACCGCTCCAAGGTTCGTAGCCATCAAAAACATGGTGCAACAATCCAGTTCCGCGCGTCTCGGTAAGAAACTCAGTTCTAAATCCAATCAAGCCGCGAGAAGGAACTTTGAAATCCATTCTTATCCAACCAGTTCCATGGTTGACCATCTGCTCCATTCGCCCTTTGCGAAGCGCCATAAGTTGGGTTATAACGCCGAGGTAATCTTCTGGGGCATCAATAGTTAGGCG
>JBEANJ010000089.1:0-3401 GCA_041165565.1 Actinomycetota bacterium | reverse complement strand
TGTCGCATTTGGCCAGGGTTACTCTTTGACAGCTATGCAGGCAACATCAGTATTTGCAACTATCGCAAACGACGGAGTGCGCGTTGCACCTACTTTGATTGCAGGTATTACCGATGCCGGTGGCAGATTTTCGCCGAACGAAAGTCGAAAAAGTGAACGCATAATCAGCTCTCAAACGGCATCGCAGTTGAGCGCGATGATGGAGAGCGTGGTCTCTAGTTCAGGAACCGCGCCACAAGCTGCGATATCCGGATATCGAGTTGCTGGCAAAACCGGAACAGCGAGAAGAATTGATGATTCATGCGGTTGCTATAGAGGTTATACATCATCATTTATTGGTTTTGCCCCTGCAGATAATCCTAAGTATGTAGCCAGTGTGACAATTCAAGATCCAAAAGGGGTTTACTACGGAGGCTATTTAGGTGGACCAGTTTTTAGTGAGGTGATGGGATTTGTTCTCCGCGATCAGCGGATAGCTC
The DNA here is from genome assembly GCA_041165565.1 of Actinomycetota bacterium. Classification (GTDB taxonomy): domain Bacteria; phylum Actinomycetota; class Actinomycetes; order Nanopelagicales; family Nanopelagicaceae; genus MAG-120802. Next base: position 2,922 of record JBEANJ010000089.1, on the reverse strand, counting down.
CTTCGGCTGAAGTTACAGTTGGCTACGCCCTGAATGAACGGGAATTGAAAAAGAAATCATGAGGCCGCTGCGGAAATTTTCGAAAATGCTTACAGAGGTTGCTGATTTCCTAAAAGTAGATTTAGATCCGTCCCAAGTAAATATTGAAATTAATGGCATATGTAGCGACTCGCGAAATATCCAACAAGGTGATTTGTTTATTGCGATGCCTGGGGAAAGCCATCATGGGATTGAATTCGTTGACCAAGCAATTTCACGGGGTGCTCTTGCAGTAATCTCTGATACAACAGGTTACGAGTCTGCGCGAAGGAAAATCGCCTCGATAAAGATAGGTAATACTCAAGATTTACCAGTAACCCTTACCGATTGGTTTTATGACTTTCCTACAAAAAAGATGATGCTTTTTGGAATTACTGGCACCAATGGAAAAACCACAACTACCTTTTTACTATCGGAAATATTTAAATACTCGGGGCTTAAAGCGGGCATTATCGGCACGGTTGCTATCGATATTGTGGGCGAGCAGAGTCCTGCTCGGAAGACCACACCTACTGGAGATGAAATTGTTTCAATCCTGGCAAGAATGCGAGAGTCCTCAGTTACTCATGTAGCTATTGAAGTAAGTAGCCACGCTCTATCTCAGAATCGAGTATCAGGATTGCATTTTGAGTCAGTCGGATTCACAAACCTTAGCCAAGACCACCTGGACTATCACGGCAATATGGAGAGCTACTTTCAAGCAAAACGCTCTCTATTTACTGAAAAATACGCAAAAAAAGCATTCATCAATATAGATAATGATTATGGTCGAAGGCTAGCGGGCGAAATTGAAATTTCACATAAAGATTTCTCTCTAAGAGATCGCGCAGATTGGAATTTGAGGATTCTCAAAGAAAGCGGTCTCAGTAAGGAGATTCAGATTTCTGGCCCAGGTGACAAAGTTATTGATTCCGAGTCCACCTTGATTGGCGAATTCAATTTTGAAAATCTGCTTCTCGCCGTCTCGATTGCGATTGAATCTGGACTCGATGTGGGAGAAGTTTCGCGTTCAATTCCCAAATTAATGGGGGCCCCAGGTCGTTTACAGCTTGTAATAGATAAACCGAATCACATCTATGTCGATTATGCCCACACCCCTGATGCTGTCTTGCGAGTTCTTGAGGCTGTTAGAAGCGTTAAAGCCAAACGTATCATTGGAGTTCTTGGATGTGGTGGCGATCGCGATAGAACCAAACGAAGCGCTATGGGCGCGGCACTAAACAGCGGATGTGACTTGCCGATTTTCACAAGTGACAATCCCAGAAGTGAATCTCCAGAAAAAATTTTGGATGAAATGATTTCAGGTCTAAAGTTAAAAGATGGCGCGGAGATAATTATTGATCGAAGATCTGCCATTCGACGCGCTATCGAAATAGCAAAACCAGGCGACTTAATAATAGTTCTCGGTAAAGGTCATGAAACAGGTCAGGAAATACTTGGCAAATTAGAGCCATTTGACGATCGAATTGAAATCATGGAAGCGATTGGTGCGAAATGATCCCCATGAAATCCGGTGAAATTGCTCGAATTATGGAGGGTAAAATTTTTGGCAATTCCGAAAATGTTATCTCCGGCAACTTTGAATTTGATTCACGCCAAATTCAGAATGGTGATGTCTTCATTGCCCTTTTAGGTGAATCAAAGGACGGCCATGATTATGTGCCAGATGCTTTTGAGCGCGGAGCCAAACTTGCGATAACTTCAAAACCAGTCAATGGAGATCACATATTAGTTTCTGATGTACTACTCGCTATTTCGAAGCTCGCAAATCATCTAAGGTTAACCCTCAAAGACCTAAAAGTTATAGGAATTACTGGCTCACAAGGTAAAACAACAACAAAAGATTTACTCAAATCCATACTCTCATTATCTGGTGAAACTATTGCGCCACCTGGCTCATACAACAATGAGATTGGCGTTCCAATTACACTCTTAAAAGCAAACACTAAAACTAGTTATTGCATACTCGAGATGGGGGCTCGCCATCAAGGAGATATTGCTAGGCTGACGGAAATTGCCCAGCCAAATGTTGGTATCGTCCTCAGAGTCGGTCTAGCTCATCTTGGCGAATTTGGATCTCGGGAGAATATTGCCCGGACCAAAGGCGAACTAATTCGCGGGCTAAAAAATGGCGAGACGGCGATCTTGGGCACATACGATGAATTCACACCTAATATTGCTTCTGGTTTAGATTTGAGAGTTCTTTATTTCGGCGAAAAGCCAGAGTGCGACGTTCGAGCAGCCGATATAGAGATAAAGGGTGGGTATGCCTCCTTTGATCTTGTCACAAAGCAAGGTCGAGAGCGTGTCGAATTACAAATTCTAGGAGCGCATCAAATTGCGAACGCCTTAGCAGCAGCGGCAGCTGCAATCTCATTGGGTATAGATTTGCGATTAATCTCAGAAGGGCTATCTCAACATACCGCTCAAAGTAAGTGGCGAATGGAATTGCACAAGAACCATGAGATCACACTAATTAACGACTCATACAACTCAAATCCCGAAAGCTGCAAGGCGGCGATACAAACTCTTCGTCAACTATCGCAAGAGAGCGGTGGACAATCTTGGGCGTTTTTGGGAAAGATGCATGAGTTAGGTTCCGAGTCGGATGCGCTTCATAAGGAAGTTGGCGAATACGCCATAAGCGCCAATATAGATAATCTAATTGCAATTGGTGAATCATCATTTATTTCCAATTTATCAAATAGCAATACGATGACTGCATCAGTACCGGACTGGAAATCAGCTACAGAATTTATCGCGAGAATCGAACCTGGTGATGTTGTACTGATTAAAGGCTCCAGAGCTGAAAATCTTGATCAATTAGCTAATGCCACGCTCGAATTTATAGAGAAGCGCCACTATGGTTCCAGTGGTGAAGGA
>JBEANJ010000088.1:0-3403 GCA_041165565.1 Actinomycetota bacterium | reverse complement strand
ATAGCTGATGCAGCTGTGTATTTGATGTATCACAAGCCAGAACTTGGAATTCAAAATCCATATGCTCTTGATGAGGCTCAGCTTGCTGCAGCGATAGATCTGCTAAAGCAACAGAATCAGATTATCGGCGAGTACTGGTCAGACCCAGTCGCTCAGATAACCTCTTTCGTTGGTGGTAATACAGTCGTTGGAACTTCATGGGAAGTTCTTCGAAAGTTCGCAGCTAAAGATAATCTCAAGACAACACTTCCAGTCGAAGGATCAACCGGTTGGTATGACTCCTGGCTGGTAAGTTCAAAGACACCAAATATCAATTGCGCATATGCGTGGATGGATTACACAAGCAGACCAGACGTTAACGGTGCAATTGCCGTCAACTTTGGTATGGCTCCTGCCAACACCGCATTTTGCAGCTCCAGCCCAGAAGCTCAGGCTCACTGCGATACATTCTTCGCAGAAGATGAAGAGTTCTTCAAGAGAATCTGGCCTTGGACAACACCGATTGAAACTTGCGTTGACGGTCGTAAAGATGTGAAGTGCACTAGCTTCCAAGACTGGACCAATGCATGGGCAACGGTTAAAGGTTGATTAACTGAAACCATGGGGGCGAGATTTCGTCCCCATGGTTTCGCAAAAAAAATAGTATGAAGACCACTAATCCAAGTAAGCGGAATCTTCCAATCTCTTCTTACCTACTTCGTCGCTCAAGAGTCCGACTCTTCTCTCTCCTGGCGCTTCCGATGACTTGGATTGTTGGTGTATATATTGTTTCGCTTTTTCTATTATTAATTACAGCTTTTTGGAATGTAGATCCATTCACTTCGTTGGTTTCACCTGGTTTTAATCTTGAAAACTTCAAACTAGTTTTGACCGTTCCGGCATACTTGGCGACTTCGATAAGAACCTTACTTATTGCTTTATCTGTGACTGTGATTTGTGTACTTTTTGCAATTCCATTAGGAATCTATATGGCAAAGATTGCCAAACCCTGGGTTCGTAATTTTCTTGCCGTTGCCATAACGCTTCCACTCTGGGCGGGATATCTCGTGAAAATAATTGCGATGCGGCTCGTGTTTACAGAAGAAGGTTTTTTCAATTGGGCCATGGCTCCTCTTGGAATCCGTGGTCCGGGATTTTCGATTCCGATTGTTATTCTGACCTTGACCTATCTTTGGTTTCCATATATGGCACTCCCGGTCTATACAGCAATTCGTCAAATACCGCCGAATTTATTTGATGCCTCTAGTGATTTGGGCGCCAAAGGTTTTACCACTGTTTATCGTGTTGTATTTCCGTTAATCGTTCCAGCTGTAATTGCGGGATCAGTCTTTACTTTTTCACTAAGTCTTGGCGACTACCTCGCTGCAAGGTTCACAGGCGGAGCTACTCAAATGATTGGCAGCATTATTGCGGCAAACATAAATCTTAATCCTCCGGTTGCTGCCGCATATTCGATGGTTCCCATTTTCTTCATCGTTATTTACTTAATGGTTGCTAGACGAACTGGCTCTCTGGAGCGGATGTAGCCATGTTGAGACTTACTCGCAGCGCTCGATTTGCGTTAATATCGATAGTTATTTTTATTTTGATTTTTATGTACACCCCATTGTTTGTTCTAATACTGAATTCGTTTAATTCATCTCAAATTTCTGGCTGGCCCATAGAAGACTTTTCAACTAAATGGTGGGTTTTTGCAAAGGATTATGCCCCTATCAGACAGGCGCTTCTAAACTCCGTATTAGTTGCAACTGGAGCCATGATCATTGCTTCGATTCTCGGCACGCTTTTTGCATTTGCAATGAAGGGTTTTTCTTTCTTCGGCAAGAGCACGGTCAATATCCTTATAGTTCTTCCCATTGCATTGCCAGGAATTGTTACTGGCGTGGCCTTTAGTAATACTTACTCGAATTTCTTAACTCCTGCCGGTATAAATATTGGTTACTTTGGAATGATTGTTGCCCACGCAACGTTTTGCATTGTCATGGTTTTCAATAATGTATTCGCAAGATTGCGAAGAATGAATCCGAGTTTGCAAGAGGCTTCGGCTGATTTAGGAGCAGGTTTATGGCAAACATTTAGATTAGTTACCTTCCCTCAGTTTCGAACGTCATTCGCAGCTGGTGCGCTGCTGGCATTCGCATTAAGTTTTGATGAAGTGGTTGTAACTATATTTACGGCACCGCCCGGGATTGACACAATTCCGCTCTGGATTCTTAAAGAGGTTGGTCGTCCAAATCAAGCGAGCGTCGTTAATGTTGTAGCGACTATAGTGATCCTTCTTTCGCTAATTCCCGTTTACGTATCGCAACGGCTAGCTAGGGCGCAAGAGCAGGAACGGTAAATCAGGCCTGTCTGAGATGACCCCATTGATTTGGTTGGGATATTTAACATCCTTAACATCATTGACTGTCCAAAGATAAACAACTTTATTTCTTAGTCTCTTACGCACCCACTTTGATCGATTGAAAATCCGATAATCAATTGCGACAATCTCGGTAGGAATAAATAAAAGTCGCCAACTATGAGCAATCACATACCCAGTTGATTCAATTGATTTACGGAGCCAAAGAGTTGCAAATAGCGAGAAGGACATGATGGTGAAATTATTCTTGCCATTGACCTCATGAAGTACCGCTTTTTCTACACCTCTTCCAAATCTTGATGGATGCTTGGTTTCAATAAGAATTTCTTTTTGATTCTCATTAGCTAAATCGATTAATTCTCGTAGCGTCATTACATCCGTTAGTTGACGTAGCTCGCTTAGAGATATTTTTGAGACTGTCTTGGAAATTCCAGCAATCCGCTTGAGATTTCGGTCATGGAAACAGACTGGAATCCGATCGCGAGTTAAGCGGATATCGCACTCTAAACCATCGACTTTAATTGCAATAGCACCCTCATAAGCCGCTCGAGTCGCTTCTGGATATTTATAGCTAAAACCACGATGAGCAAAAATCTTCATGGCTTAAAAATAAAACGAATTGAATCAAGTAAACCTGGTTTTGGATATTTTGTTTTAAGTAAGAATCCGGCTCGAAAGATTGGAGCGCGCCAACCAAATACACGAGTAAATATCTTTCGCCGGGCGGTTAAATCTTCTTGCGTTCCCCACTTTGATGCTGAACTCTCAGTTGGGTGAGTAGCAATCACGATTGGAAGATGTACACCTTTAAGTCCAGCACGTAGCGCATCTGCAATAAAAATATATTCGTCTCCAAGGTAATTCATTGCCCCGGCTCCAAAATCTTCATCAAATTTGATTTTTTTGGACCGTATGGCGTCGACACGCACAATCATCTCATACGTAGCAGCTCTCGCAGAGTTAGTTAGTCGCAGCGGTTTTACTTCTTGAAAATAATCCTTTCTTAACTTGCCGCTATCGTCCCTCGCCTGGGCCAGAATG
>JBEANJ010000087.1:0-3408 GCA_041165565.1 Actinomycetota bacterium | reverse complement strand
TGATGTATTAATCGCACGTGTCGGAAGTCTAGACCGTTATAAGTTTTTAAGGTTGGCAAAAGGTAAATACTGCGGGGATTCGCAGGAATCACGCATAAGACACACCTGTTGACCGCCCCTTAGGGACCGGAGTAAACTTCCGTAACGCAACACAAAGTGCTAAGGAGCGTGGTACCAACAAATCGGTTCTTCTGAACCGTATTTGGGAAGTCCCAAACTCCCATGTTTAATCAAACCCATCATTCTCAGACCTTTAGACAGGTCCCACTTTCTTATCGCCCGATTCCTTCCGCACGTATTCATGAGCTTCTTGAAATTGAACGTACTAAGTTTTCAAAACTTGCTCCCGGTTCTGGAAATGAAAATGTTCGCGCCGGAAAAGTAACTCCGCTCGGCGTTGCCTCGAGCTTCCAGCATTGGGAGCCATATCCAATCTCAATCGTTTCGGCTAAGGGCGCTTGGATGATGGATGTCGACGGACGCGAAATGCTCGATCTATCTATGGGATTTGGTGCGCTTTTGGTCGGCCACTTGAATGAAGAAGTCGTAAAGGAGGCCAAAGAGACTCTAGAAGTTGGAACGCTCTTTGCCACCCCTTCTCCAATTACCCGCGATGGCGCTGAGATTATCGCCCGCCGATTTGGTTTAGACATGGTCCGCTTTGCAAACTCTGGCACCGAGGCAACGATGTATGCGATTCGCACCGCTCGCGCTGCTACCGGAAAACTGGGCATTGTAAAAATTGAAGGCGGATACCACGGTTCTTATGACTCATTGATGGTCTCAAATAAGCCAGATGTAAATCTTGCTGGATCACCTGATAATCCAAATCCAATACCACTTCCCGCTGTAGTGCCTGGTGAAGTTCATGTTGTCCCTTACAACAACGCGGATGCCATCGAACGAGTATTCAAAGCACATGCTGATTCGATTGCTTGTTTAATTATGGAACCAGTTTTAGAAAATATTGGCATCGTAGTTCCAGATATGGGATATCTAGAAAGAGTTCGACAGCTCTGTGATCAATACGGAGTTTTATTGGTGTTTGATGAAGTTAAAACAGGTTTAACTGCCGGACCACAAGGCGCCGCACAAAGACTTGGAATCAAGCCAGACTTAATTGCACTTGCAAAATCTATTGGTGGTGGAATTCCGGTTGCTGCCTTCGGTGGCAAACGTGAATATATGGAAACCATAATTAACGGAAAGCACGCACATCTTGGAACATTTAATGGCCACTTCTTAGCGATGGCTGGAGTCCGTGCTGTTGATCGGATTTGTACTCCCGAAGCGCTACAACGTTGTGAAGATTTAAATCGCCAAGCGTTAACTCGTATGTCAGAAATTATCAACGAATATGAATTGCCGGCCCACACCGTTGGTTTCGGTGTTAAAGGTTGTATTACATGGTCAGGAACTCCGGTGCGTAACTACCGCGATTACAAAGCCACTGATTTCGATTTGGCTGAACTTTCCTTCTTCTGGTCGCTAAACCGAAACGTTATGACCCCTCCTGGACTGGATGAACAGTGGCTGATCTCCCTCGCCCACGGCCAGCGCGAAATCGACATCATTGTTGGGGATTTCCTCGAGTTTGCCCAGGCGCTTCGCGCTTAGATACCAATTTCGTTATCCGGAATACCTTTTATTACATCTTTGCCTGAGTAGGGTTTTCTCGTGGCGCTCGTTGAGATTCGTGGTCTGAGTAAATCGTTCGGCGAAGTCAAAGCTGTGGCTGGAGTAGATCTCGACATTAATGCCGGCGAATTCATCACCCTTCTTGGCCCTTCTGGTTCCGGAAAAACAACTGTGCTCCGAATGATTGCTGGTTTTGAAGATCCAGATACCGGAACTATTAAGTTGAATGGTAAAGACATTACGCACCTTCCGCCTTATGAGCGAGATGTAAATACCGTTTTCCAGGATTATGCGCTCTTTCCACATATGACAATTCAGGAAAATGTTGAGTATGGACTTCGAGCGCGAAAAGTTTCGAAAGAAGTTCGAGCTAAACAGGCGCTAGAAGCGATTAGCTCTGTGAAATTAGAGCATGCGGTTGATCGATTACCCCATCAACTATCTGGTGGCCAGCGACAACGTATTGCACTAGCTAGGGCCTTAGTATTAAGACCGCGAGTTCTGCTTTTAGATGAACCGCTCGGCGCCTTGGACCGACAACTTCGCGAAGAGATGCAAGTTGAGCTAAAAAATATTCAACGAAGCGCTGGCATTACTTTCATCTTCGTCACTCATGATCAGGAGGAAGCAATGCGCATGAGTGATCGCATTGTGGTCTTTGATCAAGGACGAGTTGAACAGGTAGGAACTCCTCAATCTGTTTACAACAACCCTAAGACTAGATTCGTCGCGGGTTTTCTTGGCGCCGCAAATATTGTCGATAGTGCGGATGCAAAAAAAGCGTTTGGTAAGAATTTTGATATCAGTATCAGACCAGAACGTATGCGAATTTTGCCGCAAAGCGTGAAAGCTAACGAAGGCGAGATGTCAATTCCAGGAATTGTTAAAGAAGTAGCATTTGTTGGGGCAAATACAATTTTTATGGTTATGACCGAAGCCGGATTTATGCTAAACGTAAGTAGAACAAATACAGAATTGCTGGGGCAGGATACTAGTTTTGCTGCCGGCGATCAGGTTCTTGTTGCGTGGCCGATCGGCCATGCAGTAGAGATTCCTGCTTAGTACTGACGCGCGTCAGTCGAAAGGATGGTAATGAGAGGTAAGAAAATAGCATTGCTCAGTTTGCTATCAGCTTCTGTTTTGGTAATTAGCGGATGTTCATCAGGAAGCGATAGTGGTGTAGCAATTGAAGTACCCGATATTCCTATGCATCAAGCAATGGGAGATTTTGAGGGTGAGTTAAATATCGTCAACTGGTCTGGCTTCGTTGAGCCGGCATGGACCGATAAGTTCACAGCAGATACGGGCTGCAAAGTTAATCCTCGTGTAGCCGGTACTTCCGATGAAATGGTCACACTTATGCGCACCGGACAATATGACATTGTCTCTGCCTCAGGTGATGCGGCACTTCGACTAATCGTTGGTGGCGATGTTCAACCCCTTAACATCGATCTAATACCTAACTTCAGTGATGATATTGCCGCAGGAATGAAAGGCAATGTTTATGACACTGTTAATGGCAAGCCTTACGGCGTTCCCATTGGACGTGGAGCAAATCTCCTCCAGTACAACGAAGAAATCACTAACGGTGCCCCAGAAAGTTGGGATGTTGTCTGGGAGCTTGATTCCCCATATAAAGGCAAGATCACTGCTTATGACGCACCAATCTATATAGCTGATGCAGCTGTGTATTTGATGTATCACAAGCCAGAACTTGGAATTCAAAATCCATATGCTCTTGATGAGGCTCAGCTTGCTGCAGCGATAGAT
>JBEANJ010000086.1:0-3414 GCA_041165565.1 Actinomycetota bacterium | reverse complement strand
TTGTTTCTGCTTTAACTTCATCTGTGTTCTCAGCTAACGCGAGTTCAGAGATCAAGATTGCGCGAGCTTTAGCGAGCATTCTCTTCTCGCCAGCAGATAGACCACGATCTAGATCGCGACGATAGAGATCACGAACAACTTCAGCGACCTTGATTACATCGCCGGAAGCTAACTTCTCAAGATTTGCTTTATATCGGCGTGACCAATTGGTTGGCTCTTCGGTATATGGCTGGCGAAGAACTCCAAAAACTCGGTCTAAACCCTTTGAGTCAACGACATCGCGAACTCCTACTAGATCAACATTCTCGGCTGGGACTCGTACTGTGAGATCTCCTTGAGCCACCTTCAAAACTAGGTAAATCTTCTCTTCGCCTTTTATGGTCCGCGTCTCAATCGCTTCGATTAGAGCCGCTCCGTGATGAGGATAAACAACGGTTTCGCCGACCTTAAATGTCATCGTGGGGATTTTGCCTTTCGCTAGAGCCCAATTTTATCAGAGAACTCCGTCCGAGAAAAATCGCGCTTTCTGCCATTATTTGCCCATGAATCTTCGAGCAATTGCACTCCTCTTGACATCTCTCGGAATTGCGACTCCGGCTTTAACAGGTTGTGCAGCTGGCGGTAGCGCAGAAACTCGAAATATCAGACAAGTAACTGATGGCGTTGAGAAAGATCTTGATTCGATAAAGGTGCGAAATATAAAAGTAGTTGCGCTACCAGATGGATCCGCGACTCTAGTTGGTTTTCTTGTGAACCATAGCGATAACCCAGACCAGCTTGTAAATGTCACCGTTAATAACCAGACTGCAGCGCTACAAGGTGATGGAATCTTGCTCCGAAATCGCCCCGTGATATTTGAAGGCGATAGCGCCAACGCCAAAGCCAAAGTGGCGCTACTTGATGCTAAACCGGGTTACCGAGTACCTGTTGCTCTCTACTTTGCAAATGGTGGAAAACTAGAGCTTGATGCACTTGTCGTAGAAAATACTGGAATCTATAGCTCCATCTTGTAACCCAAACCTCGAACGGTCTGGATTATCTTTGGATTTGCTGGATCAGATTCTATCTTCGCTCTAATTCTCTTAATATGAACATCTAAAGTCTTGGTATCGCCAACATAATCACTACCCCATACGCGATCAATTAATTGAATTCTCGTTAATACTCGTCCAGCGTTTCGCATAAGAAATTCAAGAAGTTCGAACTCTTTCAAAGGAAGCGATACTGGCTTTCCATCAATAGAAACTTGATGGCGTTCTATATCCATCCGGATTCCCTGGACCGTAAGAACCCCATTGCTGCCTATGTTGGTGTCCGAACCATTTCGCCTTAGAACAGCATTGATTCGGGCAACTAATTCGCGAGATGAGTATGGCTTTGTAACATAATCATCGGCGCCAATCTCAAGTCCGACCACTTTATCAACTTCTGAATCTTTCGCAGTAAGCATGATGATTGGCACTTTAGATTTAGCCCGAATCTGGCGGCAAACTTCGGTACCGGAAATCTCAGGAATCATTAAATCAAGTAAAACTAAATCGATGCCGCCTTGTTCAAACTTCTTTAGCGCCTCAGTTCCGGTCACGGCAGTTATCACTGAAAAACCCTCTTTCCCCAAGAGGAATTCGAGAGCTTCTGAGAATGAACTCTCATCTTCGACCATCAGAATTGTTGTCATATCTTCTCCTCAGGTGGTGCTATTGGAAGAAGTATTGAGAAGGTACTGCCAACGCTCTCTTTACTCCAGACTCGAACATCGCCACCATGGTTAAGTGCGACATGTTTGACAATAGATAGCCCTAAACCGGTTCCACCAGTTTGACGAGATCGAGCTGGGTCAACGCGATAGAAGCGCTCAAATATTCTTCCTAATTCGGACTCAGGAATTCCAATACCTTGATCCGTAACCGAAACTTCTATCAGCCCCTCTTTGATTGTTGAATTTACTGAAACCTTGGTTTTTTCTGGGGAGTAATTAATTGCATTCTCGATAAGATTATGAATAGCCATAATTAGTTGGTCGCGATCCCCAATCACCACGGCCTGTTGCATCAGCCCGACATCTAATGCGATATTTCGAGATTCAGCGCTTATTTGCGCCTGGTTTATAGCCTCTCGAATGACATCTTCAATTTCTACTGGGAATGCTTTCTGAAGCGGATCACTACTTTGAAGGCGTGACAAATCGATAATTTCTTGGACCAATTCGGTTAATCTCTTAGCTTCATTCTGCATCTTGGTCGCAAACTTGACTACAGCCTCTGGATCGTTCTTCGCTCCCAATATCGCCTCACTTAAGAGCCCAAGGGCCCCAATAGGAGTCTTCAACTCGTGGGATACATTCGCTACAAAATCGCGGCGAACTGCATCAATTCGCCGAGCTTCACTTTCATCTGAGACCAAAACAAGAATTAATCCATCCTCAGTAAGTGGGGCGACCGAAACTCGCAGTTCCCTTTTACCTTCACCAATAGGACCTCTGGCGATTTCAATCGAACCCCTTCGAGTTTCGCTAGTTCGACGTACTACTCGAATTAAAGCAATTAGGTCCTCGCTTGAAACGCGTCCATCTTTAACTAACCCAAAGTTAACTAAGTTCTCACTCTGGTGAATTATTACTTCGCCAGGTAAAACTAAGAGAGATTCTGATTCAAGTGATTCAAGCGCTTTAATCAATAACTCAGGAATCTCTATCTGTTCATCGATATCTTCGATAACTCGACGGAACCTCATGGCGCTATCGTACGAAAGTATTTAGCCCGACCTGCGGGGGTTAACCCCTCGTTCATGCTCTCTAAATCTCGCGTTTACCCGAAGACCTGACGGAGCGCCATTTACCGACTACCTTTGCCCAATGACCTGGCTTAGAAGCGCCTTCCAAGATGAACTAGATAGCGTAACCGCGACCTTAGTTGAGTTATCGACCATCGTCTCCGAGGCAATCGATAAGGCAACTCACGCGCTGCTTACAGCAAATCTCCCAGAAGCTGAAGAGGTCATTGCTGCTGATGATCGGGTTGATGACCTGCAACATGGTCTCGATTCACGAATTATCGACATCATTGCACGGCAACAACCAGTCGCATCCGATTTAAGAGCACTTATTACCGCACTTCGCATGAGCGCGGACTTAGAGCGTATGGGTGATATGGCGCATCACGTTGCAAAAATTACTCGCCTTCGCCATCCGGGAGCCGCAGTTCCATCTGAATTATTGCTAACTATTGAGGAAATGGGCAAAGTTGCAAAAACTATCGCTGATAAGGCGGGCGCTGTAATCGCATCAAGAGATATTGATAAAGCACTTGAGCTAGAGCGCGATGATGATGAGATGGATAAATTGCATCGAAAATTATTCACAACCCTGCTCGCTGATGATTGGAAGCATGGGACTGAAACTGCAATTGATATCAC
>JBEANJ010000085.1:0-3455 GCA_041165565.1 Actinomycetota bacterium | reverse complement strand
CATCTGAGATATTCGCTCTATTAATTGATCCTAAAAAACACTCAATCATTGACGGATCAAATTCAGTAAAAGGGGTCAACTGGGGCCCCGAAAAATTATCTTTAGGTGCAAAATTTGGAATGCGAATGAAAATAGGAATTCCCTATCGAATCACAAACTATGTAACGGATTTTGAGCCAAATAAATTAATCGCTTGGCGCCACCTCGGAAAGTGGGTCTGGCGTTATGAACTTACCGACCTTGGAAATGGGAAGGTAAGAGTGGTCGAGAGTTTTGATGGAAGGCCTTCTCCATATCAATGGTGGTTAAAAAGAAGGAATTCTTACAATTATGTGGAAAAGGCAATGGCCAAGAGTTTGGTGCGATTAAAACGATTGGTGGAAGAAAAAGCTTAGTGCTGGCCCTCTTCAAGTTCTAAGACTTCTTTGGTTGTTGGCTTAGCAATCTGTTCTTGAGCAGCCTGGGAAAGTCGTGTACGAATTCGCCCTTTAATCCCTTGTGGATTTGCAACTCCTTGAGCGTCTTCGCTACTTATGGCAAGCGGTGGGTTTTGTTCATGCTGGGTCAAAACATAAGCCTTCTCAGGTGAGAGCGGTTCGTGAACTTCAATAAATTCCCCGTGAGGCAACATGACCAAGCGACCAGTTTCTCGACCATGAAGTACTAGTTCTCGATCGGCTCGTTGCAACGATAGACAAATACGTTTTGTGATTACAAATGCCAGTGGCGGCAAGAGGATTATGCCGATTCGCGAAAACCACATAATCTGATTGATCGATAGATCAAAATGAGTGGCGATTAAGTCGTTTCCGCCGTTAATGAGCGCGACTAGAGTAAAAGTTAGTGACATGGCGCCAATCGCAGTTCGATTGGGATTATTGCGTGGGCGATCCAGAATGTGGTGCTCACGCTTATCTCCAGTCATCCATTGCTCGATGAAAGGATAGAAAGCAAGCAGCGTGAAAATAATTCCTGGAACAATTAACCCCGGAATCAAAATGTTCCATGAAATCGTGTAACCAAAGGCGTGCGTCTCGATTGGGGGAGCAAGCCGCACAAGTCCGTCTAGCCATCCCATGTACCAATCTGGTTGTGAACCGGCTCCGATCTGGCCAGGGTTGTAAGGACCATAAATCCAAATTGGATTTATGGAAGCGACCGCGCCTAGAAATGCCGTGACCCCGAAGACGATAAAGAAGAAACCGCCAGCCTTCGCCATATAGACCGGCATGAGCGGATAACCGACAACATTTTTTTCAGTGCGGCCAGGTCCAGGGTATTGCGTGTGCTTCTGGTACCAGACCAACATCAAGTGGGCTGTGATAAGCGCCAGCATGATTCCCGGAATCAACAAAATATGGGCAGCATAAATTCGTTGAACAAAAACTTCTCCGGGGAAAGCTCCGCCAAATAGGAAATAGGAGAGATACGAGCCAACGACTGGGATGGCTTGAATGATCGCCTCAGCGATTCGGATACCGGTACCAGATAACAGGTCATCTGGAAGTGAATAACCGAGAAAACCCTCAACAATTCCAAGAGTGAGTAACGCAACGCCGATAATCCAGTTCAACTCACGTGGCTTGCGGAAAGCGCCGGTGAAAAAGACGCGCATCATGTGAATTACCATCGCAGCCATAAAAATTAGGGCCGCCCAGTGGTGGATCTGTCGCATCAATAATCCACCGCGAACATCAAATGAGATGTTAAGAGTTGATGCATATGCAGCGGACATCTTTACGCCGCTCAAAGGCTCATAAGAGCCTTCGTATTCAACCTCTTTCATCGAAGGGTCAAACCAGAAAGTTAAGAAAGTGCCGGAGAGCAACAGAATTACAAACGAGTACATAACAATCTCACCGAGCATAAATGACCAATGATCGGGAAAGACTTTAGTTAGAGTCTTCTTCATCCATTTGGCAGCGCCCGTTCGCTCATCGATGAAATTAGCCGTTCCGCCAGCGAGGCGTTCACGTGCGCTCATTTAGGAATCACGCTCCCAGAAACTCGGGCCGACCGCTTCATTAAATGGCGCTTGAGCTACCAAATAACCTTCGCTATCGACGGTAATTGGCAATTGTGGCAGAGGTCTTGCTGCCGGTCCAAAGATAACTTTGGCCGCGCGTGTGACATCAAAAGTAGATTGGTGGCAAGGACAGAGGAGATGCTTTGTGGTCTGTTCGTATAGAGCTACCGCGCAGCCCATGTGAGAGCAGATCTTGGAGAAAGCAATGATTCCCTCATAAGTCCAAGAGAGTCGTTCTGCATCCAAATTAAATTCCTCTGGTCGTAGCCGAACAAGTAAGACTGAGTCCTTAGCGATATCGTCAAGATGTCGCACCTTGCCAGGTGGAAAAGCCGGTTGAACTTGGGCAACGCCACCAACTTCTAGATCTGAGGGGCGAATTGGGCGATCTCCCGGATCTGTTACTAGCCGAGTTCCTTCTTTCCAATTCGTTTTAGTTAGTTCATCACCTGGAAGTGGCCCTAAATCTCGAAGAAGTAATAACGGAGATAGTCCAACTAGGCCAAGTGCAACTCCCATGGTTCGCTTAATAAGTGGCCTGCGACCAAGGCCGGCATTTGCGGCACCTTCCTTCACGGTTGCCACTAAAGCTGCACGATCCTCATCTTTTGATCTTTGCTCTTTACGGTAGTCAACAACTTCGTGATCCGGCATGAGCGTCTTAGCCCAATGCACGGCTCCCATTCCAATAAAGAAGAGAGCCATGGCAAGTCCCAGGCCAAGAAATAGTTGGTGGGCGTTTGTGGTGCCAGTGATTGGTAAAAAGATAAAGGTATCTTCAGGAATCCAGATGTAAGAGTAAATAAAGAGAACTGTTCCGATAGCCGATAAAGCAAAGAGAATTGCAACTTGCCGCTCTGCTTTCTTAGCAGCGCGTGGGTCTACATCAGTTTTGCGATGTACATGTTCCGGAAGTCCGGGGTCACTTAATTTCTCAACAGCTCCGCTATTTTCATTACTCATTCGTTACCGAGCCTTTGTAGTTAACCAAACAGCAATACCAATTAACAAGCCAAGCCCAAGAGTCCAAGCAAGTAAACCCTCAGTAACGGGGCCGACTCGACCTAATGCCGCGCCACCAAGCGCTGGTTCATTCTCGGCATGTTTTATCCACTTAATAATTGAGAGCTTCTCATCGTGGGTCAAAACCGTGTTAGCAAAAACTGGCATAGCCTGTGGGCCGGTCACCATTGCTTCATATATATGTCGCGGTTCGACGCCCATCACCGTAGGCGCATACTTACCTTGAGTTAGTGCGCCACCTTGTCCTGCCAAGTTGTGGCACATCGCGCAATTAGTTCTAAAAAGTTCGCCGCCGAGTGCGGTATCACCGCTTCGTTCCCAAGCTAATTCTTCGTTTGTTACTGCGGCTGGCCCAGGAGCCAATGAAGCAACGTATGCAGCGAGAGCTGCAACCTCCGCTTCGTTG
>JBEANJ010000084.1:0-3504 GCA_041165565.1 Actinomycetota bacterium | reverse complement strand
ACGCTACGTTGTGGTTTGCGTTGAATTTCGCGCTTTGCAGACATCGCTGAAGGGTATCTGTAGATTTCGGATATGGCAAAGGTCCGCGATTTTGATGTCGTGATTATTGGTTCTGGTTTTGGCGGATCAGTTGCGGCGTTAAGACTTTCTGAAAAAGGTTATCGCGTTGCAGTTTTAGAAGCGGGTCGAAGATTTACTGATAAAGATTTCCCAAAAACATCTTGGCGGTTATCAAAGTTTCTATTCTTACCGAGATTAGGGTTGCGCGGTATTCAAAGAATTCATGCCCTTCCTGATGTATTAGTACTAGCGGGAGCTGGAGTTGGCGGCGGATCATTGGTTTACGCAAATACGCTTTACCAACCACCCGATAGTTATTTTGAAGATACTCAATGGCGCCATATAACAGATTGGAAAGCCGAATTATTACCCTGGTTTGACCAAGCCTCGCGAATGTTGGGGGTCGCCTCGAATCCATATTTCTCACCATCAGATCAAGCGATGAAAGATGTCGCCGAAGAAATGGGAGTCGGTCACACCTTCAAAATGGCCCCGCTGGGTGTGCACTTTGGTGATGGCCCAGGAGTGTTGGAGAAAGATCCGTATTTTGGTGGCGTTGGGCCGGATCGACATGGTTGTCGCCAGTGTGGTGGCTGCATGACTGGATGTCGTTACAACGCAAAGAACACTTTGCCTAAGAATTATCTTGGTCTTGCTGAGAGCGCGGGGGCCCAAGTTTTTCCAGAACATACAGTTACTGAAATATCAGAGTTAGCAAATGGCGGCTGGCAGATAACTGCGCGAAAAAGTTCAGCATGGTTTGGTGGAAAGCGAGTTTTTACAGCTGGCGAAGTGGTTGTTGCAGCCGGAACTTACAACACCCAAAAATTGCTCCATCAAATGAAAGCGAAGCGAAAATTGAAGAAGCTCTCGCCGGCGCTTGGTAAATTATCGAGAACAAATTCTGAAGCTTTAACTGGCGCGATAATGCCTAAGAGCGGCCCGATAGATTTCTCAAAAGGCGCTGCAATTACCTCATCATTTTTTCCTGATGAACACACCCATGTCGAACCAGTTCGCTATGGAAAAGGCTCGAATTTCATGGGACTACTTCAAACAGTTATGACTGATGGGGATACCGCTCGCGAACGGCGTAAACAGTGGTTAGCCACGCTAATTCTTCGCCCTGGAATGATTGCCAAGATTTTTGATGTTCGTAAATGGAGCGAGCGGACTGTAATTGCCTTAGTCATGCAGAACGTAGAGTCATCAATTTCTGTGCGCGGAAAACGAGGTATTTTTGGCTGGAGATTAACTTCTAAACAAGATTCGGAACATCCCAATGCAACTTATATTCCGGCAGCAAACGAAGTTGTCAGGCGAATCGCAAATAAGTACGGAGGCATCGCCGGTGGCCATGTTGGAGATTTAATCAGTGCTCCCTTTACTGCCCATTTTGTTGGAGGTTGTGTCATCAGTGATGATCCAGAAAAAGGTGTTATCGATCCGTATCATCGAGTTTGGAATTATCCGACGTTACATATTGTTGATGGCTCGAGTCTTACCGCAAATCTAGGTGTGAATCCTTCGTTAACAATTACTGCACAAGCAGAACGCGCTTTCTCATTTTGGCCAAATAAGGGTGATCGTGACCCAAGACCGATACAAGGCAGCGTTTATAAGAGAATTGAGTGGATTAGACCGAACTCGCCATTTGTTCCAGAAACCGCTTACGGAGCGCTGCGTCCTAACTAATATCCATTATGTGGCGATTACCGCGATCAAAAGTTAAATAGTTCCAAGTCCAGTCGGCCATAGTGCCGATTTTGTTTCTGCCACCAAGAAGATAGAAGAGATGTAGCCAGAGCCAGGCATACCAGGCCAAAACACCGCTCATTCGCAACCTGCCAACTTCAACGACGGCTTTATGTCTTCCGATCGTGGCCATAGAGCCTTTATCGCGATACTTAAAGCTCTCTAGCGGTTGATTATTTTGCAAGCGAGAAATTTGCTTCGCTACAAAGCGAGCTTGCTGCATTGCAACGGGTGCAACCATTGGGAAAAATTTTCCACTCTCATCTTTAGCGCCGGCAATATCACCGATTGCAAAGATATATGGATAGTTTGCAACTTGCATCGTCGCATCAACAGTTATCCGCCCCTTTTCAGTTGGGAGTCCCAACTTCTTCATAATTGGCCCACCAGTAACTCCGGCTGCCCAGATCGTTATCTCAGATGGCAATTTGCTTTTATCGCCAAGAATAATTTCTCGCGGTTTAACTTCCTTTACCGAGGTGTTGTTAAGGACGCGGACACCTAATTTTTCTAGGTCGCGTTGAGTGCGCGCCGATAACTTAGGTGAAAATGATGGAAGGATTCTCGGGCCAGCCTCAACGAGATTTACTTTTATATTCTCAGAAGCCTTTGCTTGATCAGAACGCAGTGGTCCTTTCTTTAGTTCTGCTATCGCCCCAGCCATTTCAACTCCGGTGGGGCCGCCGCCAACAACAGTTATAGAAAGTTTTGTCTCATCTTCAAAGCGACAGAGATCTTCAAAACGACGCAATATAGATGAGCGGATATCCAAGGCTTCGGAGACGCTCTTCATTCCCAGGGCGTTTTCAGATACACCAGGAATTCCAAAATCGTTTGTTGCCGAACCAAGCGCCACAATCAGATAATCGAAACTCAGTACCTCGCTAGAATCCAATTTGATTGATCTATTTTTCTGATCAATTGTTAGCGGTGAACCCATTCGGAATTTAATTTTAGTTTTACGGAGCGCGCCGCGAATCGGATGGGCGATGTGATCTGCGGCGAGGCCTGCCGTTGAAACTTGATAGAGAAGAGGCAAAAAGGTCTGAAAATTATGGCGATCTACCAAAGTCACATCAGCAACGCGATCTAAGGCTTTGGCCGCTGTTAATCCGCCAAAACCAGCGCCGAGAATTACTACCTTTGGCCGATTCATCCGACGAAGTCTAATCTTCATCCATGTCTTTATCTCGCCGAATCTTGGTCACCGGGGCCTCCGGTTACGTTGGCGGTCGATTGGTGCGAGCCCTATTGAATGAAGAAATTCCGGTTCGTGTAACTGTTCGCGATGCGAAGAAAATTACTGGCCAGAGTTGGGCTAATGAAGTTGAGATTGCAGTTGGCAACGCCACAAATTTCGACGAGATGAAGAGCGCGCTTACTGGAATTCACACAGCTTTCTATCTTCTCCATTCCATTGGCGTTGGAAGTGACTTTGATGAATTAGAAGCTCGCATGGCAAGAAATTTTGCTACAGCGGCTGAGAGCGCTGGAGTGAAGCAAATTGTTTATCTGGGCGGTATTGCTAATGATGATAAGCAGAGTAAACATTTAGCCTCAAGAGCGCGAACTGGTGAAGAGTTGCGCTCTACTTCAGTTCCAGTTCTTGAATTACGAGCTGGAATAATTATTGGCTCGGGCTCGGCTTCATTTGAAATGTTGCGCCATTTAACTCATCGCCTACCCATA
>JBEANJ010000083.1:0-4060 GCA_041165565.1 Actinomycetota bacterium | reverse complement strand
ATTAATTGCTGTCGGAAGCGGCAAAAAGAGTTCTAGTAAAAAGCGAAGCGCGAGCTCGCTCGGTAAATTTCAAGAATTGGAAGAACAGATTGGCGATGCCCTAGATACCAGAGTTCGAATTAAAGGTGGGGCAAACGGCGGAAGAATTCAAATTGAATTTGCCGACAGCCAAGATTTATTGAGAATTGCTAAGAAACTTAGTTAAGTCGGAGCGCGTTGGTCCGTTCAATTTCGCCATCAATAACATGGGCTAGCGCAGCTACACCTTCACGAATTCTTTCTGGGGTTGGATGACAGTAAGAGAGTCGCATCGACCAAGCGCCAAGACCGTCTGCGTAAAAAGCATTACCTGGTACATAGGCAACTTTGGCAACGATAGCTTTTGGCATCATCGCTTTCGTATCAATTCCAGCAGGCAGAGTTACCCATACATAGAAGCCACCCTTTGGACGAGTCCAATTAGCAGATTTAGGGAAAGTGGCATCTAGCGTTATTTGATCGCGCCATGGTTGATTTGCAAGATAACTTGAGATTGCAAGTTGCGAGAAATTAGATGGACATAAGATTGAGGATTCAGAGGCAATTACAAGTTTCTCACGGAGCGCTGGTGGAACTAGCGCCCAGCCAACGCGAAACCCTGGGACAATTGTCTTTGAAAAAGAACCGAGATAAATAACATTTTCCGAGTCTTCAGCCCGCATTGCATTCGGTGAAGGACCATCGAAACCTAAAAGTCCATATGGATTATCTTCAACCACGAAGATTTTCTCTTCTCGGCAAATATTTAGAATTTCAGTGCGACGTGAACTTGGCATAGTGACACCAGTTGGATTCTGATAATTTGGAATCAAGTAGATGAATTTAATTTTTGATCCCTGGTAGCGAAGGGTTTTTATCGCATCACGGAGCGCATCAGGGGAGAGTCCGGCTTGATCCATTTCCACATGAACAACCCGAGCCTCGTACTGGGCAAAGGTGCCGAGCGCTCCCACATACGACGGCGCTTCAACAAGCACTACATCACCTGGATCGATAAAGATTCGAGAAATCAGATCGAGGGCTTGTTGTGAGCCGGTCGTTACCAAGACATCATCCGGATTGGCGCGAATCCCCTCGAGGGCCATCACGTCACAGATCTGTTCGCGTAGTTTTGGGTGGCCTTGGCCGCTTCCATATTGGAGCGCTTCTTGGCCATGCTCTCGAACTAATTTCTCGAGCAATGAGGCCATTACATCCATTGGGATTGCAGAGAGATTTGGCATGCCACCAGCCAGTGAGACGATCTCAGGCCTTGATGCAACTGCAAAGAGTGAGCGAATCTCACTCGGTTTCATATGAGCCGCACGATGAGCGAAACGCTCTTGTAAGTTTTCGGGCGCGTGGGTTTGGTAGCGCTCAGTCTCGGACATGAGCTAATTCTCCCACAATAAGAGAGCTATTTAAACGTTTCGCAATCCAGCGCGACGTAAATCCTCAATACGAAGCGTTCCAGTTTTCGCATCTTCTTCAACCGATAAAAAGAGTCTCTGGATTGCTATCACTAATCCTTCTGCGAGCGTGTCACGGAAGTTCGGATCATTAAGGCGAGCAGCATCTTTGGGATTAGTCAGATAACCTAACTCAAGACGAATCGTTGGAGATTTTGTTAATCTCAACAAATCCCAAGTTTTCGCGTGGGTTCTATTATTTGCAAGATCGGTGCGCGCGCAGATCTCTCGTTGCGCCAGAGTTGCAAATTTTTCTCCTACGATGGAGTGAATTCCATGTTGATCGCTGCCATAGAAATAAGTAGAGACGCCATTAGCTTTTTCGTTTTGATAATTATCAATCCCAATCGAAATCACCAAGTCGGCTTCAGTGTTATTTGCAAATGCGATGCGCTCTGATTCGCTTGGCTTGGTGTTCTTTCCTCTAGTTAAGAGAACTGAGACTCCAAGCGCAATTAGTCGCCCTTCAATTCGTTCGGCAATATCGAAGGTTAGAGAAGAGATCTCATCGCGTGGGCTTGGATCTAACACAATCACTTTATCTGCAAGAGCTGGGCCGCGTTTAACACGATCGGCTTGCGCTCTCAATTCGGTAGGTGCGCCACCGGTTACAGTTCTCATTAAGCGCATCAAAGAGATTATGGTTCCTGGCCCACAGATACCATCAGTATTTGTTCCTGCAGAGCGCTGAAAATCGATTACTGCCTGTTCCGTCTTAGGACCAAAAATCCCATCAACGCGTCCTGGGTTAAATCCCATATCAATTAGGCGCGATTGCAGCGAAGCCACATCGTCACCACGCATATTTGGTTGTTGCAATTTTAAAGTTCGATCACCAAGCTTCCAACGCGCCTCTTCAAGCGCCTTCTCAGTTGGCTGATCAATCTCACCAGAAACCGAGAGGCCGCGCGTCTGTTGAAATGCTTTAACAGCTTCAGTTACATCTTGGTCGAAGCGATCGGTTGTATTTGCTAAGAAGCCAAGGCGATGCAGAGTGCTAGTGATTGCAGTTACTAGATCCCCGCGATCGGGTTTCATCAGCCGAGGTATTCAGCCAATTCGCGCACGAGAGCCGGCTTTGGGCGCGCTCCAACAATGCTCTTTACAACCTGGCCACCAACGAAAAGATTCATAGTTGGAATCGAATTAATTCCATACTTCATCGCAATTGAACCTTCTTCATCGGTATTCAATTTAACAATCTTGATTTTTCCAGAGTATTCGTTGGAGATTTCTTCCAAAATAGGAGCCACAGCGCGGCATGGGCCACACCATTCTGCCCAGAAATCCACGAGAACTGGGGTCGTGCTCTTCAACACAACATCACCAAAATTTGCAGCCGTTACTTTCTCTGTTGCCATGGTTTCTCCTTTAACTTAGCGGTTACTGACAAACTCTAATGCCCACTCAAGAAACGTTCTGCATCAAGAGCGGCTTGGCAGCCCGAACCGGCTGCAGTAATTGCCTGGCGATATGTGAAGTCAACGAGATCGCCACATGCAAAGACTCCTGGAATGTTGGTCTTAGTTGTGCGACCGGTTACTTCAACATAACCCTCACCATTTAATTTAACTTGGCCTTTTACCAACTCACTTCTTGGGAGATGGCCAATTGCAATAAATAACCCAGTGAATTCACGGGTACTCTCTTCACCAGTTACCGAATTCTTCAACTTCAAACCAGTTACCTTGTCTTCACCTAGTACATCAAGAACCTCGGTATTAAATAGAAATTCAATCTTTGGATTATTTTTGGCCCGTTCCGCCATAATTTTTGAGGCGCGTAAAGATTCTCTACGGTGAATAACCACAACTTTTGAAGCGAATTTAGTTAAGAAATTTGCCTCTTCCATCGCAGAATCACCGCCGCCAATAACAGCGATTACTTGTTCGCGGAAGAAAAAGCCATCACAGGTTGCACACCAAGAAACTCCACGTCCGGAGAGACGCTTTTCATTAGATAGTCCAAGTTCTTTATATGCAGATCCCATCGCCAAAATCACGGATTTTGCGCGGATTTTATTTCCAGAGCCATCTTCCAACTCTTTAATTTCACCATCGAGCTTCATTGAAACGATGTCATCAGTCACCAAATTGGCGCCGAAACGGAGCGCTTGTTTGCGCATCTGGTCCATCAAATCCGGACCCATAATTGCGTTTTCAAAACCAGGAAAATTTTCAACTTCAGTTGTATTCATCAGAGCGCCACCCGCTGTAACAGATCCTTCGTAAACGATCGGGTTAAGTTGGGCGCGCGCGGTGTAGATAGCGGCGGTATATCCGGCCGGGCCAGAACCGACAATAACTACCTCTTGAATTTTGGTGTAATCAATACTCACCTAGTCACCCTATCTACCTTCACTTGCTGCGACGCAAAACTACTCGCAGAGTTTCGCCTACCTCTTCAATCCGCAATAGCTTTGCAAGAAGCAAGTAAATTGCCGTTGTGCTGGATAGAACCAAGATCAGTTCCACGAAATTCCCCGTGTGACCCAAGGCACGACTAGCTAAGTAGACGATGGCGACCGCGCCTCCTGCAACTAGTGCAACCTTTAGATAAAAGCCTAATTCTGC
>JBEANJ010000082.1:0-3590 GCA_041165565.1 Actinomycetota bacterium | reverse complement strand
GCCAGGTTTTTCTCAGAAACTTCTAAGGTTTGCCCGGAATCATGCGCGCCATGAAGAACACCGCACTCCTTGAGAAAGAGCCCACCATGACAGATGAGAGCGAAGTTGCCACACAGCGCGTTCTTGTAGTCGATGATGAGAAAAGTATTAGCGAGTTAATCACTACGAGTCTTCGCTTTGTTGGCTTCGATGTCCGTACCGCTGCAACCGGAGCTGAGGCGCTTCGCGTCGCTGAAGAATTTAAGCCACACGCCTTAATTCTTGATGTGATGCTCCCTGATCTCGATGGCTTTGAAGTCTGTCGCCAACTACGTGAGAGCGGCCAAGAAGTTGGAGTTCTCTTTTTAACAGCAAAAGATTCGACTGATGACAAAATCAAAGGATTAACTTTAGGCGGCGATGACTATGTGACAAAGCCATTTAGTTTAGAAGAGCTTGTCGCAAGGCTGAGAGCACTCCTTCGCAGAACTGGAGTAATTACCTCACCTCTCGACGAAGAGAAAATCCGCTTTGCTGATCTGGAATTGAACGAAGCGACTCATGAAGTAAGACGTGCCGGCAAGTTAATCGACCTTTCTCCTACTGAATTCACTTTGCTTCGCTATCTGATGATCAACGCAGATCGCGTAGTTTCGAAATCGCAAATTCTTGATCACGTCTGGCAATACGATTTCCGCGGCGATGCAGGAATAGTCGAGACTTATATTTCCTATCTCCGCAAGAAGATTGATATCTTCCAACCGCCACTTATTCATACCGTGCGCGGCGTGGGATATCGACTTCGCCTCCCAGCTCAAAAGTAATTCATCTGTCGATTAGCCTTGCGCTGTGAATCAGCCACTACTGAAGTTCAAGCGCGTTCCTGGTCAGTGGAGTCTGCGCAATCGATTGGTACTTGGCGTTGTTATATTAGGTACTCTCGGGATTACCGGTTCTGATTTTGCTGCACAGACTGCATTTAGAACTTTCTTAATCGCTCAAATCGACGCCCAACTTGCAACAACATCAACCTCTTCGGTGCTCAGATTAGATCGTGCCGGAATCTACAAAGAAGGCGAACAGATTGAAGAGGGAGAGCCGTTATTCCAACCTTTTGAACCAATTCGCGAAGTTCCCTCAGAAATCAGCATCAGTCTCTTAGATCCTGAAGGAGTTGTGATCGGAACTCTTGGCGGTAGCCAGAGCCCCCAACAAGTCCAGACAGTAATTAGTGGACTTACGATTGCAGAACTCCAAGATAAAGTGGAAAAACCTTTCACAATAGAAAGTGAAGGGCGTTTTGGCGCCGAGTACCGAGCGTTGGCAAGAATTCTTCCGGACCAGACTGGCAGCGTAATAATTGCGGTTTCCTTGGATGGAGTTAAAAAATCGATTAACCAACTTCGCTTTCTCTTCTTCGCAGTTGGCTTAGTCGTTCTTTTCTTACTAGCGCTGATTGCACGGCGCATTATCGGAATCTCACTTCGCCCATTGACCCGAGTAGAGGAAACAGCTGAAGCGTTCGCAAAAGGAGATTATTCAGCGCGTCTACCTGATGCTCGAGGTGATACCGAAGTTGGTCGACTCACATGGGCGCTAAATCAGATGTTAGCTCGAATCGCAGAATCAATTTCAATTCGCACAGCGAGTGAAGAAAAACTTCGCCGCTTTGTTGCGGATGCATCACATGAACTTAGAACTCCACTCACCGCTATTCGTGGTTTTGCCGAATTGCATCGCCAAGGCGCTATAAAAGGTGAGGAGAAAACTAGCGAATTAATAAAGCGTATTGAGCAAGAGTCATTTCGTATGTCTACCTTAGTAGAGGATTTATTGTTACTTGCTCGACTTGATCAATCCCGAGAAATGGCAATGGATCCAGTTGATTTAAGAACGCTAATAAATGAATCAGTCACCTCAGCCCGCGTCTCTGGACCGAACCATCAAATTAAAGTGAATTTACCTGATGGCGATCTATATGTTTTAGGCGATTCGATGCGGATACATCAAGTTCTCACAAATTTGCTGGCGAATGCTCGCACCCATACCCCTGAAGGAACCAATATCGAAGTAAATCTTGAACAGCGCCCGGATGGATTAGTTATTGAAGTGCGTGACGACGGTCCTGGTCTATCTAAAGCAGACCAGGAGCGAATATTTGAACGTTTCTATCGTGCAGACCCATCGCGAAAACGTAATGGAAGTGAAGGAACTGGCCTTGGACTTTCGATTGTCGATGCCGTTATGCGTGCACATGGCGGCCGAATTGATGTGGAATCTGAGATTGGCAAAGGCGCAAGCTTTAAACTCTTCTTTCCGCTTTCACAATTCAACTCCGAAGTATGATGACAAGGTGAAAAGTAGCGAGGCAATTCTTCGAGCGCTCGAAAATGAATCAATTGAGATTCTTCGTGAGACAGCCGCTAGTTTCAAAAAGCCAGCCCTACTTTATTCAATCGGTAAAGACTCAACCGTAATTCTTCATCTGGCACGAAAAGCTTTCCACCCCGCACCTATTCCATTCACACTATTACACATAGATTCAACTTGGAATTTCAAAGAGATGATCACTTTCCGTGATGAAGTGGTAAAGATGCATAATTTAAAGTTGATTGCTCATATAAATGAAGATGGAATAAGGAATGGAATAACCCCATTTAGCCACGGAATCTCGGAATACATTCGAGTAATGAATACGGTTTCACTCAAACAAGCATTTGATAAACACGGCTTCGACGCTGCAATTGGCGGATCAAGACGTGATGAGGAGCGCAGTAGGGCTAAAGAGAGAATTTTTAGTGTTCGCCAATCCGGACACCGATGGGAACCTCGCGAGCAGCGCCCAGAGCTTTGGCGAACTTACAACACTCGAATCCGCCCTGATCAAACTATGCGAATCTTCCCAATTTCAGATTGGACCGAGTTAGATATTTGGAGCTACATCCAATTAGAAAATATTTATGTAAACCCGCTTTATTTTGCTAAGGAGCGGCCTGTCGTAAAGTGTGGCAATCAATGGATTATGGTCGATGACGAACGCTATCCGCTTCAGCCTGGAGAGAAACCAATAATGAAGATGGTGCGGTTCCGCACCTTAGGTTGTTATCCATTAACTGCTGGCGTTGAATCAACAGCAACAACGCTTGAAGATATTGTTGAAGAGGTAGCCGGGGTGAAGTTAAGTGAACGCGCCACAAGGTTAATCGATGGTGAGAATGAAGATTCCATGGAAAAGAAAAAGCGTGAGGGATACTTCTAATGACTTCTCCCTCGATTGTCAGGTTAGTAACTTGCGGCAGCGTTGATGATGGAAAGAGCACTCTTATTGGACGTTTGCTTGTTGAAACCGACTCCGTCCCACATGACACATTAGATGCAACTAAGAAAACACGGAGACCAGGATCGATAATTCCAGCTGGAGAGATTGATTTCAGCTTGCTTACCGATGGTCTAGAAGCAGAACGAGAACAAGGAATTACGATTGATGTTGCATATCGGTCAATGTCGCTTCTTGATGGTCGTCGATTAATCATCGCCGATGCGCCCGGCCACGAGCAGTACACGAGAAATATGGCGGTCGCTGCATCGAGAGCTGATATTGCGCTTGTCCT
>JBEANJ010000081.1:0-3709 GCA_041165565.1 Actinomycetota bacterium | reverse complement strand
ACCAAGGTTGAAACATCCCAGGTCATGAGCGCAATTACTCGAGGCGACGTCGAGCAAGCCACAATTGTGGATCGCCAACAAGTAATTCGATTGGTTTTAAAACCTGGTAGCGCAATTGAAGGCGCAACCAATGTTGAAGCTTCGTATGTAAGCGGCCAAGAACCAATCCTCGTTGATTTACTTAGCGCAACTCCACCTCCAAAAGAGTGGAATGTTGAAGTACCTCGCACAAATATCTTTGTCTCAATCCTTTTCACACTTGGTCCAATACTTCTTATCTTCTTCTTATTACTCTTCTTCTTAGGAAGGTCTCAAGGCGGCTCTCGAGTATTCTCATTCGGTCGCTCACGTGCGAAATTACATTCCAATGAAGTTCCACAAGTAACTTTCGCTGATGTTGCCGGCGCCGATGAAGCTATCGAGGAATTCCGTGAGATTAAGGATTTTCTAGCTGATTCGAAGAAATACCAGGAAATCGGCGCAAAGATTCCCAAAGGCGTATTGCTCTTTGGCCCTCCGGGAACCGGTAAAACTCTGCTTGCAAGAGCGGTTGCTGGTGAAGCCAAGGTTCCGTTCTACACAATTTCTGGCTCAGACTTCGTAGAGATGTTTGTTGGAGTCGGCGCTTCACGGGTTCGTGATCTATTTAATCAAGCAAAACAGAATGCACCGTCCATCATCTTCGTAGATGAAATCGATGCAGTTGGTAGACATCGTGGCGCCGGTCTTGGTGGCGGACATGATGAACGAGAACAGACTCTGAACCAACTATTAGTTGAGATGGATGGATTCGAACCACATGATCAAGTTATTTTAATTGCGGCAACCAATCGCCCAGATATTTTGGATCCAGCCTTACTTCGCCCTGGTCGATTTGATCGCCAGATTGCGCTAGATCGCCCGGATGTAAAAGGGCGCGAGGCGATTATGAAAGTTCATGCAAAAAATAAACCCTTAGAGAAAGATTTGGATTTAAAGAACCTAGCTCGCAGAACACCTGGATTTACTGGAGCTGATCTTGCAAATGTGTTAAATGAAGCAGCGCTTCTTACCGCACGCCAGAATCGCAAAGTAATCTCTCGCGACGATATTGATGAAGCAATTGATCGCGTTATGGCTGGCCCACAACGTAAATCTCGTTTAATGAGTGAAGAAGAGCGTCGTGTTACGGCTTACCACGAAGGTGGACATGCGCTAGTTGCGCATGCGCTTCCACATACCGATCCTGTTCACAAAATTACAATCATGCCGCGCGGGCATGCGCTTGGTTACACCATGGTGCTACCTGATGAAGATAAGTACTCGACGACTCGAAATCAGATGCTCGATCAATTGGCGTACACAATGGGTGGGCGCGCGGCTGAAGAGTTGGTATTTCATGATCCAACCACCGGCGCCTCTAACGATATTGAAAAAGCCACAACATTGGCGCGTGCCATGGTTACTCAATATGGAATGACAGAAAAACTCGGCGCTATCAAACTTGGCACAAGTGATTCTGCTCCGTTCTTAGGTCGCGATTACGGGCACCAAAGAGATTACTCAGAACATCTTGCAAGCGTGGTGGATAGCGAAATTCGCACACTTATCGAGAACGCACACCAAGAGGCATATGAGATCCTGGTTGAAAATCGATCAATTCTTGATGCGTTGGTCGAAGAGTTGTTAGAGAAAGAGACGCTGCAAAAGGAAGAGATTGAATTAATTTTCAAACGAGTCGCCGCTCGGCCAAAACGTCCAGCTTGGACCGGTTCGCCGATGCGCGCACCTTCGCGAATTCCACCGGTTGCATTAAAGCCAAAAGTTGAACCCACTCCAGAACCCGAACCAACAAAGCGTCGTAAGAAAACTACCTAATGAGCGCTAAGTTCGATGAAGAACGCGTTGCGCGTGCGATTCGAGAGATTCTAGTTGGGATTGGTGAAGACCCAGATCGCGATGGTTTGAAAGAAACGCCATCTCGAGTAGCGCGTGCTATGCGGGAGAATTTTCAAGGAATCTTCCAAGAGCCAAAAGATATTTTTACGACATCATTTGATTTAGGACATGAAGAGTTAGTTATCGTAAAAGATATCGAAGTCTTCTCGCACTGTGAACATCACCTAACACCGTTTCACGGCAAAGCCCATATTGGATATATCCCGGGGGCTAGCGGTCGAGTTTCTGGAATCTCAAAATTAGCGCGCTTAGTTGATCTATTTGCAAGACGTCCTCAAGTGCAAGAGCGTTTAACAACGCAAATCGCCGACGCTTTAGTTGAAGCGCTAGAACCAGGTGGCGTTATTGTGATTGTTGATTGCGTACATCTCTGTATGTCGATGCGTGGCGTAAAGAAATCAGAAGCGCGCACGGTAACGAGCGCAGTTCGAGGAATGCTCCGTGATCCGGCAACTCGCGCAGAAGCCATGTCTTTAATAACTACAAAATAATGCGCACTTTAGTTATGGGGATCTTAAATGTAACCCCAGATTCATTTGCTGATGGTGGTCGCCACTTCACAACTGATGCTGCAATCTCGCGAGCCAAAATCATGATTGAAGAGGGCGTTGACATCATCGATATCGGAGGCGAATCTACAAAACCTGGTGCCGAACGAGTAAGTGAGGACGAAGAATTAGCGCGGGTAATGCCAGTCTTGGAAGAAGTTGTAACTTACGGCGTTCCAGTCTCAATCGACACTATGCGTAGCGAGGTTGCCAAAGCTGCCATAAAGACGGGCGTTAAATATGTAAATGATGTAAGTGGTGGATTGGCGGATGAAAAGATGTATGAATTAATCGCCAAAAATCGGGAGATTCAATATGTAATCATGCATTGGCGGAGCCACTCTAAAACTATGGAAGAACACGCTCGGTATGGCGATGTTGTTAAGGAAGTGCGCGAGGAGTTAGAGGAGCGGATTAATTCTGCGATTGAAGTAGGAGTGGACCCGGAACAATTGATTATCGATCCGGGAATCGGATTTGCTAAAACGAGCGAACATAATTGGGAGCTTCTTAAGAATTTAGATCGACTTGCGCTACTTGGTTATCCAATATTGGTAGGCGCCTCTCGCAAGCGCTTTCTTGGAGAACTAGTTGGTGGCGAACCGGACCAGCGCGAGTCAGCCAGCATCGCGTTAACTGCAGCTCTTGCCAAACAGAGTATCTGGGGCGTGCGGACTCATTCGGTAAAACCACATCGTGATGCAATCGCTATAGTCGAAGCGCTCGCTAAAAGATAAACTAAAAATATGAGCGAAAAGATCTCGATAATTGGAATTTCGGGACGCGGAAAACATGGGGTAAATCCCTCTGAGAAAATTGAAGAACAAGACTTTATTGTAGATATAACTGTAAAGGCAAAGTTCTTAAAAGCTGCAAATAGTGATGCGCTTGAAGAGACGATTAATTACGCTGAAATTGCAAAGTTGGCTCACCGAGTTATTACCGGGCCATCTGTGAATCTAATCGAGAAATTAGCTAAAGAAATTGGAGATTTAATTCTTGAAAATTTTCCCAAAGTAGAGTCCGCAGAAGTTACGGTTCATAAACCACAAGCTCCAATTCCGATTCCTTTCAAGGATGTTTCGGTAACCATCAAGAGCGAGCGATGAAAGCGGTAATTGCGCTGGGGGCAAATCTCGGCGATCCACACCGCCAAATCTCAGAGGCAATCGATCAGATTCGAGATCGAATGGAAGTTAAATCAGTTTCTAAATTGATTGAGA
>JBEANJ010000080.1:0-3714 GCA_041165565.1 Actinomycetota bacterium | reverse complement strand
GGCTAACCGAGCAATTTTCTGGCAGGTATTGGCATCAACCACAAAATTTTGTCCGAGAGATTTCTTTGGAAATAACTTCAATTCATCTGCAATTTTTCGAATTTCAATGGCGCCAAGCAGATTTATTGACATCGCTAAAAAGGTCCGAATATTCGATCTAGATTGGCTCCGATAGCGCTGACCATTTCGACTAAATCATCGCCGCGCTCAACTGCCATAAAACGCAAGATATTGGGAATCTGGGCTGGAGTATTTAGAGCTCCGCGATGCGGCATTGGTGCTAAGAATGGCGAATCAGTCTCAACGAGTAATTGGTCTAACGGAACAAGTTTTAACGCTTCGCGTAATTGCGGCGCATTCTTAAAAGTTACAGTACCTGCAAAGGAAAGGATGTATCCCTTTGCAATGCACTCACTTGCCATCTCGGCATCACCAGAGAAACAGTGAAAGACGGTCCTAGCTGGCGCTCCAACTTCGTCCAAAGTATCTAGAACTGCTTGGTGAGCGTCACGATTATGAATCACTAAGGTTTTATCTAGTTCTTTTGCTAATTGAATATGGCGCTTAAAAGAATAGCGCTGACGGTCTTGTAAAGCTGGTTCGGTTCGAAAGAAATCTAATCCAGTCTCACCAATTGCTCGCACTTTCGGATGCTTTGCGAGTTCTGTGATGCGGGCTAGGTCTGACTCCAAATCATTCACTACGGGTGCTTCATTTGGGTGGAGCGCAACTGCGGCAACCACATTTGGAAATCTTTCGGCTAGACGAACACACCAATCAGATTGTTCTGCGGAATATCCAACTTGAACTATTCGATTTATCCCTACCGATGCCGCTTCGGCAATAACTCTTGCTACTTCTGGATGATCAGGTTCTGTATTGGTAACGATTTCTAAATGGGCATGTGAATCACCACATGAAATTGGTAACGGCTCCGGGAGCGGGGCTGGCTTTCGATCAATATCTCGATTATGTCGATCGGCCATGCCGATTATTTCTCCGCTTCTTCCAACCTAGGAAAGAGTATTTCGCCTTTAGAAGTTTTGGTGCCCGGTTTTAGCTGGCCCCAATTGGAGACTTTAGAGATAACCTGTTTCTCAATCGGACCAAGAGAACTTTCGGCTCCGAGAGAATTCCAAAGCTTTCTTGTAGAAATCGGCATAACCGGAAATAACAGAACTGCGAGGGCTCTAAGGGATTCTGCAGTGTTGTAAAGAATTGCATCTAGATCACTTTTCCGGCTCGGATCTTTTGCGACTACCCATGGCTCATTTGAAGTAACGTAACCATTTACCTCTTTACAGAAATCCATAATTGAATTGATTCCGGTCTGGAAATCGAGTGCACATATAGCTTCATCGGCTACCGTTACAGTTTTAGATAAAGATTTTGCGAGCGTCTCAGCTTCACTCTTTTCCGGAATTTTTCCATCGCAATATTTATCAACCATCGCCAATAATCTAGATGCGAGATTTCCAAAATCATTTGCTAATTCACTTGTGTAGCGTGCTGACATATCCTCCCATGAGAAAGATCCATCATTGCCAAATGGAATAGCTCTCATAAAGTAATATCGAAATGCATCCACACCAAAGTGCGAAGTTATATCGGCTGGGGAGATTCCAGTTAATTTGCTCTTACTCATCTTCTCGCCACCGACTAATAACCAACCATGCGCAAAGACTTTACGGGGTACTGGCAATCCTGCTGCCATCAACATAGCTGGCCAGATCACGGCGTGAAAGCGAAGAATATCCTTTCCAACTAAATGGACATCGGCCGGCCAAGTTTTTGCAAAGAACTTTCCGCCTTCACTTTCAGGTGAATCAGTAAGACCGACTGCTGTTGCATAATTTAGGAGCGCATCGAACCAGACATAAATTACTTGTTTGGTATCCCAAGGAACTGGAATTCCCCAGTCAAATGTGGAACGTGAAATTGATAAGTCGGAAACTCCGCCTTCCAGAAAAGAAACGACTTCATTTCGGGCGCTTTCAGGTTCACATGCGCTTGGATTCTCCTTGTAGTGCTTTAGTAATGGAGCAACAAATTCGGAGAGTTTGAAGAACCAATTAGTTTCGCTGACCATTTCGACAGGTTTTGAATGAATTTTACATTTACCATCGTCGAGATCTCCCGGAAGTTTAAATTCTTCACATCCAACACAATATGGACCTTCATATTTACCTTCGTAGATAAAGCCTTTCTCCATCAAGTTCTGCATAAAGCGCTGCACTCGCTCCATATGTCTTGGCTCTGTAGTTCGAATGAAGTCATCGTTTGCAATCTCTAAATCTCGCCAGACTGGCTTCCACGCGTTCTCCACTAATCGATCGCACCAATCTTGAGGGCTTGCGCCATTTGATTCAGCGCTACGCATAACTTTCTGTCCGTGTTCATCAGTGCCGGTCAAATACCAGACTGACTCGCCTCGTTGGCGATGCCAGCGAGTTAGTAAATCGCCAGCAACCGTTGTGTACGCATGCCCAATATGAGGAGCGTCATTTACATAGTAAATGGGCGTAGTTAGATAAAAAGACTTCTCGGACACAGCCGAAGTCTATCTACTTATTTTTAACCATTGCATCGAATACCAGTCGCTTCGGTAGCGCCAGCTCTTTTGCGACCATCGAAATTGCTTCCTTGCGACCGATACCCGCCTGTTCGTACTCGACAACTTTTTCCGCCAATTCTTTATCACTGTATTCGATTCTGCTTGGCACGAAGCCAGCAATTACTACAGTTATTTCACCTAACATCTCCTTGCTTGCGGCCCATTTACTTAGTTCCAATAGCGTGCCGCGTTGCACTTCTTCATAAGTTTTAGTCATTTCTCTACAGACGGCAGCTTTCCGCTCGCCGCCAAAAATCTCTACCGCATCACTTAAAAATTCTTCGATTCGATGCGGCGCCTCGAAGAACACCATGGTGCGCTCCTCTTGTGCCAGCGCCGCCAATTCTTTTTCCCGTCCACCTTCTTTGCGCGATAAGAATCCCTCAAACGTAAAACGATCCGAAGGTAATCCAGATAAAACTAGCGCTGTGGTGACTGCG
The DNA here is from genome assembly GCA_041165565.1 of Actinomycetota bacterium. GTDB lineage: Bacteria > Actinomycetota > Actinomycetes > Nanopelagicales > Nanopelagicaceae > MAG-120802. The sequence goes on along the minus strand of JBEANJ010000080.1, from coordinate 660 downwards.
CTTGGTCCTGGAATCACAACTACATCTATCCCTTTTGAGATTGCTAGAGATACTGCTCTATAACCTGGATCACTTATTCCTGGCATTCCGGCATCGGTCAGCAGCAATACTTCTGGAAACTCAATTAAAGCTCTCTCTAATTCAATTAACCGCTCTTTTTCATTTCCCTCAAAGAATGTCAAAATCTTTGCTTTACTTTCAATTCCCAGATCGCTACATAAACGAGAAAATTTTCTAGAATCCTCTACAACAATAAATCGAGATTCCTTGATTGCCTCACGCAGCCTCTCGGAAGCATCATGGAAATTTCCAAGTGGTGTTGCGGCCACTATCAACTTACTCATCTGCTAATTGTGACATCAGTATCCTTAAGTGCATGACCCGCCTCTACCTTGGAGCGATTCTTGCGATATCTGCGCTTCTAAGATTCTGGCGCCTGGATCAACCTGGGGATTTGGTTTTCGATGAAATCTATTATGTAGATGGCGCTCGAGATTACTTATCGGTTGGCGTAGAGATCGATGGCCGCGATGGAGAATTCGTAGTCCATCCCCCATTTGGAAAATGGCTGATCGCAGTAGGCATCAGACTCTTCGGAGATAATTCTTTTGGTTGGCGATTTTCCTCAGCGCTCGCCGGCACTATTGCGATTGCTTTGAT
>JBEANJ010000079.1:0-3794 GCA_041165565.1 Actinomycetota bacterium | reverse complement strand
GTGGGCGCTGAGGGTTTTGAACCCCCGACCTACTCGGTGTAAACGAGCCGCTCTACCGCTGAGCTAAGCGCCCTGAGTGATGAAGTCTATAACGATGCGAGTGCGCTCTTGTAATCCGCGATATTGCGCGCTTCCGCGGGGCTATTAACAACGCTCCATCGGACAATTCCGGATTTATCAATAATAAACGTTCCCCGTAGAGCTAATCCGCGATCATCGTTAAAGACACCATATTTCTTCGCGGTTTCACCATGTGGCCAAAAATCCGAAAGTAGTGGGAATTGATATCCCTCTTTTTCGCCAAAAACTTTAAGTGAATATGGGGCGTCACATGAGATTGCTAGTAATTGAACTTTATCGTTCTGAAAAAGCGAGATGTCATCTCTAAGAGCGCAAAGTTCGCCGGTGCATGTTCCGGTAAATGCAAATGGATAGAAGACAACGACGACTTCTTTATTTCCTCGAAAGGACGAGAGTCTAATTTTCTCGCCGTTCTGATTGGGAAGTTCAAAATCTGGAGCTTCTTGACCAATAGTGATTGTCATTTCTTTCCACTCTTCCTTGCGACTAGTCGCGTCGCAGTCCAATCTTTTGATACTTGCAAGGTCGAGGTAAGGCTTAGACCAGCAGTTGGGGCCGCATCTTGAATATCACTTGGTTCAACATGTCCATCGCGACCAACTTTAGGAGTTAGTAACCAGACCTGTCCGCCATCAGTTAGATAAGTCAGACAATCGACCAGCTCATCAACAAGATCTCCGTCATCTTCGCGCCACCAAGTTATGACTGCATCGACAACTTCTTTAGAATTCTCATCAAGGAGTTTACTTCCAGAAGTTTCTGCGACTTCTTTACTTAACTGTGAATCGGAATCATCAGCGAATCCCCGCTGAAGAACTAGAAATCCAGATTGGATTCCCATCCGGGCTGCGACGCCCGACCCCGCCGGGGTGCTCAATGACCTCTCCTTTCGAAAGCGAGTGAGATAAGTCCACACTTTAGGAGGCAGTTACGCAACTTAGCCTCGGCTTTCGATTTCGTCCTATCGCCGATACGCGGAAGAATAGGGATGTGAGCCTTGAGCAGTCGCATTCGATCCAAGATCTTCACCTCTCTCAGCTGGTTGATACCAACCCAGAAGAGACCCAGGAATGGCTCGCCTCTCTCGACGCGCTTTTGAAAAATGCTGGCCCGGTTAGAGCTAGATATCTGATGCTCTCGCTACTACGCGAAGCACATGACAAAAATATTGGATTGCCAAATCTTCGAGTAACCGATTACATGAACACGATTCCCCCAGAAGAGGAACCGAATTTTCCTGGTGATGAATTTTTAGAGCGCCGAATTCGCGCTTACGTTCGATGGAATGCGGCAATCATGGTCCATCGAGCTCAACGCCCCGGTGTTGGAGTTGGCGGACATATCTCAACTTTTGCTTCATCAGCCGCGCTTTATGAAGTCGGCTTTAACCATTTTTTCAAAGGCAAAGAGCATCCGGGTGGTGGCGACCAGATTTTCTTCCAAGGTCATGCCTCTCCAGGAATGTATGCGCGCGCCTATCTTGAAGGCAGATTTAATGAACACCAACTAGATGGATTTAGACAAGAACTTTCTCATCCCGGAGGTGGGCTATCTTCATATCCACACCCAAGATTGATGCCGGAATTCTGGGAGTTCCCAACAGTTTCAATGGGTCTTGGACCAATTAATGCGATTTATCAGGCGCGCTTTAATCGTTACTTACAGAACCGTGGAATCAAGGACACGTCACAGCAACATGTCTGGGCTTTCTTAGGCGATGGAGAGATGGATGAACCAGAAAGCGTATCTGCGCTAACTCTTGCGGCGCGCGAGAATTTAGATAATCTAACTTTTGTAATTAATTGCAATCTGCAACGACTTGATGGCCCGGTTCGTGGCAATGGCAAGATTATTCAAGAGCTAGAAGCGCTATTTACCGGAGCCGGTTGGAATGTTCTAAAAGTAATTTGGGGTCGCGAATGGGATCCACTATTTGCAAAAGATAATGAAGGCGCGCTAGTCGACTTGATGAATCAGACTCCTGATGGCGACTTCCAAACTTTCAAAGCTGAAAGTGGAAAGTATGTTCGAGATAACTTCTTCGGTCGCGATCCTAGAACTGCTGCGATGGTTGCAAATTGGAGCGATGACGATATCTGGAATCTCAAGCGCGGTGGCCACGATTACCAGAAGTTGTATGCTGCGTATAAGTCAGCAACGGAATTTAAAGGCCAGCCCACAGTTATTTTGGCGAAGACAATTAAAGGTTGGACTTTAGGTTCGCATTTTGAGGGACGTAACGCAACCCACCAGATGAAGAAATTGAAGAAAGATGACTTAATTGCACTTCGTGATCGACTTTATCTAGAGATTCCAGATGAAAAATTAGATGAGAAATTACCTCCTTACTTCCACCCCGGCTTAGATTCTCCGGAATTCAAGTACATGATGGAACGTCGCACCCAGCTAGGCGGTTCAATACCGAAGCGACGTAGCAAATCTCGCCCACTTCCACAGCCAGATGATTCCCACTACGAAGTCGTTAAACGCGGCTCAGGCCATCAAGAAGTTGCAACCACAATGGCATTTGTTCGTTTGCTTAAAGATTTAGCGAAAGATCAAGGTTTAGGAAATCGGATTGTTCCGATTATCCCTGATGAAGCGCGAACTTTTGGCATGGATTCGCTATTTCCTACGATGAAGATTTACTCGCCGCATGGACAGAAGTACACCGCGGTCGATCGCGAATTGATGTTGAGTTATAAAGAGTCCACAACCGGTGTGATACTCCATGAAGGTATAAATGAAGCTGGTTCAACGGCATCTTTCACCGCAGTTGGAACTTCATATGCAACGCATGACGAACCGATGATTCCGGTATATATCTTCTATTCAATGTTTGGTTTTCAACGAACCGGTGATGCTTTTTGGGCTGCTGCTGACCAGATGGCGCGCGGTTTTGTAATGGGCGCGACCGCGGGGCGAACAACTTTAAATGGAGAGGGGCTTCAGCATGAAGATGGCCATTCTCACTTACTTGCCGCTACCAACCCTGCAGTTGTTGCATATGACCCAGCGTTTGCATTTGAAATTGGCCACATCGTCAAAGATGGTCTCCGCAGAATGTATGGCGAAAATAGTGAGAATATTTTTTACTATCTAACGGTTTACAACGAGCCCTATCTTCAACCCGAAGAGCCAGCAGATCTTGATACAGAAGGTTTATTGCGTGGCATCTATCTATATTCACCTTCGGTAAAACGAGGGCGTCGCAAACGACGTGCAAATATTCTGGCATCTGGGGTTGCCGTTAATGCAGCGCTCAAGGCGCAGAAACTATTAGCCCAAGATTGGGGAATCCAAGCCAATGTTTGGAGTGTGACTTCTTGGAACGAATTGCGTCGTAATGGTTTAGAAGTTGATCGACACAATCTGCTTAATCCTCGCGATAAACGTCGTGCTTACATCACAGATAAATTATCTGGTTACAAGGGCAGCGTTCTTGCCGTTAGTGATTTTATGAGAGCGGTCCAGGATCAGATTTCGCCTTGGGTTGAGCAAGGATTTGCATCCCTTGGCACAGACGGCTTTGGTTTATCTGATACTCGTGGCGCACTCCGCAGACATTTCAAAGTTGATGCAGAATCGATTGTGGTTGGTGTATTAGCTCAACTTGCGAAAGAAGGAAAACTCTCTGAAAAGAAAGTTGAGAAAGCGGTGAACAAGTATCGATTGGCTGACGTGACCGCTGCGGACCCAGGAAATACTGAAGG
>JBEANJ010000078.1:0-4390 GCA_041165565.1 Actinomycetota bacterium | reverse complement strand
TGAGAAGACTGGGTGGGGCACGACGCTAACTAATAGGTATAAATCACCGGGACCAGCTTCACCAGGTTGGCCGCGACCTTTTACGCGAATCTTTCCGCCATCCGTTATTCCAGCTGGTATGCGAACAGTTAGATTCGGTTTTAAATCGATCTCTTTGCCGAAGATGGAGTCGCGGAAAGTTATCGTGATTTCGCTCTGGGTGTCTGCGCCTTTACGTGGACCGCGGCGACCACCGAAGATAGAGGAGAAGATATCCCCGCCGCTAAATAGATCGCTGAAATCCCCACTGTATTGATTTGCGCCTTGGCGAAAGGCGCCGGATTTAAAGGCCTCCCGCGCTTGATCGTATTCAGACCGTTTCTTCTCATCGCTGAGAATGTCATAAGCCTCGGAGACTTCTTTAAATTTATCTTCTAATTTCTTATCACCCTTTGTCTTATCTGGGTGTAGTTCACGGGCTAATTGGCGATACTTCTTTTTTATTGCCGCTGCGTCGGCCTTGTTATCTACGCCGAGAATTGCGTAATAATCTTTTTCGTAGAGATCTTTAGCTGCCATGTTCAGGGTCGGTGACTACGACTCTTGCGGGTCGTAACACGCGCTCCTTATGTTTGTATCCTGGTTGCAGAATCTTTGTGACGGTCGTTTCTTTAACTTCCGTGGAAGTTTCATGCATTAGCGCTTCGTGAATATTGGGATCGAAAGTTGAGGGAGCTTCGCCAAATTTTTGTAGGCCTAACTTCTGGGAGAAATTTGTAATTTGATCGGCGACAGCTTTGAAGCCGCCGGTTAATTCGCCATGTTCGCAAGCGCGGTCTAAATCATCGAGGATGGGAAGTAGCTCAATCAGGGCTGCGCCGGTTGCTATGTCGGCAACGAGTATTCGGTCGCGATCCACACGTTTCTTGTAATTTGAATATTCCGCCTGAAGTCGTTGCAGATCTTCAGTAAGCGAAGCGACCGGGTCTTTCGACTCGGTCGCTTCAGTTGAATCAGTAGCGATTTCCTCGCTCATTACTTACCTTCATCGACAATTTCAGCATCTTCAACGCCATCTTCTTTTGGCTTCTCGGATGAGGCTTGTGCTGCGCTTGCTGCGTAAAGAGCTGCGCCAAGTTGTTGGCTCACTTCTGCTAACTTCTCAGTCGCGCTCTTAATTGCGTTTGAATCGGTTCCAGAAAGCGCTTTCTTCAACTCAGACATTGCGGATTCGACTTCAGCTTTCTTCTCAGCTGATTCGCCTTCCTTCAATTTCTCTTCGTTATCTTTCAAGAATTTTTCAGTCTGATAGACCAGTGAGTCGCCTGAGTTGCGAATCTCAGCTTCTTCACGACGCTTCTTATCTTCATCAGCATGCGATTCGGCATCGCGCATCATTCGATCAATCTCTTCTTTTGGAAGAGCTGAGCCACCAGTAATGGTCATTCTCTGCTCTTTGCCAGTTCCAAGATCTTTCGCTGATACATGGACAATTCCGTTGGCATCGATATCGAATGTGACTTCGATTTGTGGGATGCCTCGTGGCGCTGGGGCGATTCCAGTTAATTCAAACATGCCAAGGCGCTTGTTGTAAGCGGCCATCTCACGCTCTCCTTGGAAGACCTGGATCTGCACTGCTGGTTGATTGTCATCGGCTGTTGTAAAGATCTCCGAGCGCTTCGTTGGAATTGTTGTATTGCGCTCAATCAGCTTGGTCATGATTCCGCCCTTAGTTTCAATACCAAGAGATAGTGGAGTCACATCAAGCAGAAGTACATCTTTAACTTCACCTTTGATAACGCCGGCCTGGAGGCTTGCTCCAACAGCTACAACTTCATCAGGGTTTACGCCTTTATTTGGCTCTTTTCCACCAGTCAACTCTTTTACGAGATCAACGACTGCTGGCATACGGGTGGAGCCACCAACAAGAACTACGTGATCAATTTCAGATACTGGAATTCCAGCATCTTTCAAGACAGCTTGGAATGGCTTACGACAGCGATCTAAAAGATCGGCAGTCATTCCTTGGAATTGGGCACGAGTAATTGTTTCATCTAGGAATAGCGGATTCTTCTCAGCATCAACAGTGATGTATGGAAGATTAATTGAAGTCTGTTGTGAAGAGGAGAGTTCAATCTTCGCCTTTTCAGCTGCTTCGCGAACGCGCTGCATTGCCATCTTATCTTTTGCAAGATCAACGCCATGCTTAGATTGGAAAGTCTTAACAAGATAATCAACTAGCGCTTGATCCCAATCATCGCCACCAAGGACGTTATCGCCATTTGTGGCTTTGACTTCGACAACTCCTTCGCCAATCTCTAGAAGAGAAACATCGAAAGTTCCGCCACCAAGATCGAAAACAAGGATGGTCTGCTCTTTATCGCCTTTATCAAGACCATAAGCAAGAGCCGCAGAAGTTGGCTCGTTGATGATACGTAGGACATTTAGTCCAGCAATCTCGCCAGCTTCTTTTGTTGCTTGACGTTGTGCGTCATTGAAATATGCAGGTACGGTGATGACTGCATCAGTAATTGTTTCTCCAAGATATGACTCGGCATCTCGCTTCAACTTCTGCAAGATACGAGCAGAGATTTCTTGCGCGGTGTACTTCTTGCCATCGATATCGATGTTCCAAGTTGTACCCATGTGGCGCTTAACGGAGCGGATGGTTCGCTCAACGTTTGTGACGGATTGGCGCTTAGCGACTTCACCAACTAGAACCTCGCCATTCTTTGCGAAGGCGACGATTGAAGGGGTGGTTCGAGCTCCTTCCGCATTAGCGATAACGGTGGCTTCGCCACCTTCTAGTACGGATACGCAGGAATTCGTCGTACCCAGGTCAATACCAACTGCTCTGGCCATTTTTATTACTCCTATGAATTTCTGACTTTGACCTCTTAACGCGGAAAAGCGGGCGAGTTATTCCCAAGCCCTCCTAGGCTCTCCCTGTGACCCTCTTTCTATCGCTAGCCGCATACGGCATAACGCTTGTCGCGGTCGGGCTCTTTGCCGTTAGGTCGTTGGAGCTTTATCGAAAGATTCGATCGGGGCAGCCGGACCCAACCCGCAACTCCCACAAGGGGAAGCGCTTGGCGGCGATGACCAAAGAAGTTTTAGGCCACACCAAGATGCTTAATTTCACCGGAAGTGGAATTGCCCATTGGTTTGTGATGATTGGTTTCGTTGCGCTATTTGGAACTTTGGTAACTGCATATGGACAGGTTATAAATCCAGAATTTCTTCTTCCTGTTATCGGTGAGTGGGATCCATATATTTACTTCGTATTGGCGATTGCATGGCTGACTGGCGTTGGAATTGTGACTTTGATTGGAATTAGACAAGTAACTCGATTTGTAAAGAAGGGAAGAAGTTCTAGATTTTTTGGTTCGTATAACAAAAGAGCGTATTTTGTAGAAGCCGTAATCCTCGTTATTGTTTTTTGTGTCATCGGATTACATGATTTGGAAGTTCGATTGAAAAATGGGGAAGATGTTGGTTCGTTAATTCAGATTGTTGCCACATTAAAGATTGTCGTTTCAATGACTTGGTTCATTGTCGTGGCTTCCAATTTAAGAATGGGTGTTGCTTGGCACCGTTTCTTAGCGCCTTTCAACATTTACTTTAAGCGAAATGTGGGAACTCCAACTTTAGGTGCGCTACCTGAAATGCTCTCTAAAGGTGCGCCGATCGATTTTGAAGATCCAAAAGAGGATGATCTTTTTGGAATAGGTAAAGCAGCCGATATCTCCTGGAAGGGTTTGCAATGCGTGATCATGCGCTGGCTAAGGTTCCATCAGATAAACCAATAGTTGGCGAAACAATTTCCCCTGATGTCTTATGGTCTTGCACAACTTGTGGTGCATGTGTCAATGAATGTCCGGTTGATATCGAACATATTGATCACATCGTAAATATGCGCAGATTCCAGGTATTAGTAGAGTCAGAATTTCCAACCGAGTTAGGCGGGACATTTAAGAATCTCGAGAAGGCGGGAAATCCTTGGGGCGCTAATCGAATGGATCGAAACTCTTGGATTGCTGAATGCAATTTCCCAATAAAAGTAATTGAAGGTGAATTACCAGATACAGTTGAATATTTATTCTGGGTGGGTTGCGCCGGTGCCTATGAAGAACGAGCACGAAAAACCACAAAAGCTGTCGCGGAGCTTTTATATATGGCAGATGTTGAGTTTGCAGTTCTAGGAGCTCGCGAGACATGTACTGGCGATCCAGCGCGAAGAGCCGGCAATGAATTTCTCTACCAGATTCTCTCTCGCGAGAATATCGAGACCTTTAAAGAGGTTTATGCGAATTACAAAGGCAAGAAAAAGGTAGTTGTAACTTGTCCACATTGCTTTACCACAATTGGAAGAGATTATCGCCAACAAGGTTATGAATTGGAGATGGTTCAC
>JBEANJ010000077.1:0-4391 GCA_041165565.1 Actinomycetota bacterium | reverse complement strand
ATTTAGAATTACGAAATCTGGCTTTAGTGCCACAATGGCTTCCAGGTTTGGAGAAAAACCACTTAAAGCACTTCTAGGCACTTCTAATGGATAATTTGAGTTATCATCTACCGCAAGCACTTGTGGGCCGGCTTTAATTGCAAAAAGAATCTCGGTTGCAGACGGCGAAAGCGAAATTATCCGGACCGGTTTGGCTTGAAGTTTTGTGGCGAAACCTGCGGAGACGATATTGAGAGGATATTTTGTTTTTGCTTCTTTAGCGTCAGCAACGGCTACGCTAGAAAAAAGAATTGATATTGCAAGTAGAACGCGCCTAAACATAAAAACTCCCCCAAACTTTGTTGAGGGAGAAAGGGGGCTTTCGTAAACTGCCGGAAAGACCCGACCTTCCTCCGAGATCGGTTAATTCGGCGTTTGCGCCAGGCGACCTGGCTTAGATCTTTCGATCTTCACAGTTGCGGGAACAGCGCCGGGATCAAACCGGACTTCGCTAAACGCAACGCCCCTGTCTTTGAATTTGGTTCTCAGACAGTCGGGCGAGCGTAGCACTACCAGGGAGGCAACCGTCAGATAAGCCATCATAAAGTTAACGCTAGTTCACCCGAACTTAAACCCAATTTCCTGCGATATCAACGTAACGAAGTCAAACTCTAATTCTAAGGAGGTGGTTGATGGTCGAGGGTAACCACCTCTTTAGCCATATCTATTTCTCAGGTGGCACGGGCAGAAGCGGAACGACAATTGTGGGTCGCCTACTGTCCCGACATTCCGTCGTTGCGATGGCTAAGCCAGCTGAAATAAAATTTCTTACATCAGGAAATGGAATATTGGATCTAAGCCAACGTCGTCGAGTTGGCAAATACAAACGGTTAATTCTGAACGATCGATTACACCTAGAGCGGTTCAAATATCGCCTTTTTCATGATTGGTGGGAACGTGAATCAAAAACTGGTGGTAAGGCCGGTCTTATCCAAGGTATCTCCGAACCAGAGTTACGTACTATTTATGGAAATCTTAAAGAAAATTTTGATCAAGATCTAAAGAAGGCAACCCAGAAGTTCTTTCACGAATTTGTAGAAATACAACTTAGGCAAGCAAGAAAAACTTCTTGGATTGACACTACCCCAGTAAATATATATCGCGCACAAGAAATTGCAAATCTTCTGCCTGGTGCCAAATTTATTCATATGGTTCGAGACGGCAGGGATGTGATTGCATCCGCAATTCGAGAGCGCTGGGGACCAGCAAATTATGATGATGGACTAGCTTGGTATCGTAAACGTATGATCAGGAATTTAACAAATGGAGTAGCTATGGGAGAACAAATGCTGACACTTTCGCTTGAAGATTTAGTCATAAATAAGCGGGATGAGAGCATTGAAAAACTTCTTCGTTTCCTAGGTCTAAAACGCGAAAAGAAATTTATGGCTTTTTTTGACGAGGTTATGTTGGAATCGAGCATTACTCGAGGACGTTGGAAAAAGGAAGCTCCCGATGTAAATGCTTTGAATCAAGCTTACGCTGATTTAGTCATTGAACTTAAGGGTATCGATTCAAAAGTTCCGCTGTAGAAATTCGTATGGAACTCACTTGTTGGAACTTGATAACTTTTACTCGCAATATTTGTCCTAATTTTAAGATATTTCAAGGAACTACCTTTCAAATAATGTTCAAGCCTAAATCCCTTTCTTATATATTCGATTGAACGCTTTTTATTTGCTGCAAAAACTACCGCGCTTTTTGGCGTGCTTCGACCCAAAGTGTGGTGAGGAAATAGAAACCTAAAGGTTAGTGCTGCTATGCGTAGAGTCCAATTTACGCTTCGTCGAGCTAAGTCACTGATGCCTCGCTCAAGTGAACTTTGCGCGAGTATACGTTTATGTCTGATTCGTTTTAGAACAAGAGACGTTACGTTTTCATTAAGTAGCGTCCTCAAAATTTCAGCAATTTCTAACCCTCCGTTCAATTCATCTATTCGTCGGCAATTTTGCTTTAGTTGTTTCCGAGTCTTAGGATCAAGTAGTTGTTGCACTTTGCTTGTAATATTGGAGAAATCAGTCTCTTCCGCAAGAAGAGCAAATCCGTTCTCAGCGCACCATTTAGCACGTGCTAATTGATCGTCAGTTCCTCTTTGATTGGGTACAAAGAGAGTTGGTATACCAGCAGGAAGTACTTCGTGAACGGAGTTGTAACCGCTCGCGCAGATCACCGCATCAAATGCGCTTAGAACTTCTGAGAGTGGGAAGTGTCGTATGATCTTTAAATCTAAGTTTTTCGGTGAAAGGGACTCTCCGGATTGATTTTTCGGCTCTCGTGTCATAACTACTTGAATATTCCGAGTGAAGGAAAGCGAATTCAATACACTAATCACTTTCTCACTCATATCACTTTCTCCGACGCCAAGTTGAACCAACACCGTCTGTTTTTTACTATCAATATTAAGAGCCTTGCGCGCCTGTACTTTTGGTAATAAATGAGATTGCTTAAATAGAGTCACAGGATCTGTCAAAACTGCATCTTCTCTCTTTTTCGTTGGTCCGTCGTCAAAATCTCGTGCGAGATCACCTGGTTCGATGATGTAATCAATCAACTTGGATTGGAGATTTAGCGCAAGACCTTGAGGCTGAGCACGCCACATACCGCGACGAATCCACACAAAAGATACTTGGGGGCGCTTAAATTTTGCAGCGAGTATTCCAGGGTACGGAACAACTCCATCGAACGTTACGACTTTGGCTCCCGTTTCGTCTATTAAAGCAACCAGCCGGTCACGTAAATATCTATCCCATCTCCAACGCGGCATCCAGTTTCGATCTCTACCTGGAACATATTCGCATTCCAATTCAAGAGAGTCCGCCACCTCAAGCGCTGAATTCGCCATTGAGAACAGAATCGGTCTCGCAAAACTTTTCATTTCCCGTGCTATTGCTGAAGTTCGAATTAAGTGACCTGCGCCTACTCCATTGCTTGTAGCCATAATAACTACTGGTCTCACCACTTCTTAAACGTAATATTTAAGGGTTAATGAATCGAATACAAGATATTAACTTCTGGTAACGCTATTGATAATAGGACTACCTGATTTGTTTAGAGTAGAGTACGAAAATGCGGCTAGCGGTGTTAGATGTAGGATCAAATACTGTTCATCTGCAGGTAGTCGATACTTATCCAGGCGCTCGCCCAAACCCGACATCGAATTTAAAATTTGATTTAAGGCTAATTGAATTTCTGGATAACTCCGGGGCAATAAACATTGATGGCATTAAAGGTCTAAAAAGTTCAATTAAATCTTGTATATCTGAATCAAAACGAGCCAAAGCGGCCGAGCTTTTACCATTTGCGACTTCAGCTCTTCGTGAGGCGAGTAATGGCAGTGAAGTCATAGATCAAATTAACCAAGAATTTGGGATTGAGATGCAAGTCTTGTCAGGTGAAGAAGAAGCACAAATAACTTTTTTGGCGGCGCGAAGATGGTTCGGCTGGTCGAGCGGCAGATTACTAATGATAGATATAGGAGGGGGTTCATTAGAGTTGGCAGTAGGTATAAATGAGTCTCCCGATGTTGCACTCTCGCTTCCGTTAGGGGCTTCCAGAGTCACAAAAACATTTTTAGAAGGTGATCCGTTCACGAAAAAATCAATTCGTAAACTTCGCGAAGAAATTGAATCTAGACTCTCGGAAGTTATCAGCACAATTCTCAGCCACCAAGCAACTGATAGAGCAATTGGAACAAGTAAAACTCTCAGAACTCTGGCTCGACTAACCGGAGATTGGGCCGGGGGCGATGGGAAATCTTTGAAGCTCGATGGCTTGAGGAGAATCCTGCCAAAACTTTCAGAAATGAATGAAGAAGATCGCCGAGAACTTCCCGGCGTTTCAAAATCTAGAGCACGCCAAATTGTTGCCGGTGCTTTCATCGCAGAAGGCGTAATGCGAAATCTCGAGATTGAATCATTGGAAATATGTCCTTGGGCGCTACGTGAAGGAATAGTCTTAAAATGGATGGACTGGATTAAGCAATAGTCGGAGCATGTATTTTGTCTACAGAAATTATTTCTTTTTGGATATGGTGTAAGACCCAAGCATCCCCGGGTTTCAAAAATGTATCGCTTACACTAAAACCTTGTCTATTTAGCTTATTCTGTAGATAGTGAGGCAGAATCGGATTATGCGAGCAGACTAAAATTGTTCCAGTACTTTCGAGCAACCTATCTATATATTTGAAAACACGATTAGGTTTTTCGATGTAAACCTCTTCACTTAATGAGTCAGTAAAGAAATAGTTTAAAGAAAGCAACAGGGCAATCGGATTTATAGATTCGTAACATCTAACCGCTATAGATGAATGAATTTCTTCAATCCGAAACGGAACTAAATTTTCAACTAATTTT
>JBEANJ010000076.1:0-4086 GCA_041165565.1 Actinomycetota bacterium | reverse complement strand
GTTGTTATGTACAAATTCAACTATTCGAGTCCAGGCATCAGTGTGCTCTTTTGTATACATTCCCGGACAACCCGGAGTAATGCGAGCATCAGCAGTCACACAGGTCATCTCAGTAAAAACTAAACCGGCTCCACCCATCGCGCGCGAACCAAGATGCACCAGGTGATAGTCACCAGCCACACCGTCTTTTGCGGAGTATTGCGCCATCGGAGATACCACGATTCGATTTTTAAGAACCAGATCTCTCACCTTAAGCGGTGTAAACATCGGAGGGATTTTCGCCCCGGATTTTGGAAGTGGAAGTCCAGCATCAGCAAAAGCCTTGGTTGCAAACCAACTCTCATACTCTTCAAGATACTTCTTATCTCTTAACCTTAAATTCTCATGCCCGATTCGCTGGCTTCGAGTTAGAAGAGAGTAATTGAATTGTTCCGGCTCCATATTCACATATCTCTTAACGTTTTCAAACCACTCCATAGCATTTCTTGCAGCTGATTGAATCTTTAACACTTCTATTGATCGGGTGTCTTGATAATTCGCCAGCGCAGATTCGATAGTTGACTGACCCTTATCTACGTTTTCAAAGGCCTTAGCAAGTTCAATCGCGTCTTCCATAGCAAGTTTTGTGCCGGATCCAATTGAGAAGTGAGCCGTATGTGCTGAATCACCTAACAAGATTGTTGGGTATCGCTTTCCTTTAATTTCATTCCAATGTATCCAATTCTGGCAAATTACGCGTGGGAATTTAATCCAGATCGCAGACCCACGAAGGTGTGAGGCGTTGCTGAGCAACTTGGCTCCATCTAATTGTTTAGCAAAGAGTTTTTCACAGAACGCAATTCCCTCTTCTTGACTCATTTTGTCTATCCCAGCTTTGAGCCAAGTCTCTTCTGGAGTTTCTACAATAAATGTGGAAGTGTCCCCATCAAATTGATAGATATGAGCCTGGAACCAACCATGCTCAGTCTCTTCAAATAGAAAAGTAAAATCCTTGAAGACTTTCTTAGTGCCCAGCCAAACAAATCTGCAAGTTCGCAGTTGGACATCAGGTTGAAAAGTTTCTGCGTACTTTGTTCGAATCGCACTATTAAGACCATCCGAAGCGATAACGATGTCAGCACCATATTTGAGAGCAAGCTCTTGATCATCCTTGACGTCAGTTTCAAAAACTAGTTCAACGCCAAGTTGTTCACACCGTTCTTGAAGAATATTAAGCAATCGCTTTCGCCCAATTCCACAAAAACCGTGGCCTCCAGAAATAATGCTCTTATTTTTGAAGTGAACATCAATATCATCCCAGTGGTTGAACGAGCCGAGAATTTCTCGTGCTGTTTCTTCATCGGCGCGAACAAAATTTGCAAGTGTCGCATCAGAAAACACAACGCCCCAACCGAAAGTGTCATAGGGACGATTTCGCTCCACGACTGTAATTTGATGAGCGGGGTTCTGCTTTTTCATCAATAAACCGAAATAGAGTCCACCAGGACCGCCACCGATACAGAGGATCTTCACGCTTGGAAGGATACCCTTGAGCCCTCAGAAGGGATATCGCAAGGATGAAAAATAGGTTCGACGGAAAGGTTGCGCTCGTCACAGGTGGCGCAGGCGGAATTGGGGCCGAGATTGTTCGGACACTAATTGAAGAAGGCGCCTCTGTATCTATCTTCGACACAAATTCTGAGGCGATTTCAAATCTTGTTTCATCGCTCGATAGTAAGAAAGCAATTGGCAAAGTTGTAAATGTTCGTAGCCAAAAATCGGTGGCTGATGCCGTATCAGAAGTTATCTCTCACTTCGGAGGAATTGATATTTTGATCGCTGCCGCAGGGGGATCCCTCGGAACACCAAGAGATCTAGATGACATATCTGAGGAAGATTTAGATTTAGTAATCGATGTAAATATAAAGGGAACGTTTCATTGTGCAAAGGCAGTTATCCCTTCCATGAAAGCACGAGGAGGAGGATCAATCGTTACCTTTTCATCAATCGGTGGAAGAAGCGCAAGTCCAGTCACCGGCGTTCCTTATGCCGCTGCTAAAGCAGGGATTATCGGCTTGACCAGAAGATTGGCAAGAGAAGTGGGCGCTGATGGTATTCGCGTAAATTCGATCGCGCCCGGGTTATTTCTCACCGGAAGATTACAAGGAATGTTTGATTCCATGTCTCAAGCTGAACAGAAAGAAGTATTAGATGGAATCCCACTCAAGAGAATGCCAAGAATTGAGGAGTGCGTAGAACCCGTTCTATTCCTTGCCAGCGATGCTGCTTCTTATATCACTGGAGCTGTTCTTGATGTTAATGGCGGAAGGTTGATGGCCAACTAGCTCTTAAGACTCTTTCGCTTTTCAAGTTCATCCTTCAACCATTCTCCGATTTTAGTTAGCGGAGATGCAGTCGGGAAGATTCCATTAACACCAAGTTCACGTAACAATGATTCATCTGCTTTAGGAATCGTTCCGCCTACAAAAAGTATTACCGAGCCAATATTTCGATTCTCTAACTCGGCTCTTAGCTGTTTTATTAATGGTAGGTGTGAACCGCTAAGAATTGAAAGCCCAATAGCTTGCACATCCTCTTGAAGAGCGATGGAGGCCACGTCAGCAGGAGTTTTGTGAAGACCCGAGTAAACCACTTCATAACCTTGGTCCTTTAAGTATCTTGAAACTATCAAGGCACCTCGATCGTGGCCATCCAGTCCAATCTTAGAAATCAATATTCTCGAAGGAATATCTCTGGGTCCAGATTTCTCTTTCATCATATTCAGATAACTCTATTACGAAGTGACAATATTTCTGAAACCAATTCATCAATCCCTTGATTCTGAAGGGCAGATCCTGAGAGAACTTTGGCCGGTTTACCTTCATCATAGGAACTTGCCATCTGCTGTTGTTTAAAAACATTGACGAGATTCAAATTCTGTCCGTTCTCTATCTTATTAAAGAATATTACATCGCCAGTTTCTATTAGTCCAGACTTTGCAAACTGTATTTCGTCACCATTAGTTAAGGTTTGAACATTCACAATCAAATCAAATATTTCCGGAAGATGATCTTGAGTTTGCCCAAGACCAACAGTTTCTACAAAAACAATCTCATAACCAAAATGAAACAAGGCTGCTGTGATTGCGTCAAGATTACTCGGAAGAGTCGTAATACTTCCTCGGTGTCCCACAGATCTAAAGAACAAAGAGTCTTCAGAACGCTCGCTTGTTAATCTAATTCGATCGCCCAGTAACGCTCCTCCTTTTTTCGAGGATGGATCGAATGCCAAGACTGCAACTTTGAATTTGAGTAAATCCTTATGATTGAGAAGACAATTTAGAATTGAGGATTTACCTGCTCCAGGAAGTCCTGTCATGCATATCAATAATGATTCAGAAGACCGTTTATGAAGAATATGTTCAATTGTTTCGAACTCTATGGCTGAATCGAGAAGTATGGTTGTGACTCTTGAGACTGAATTTGGCTTAACATCGTTAGAGCGCAAAATCTGAAAAAGCTCTTCACTTTTAGCGACTTCGTGAGAACTCTCATTTCCCATAACCTCACTTTACTCCAAGTCACCTTTATCAAACATTTAGAGCCAACCTCTTACAGTATTAGCAGCCCCACTAGGAATGAGACCTTTCGAGACTTTATGGTAAGAATTGTTTGTGAAGGCAAAAATAAAGAATGGATATGCACCTAAAGTCTGTGTTCGATGCAACCGCGAATTTGAATGGCGCAAGAAATGGGCGCGCGATTGGGAGAAGGTTAAATACTGTTCGGACCGCTGTCGAATGGCCAAAAACTAGTTTTAATCAGTTTTTCTCGTTGCAAAGGCAAAGATTGCCAAGCCAACCACTAATGCA
Organism: Actinomycetota bacterium; assembly: GCA_041165565.1. GTDB lineage: Bacteria > Actinomycetota > Actinomycetes > Nanopelagicales > Nanopelagicaceae > MAG-120802. The sequence goes on along the minus strand of JBEANJ010000076.1, from coordinate 236 downwards.
CCAGCGCCAACACCATAAGAGATAACGTCTCCAGATCTATTTGAATCAACGAAAACTCCCACGAACACAACGGCGAGAATTGCTACAACTACTCCAATTAATTTAGATTTCAAATCATCAAGATCCCTGACTCTTAACCAGAGTGGCACCTCTAATTCGGCATCGATAAAAAGCTCGTACAAGCCGTATCCAATAACTAGAAGTACCGTCCCAAGAAGAATGGCATCTACAGCAGT
>JBEANJ010000075.1:0-4113 GCA_041165565.1 Actinomycetota bacterium | reverse complement strand
AAGTTATCTACAGAATGAGTTTGCTAATCAGGAGATTGTCGCATTTGGTAAAGCTGACCCAGAATGGGGAGAAAAACTCTGTATCGCAACTACTCAAGCGTTATCTATTGATGCGGTTTCAACGAAGTTAAAATCTAAATTTGGAAGCCATGTTTCTCCAAAAGAGGTTCACACAGTTAGCGCCATTCCATACCTATCAATAGGTAAGCCCGATCGAAATCGGTTAGCAAATGACTTCGCGTGAAATTTGGATTAAAGGTGCGAGGCCAAAAACCTTAGTCGCTGCGCTAGCGCCCGTAATAGTGGGAACCGCTTTTGCTGGATACGATGCAGAATTTCTGAATTTCTTTCTTGCGTTAATCGTTTCTCTCGCGCTTCAAATAGGTGTGAATTACGCCAATGATTACTCAGATGGGATTCGTGGCACAGACGATGACCGTATTGGACCAATTCGACTGGTTGGCTCAGGACTAGCTCAACCATTTGAAGTTAAGCGGGCAGCATTTCTAGCATTTATAGTTGCGGCCATTGCTGGAGTAATTCTTTCTGCAAGAACCGAATGGTTACTTCTGATTGTCGGTGGATTAGCAATCATCGCTGCTTGGACTTATACCGGTGGCCCAAAGCCATATGGCTATCAAGCTTTAGGTGAAGTTTCAGTCTTTATCTTCTTCGGTTTAGTTGCCACTCTAGGAACTTACTTCGTTCAAGTAGGATCAATTTCATGGCCGGTAATTTTGGCGGCTATCTCGATGGGTTTGTTGGCTACCGCAATTTTGAACGTTAACAATTTGCGAGATTTAGAGAGAGATGCCAAATCAGGAAAGCGCACTTTAGCGGTGCGGTTAGGCCCTAAACGAACTAGGGCGCTTTATCGGGTAACTATATTTTTGCCGCTTTTGCTCTCGATCCTCCTAGTCACGCAGTCTGCTTACTTTCTTATCAACTTAATTCTTCTGCCACAACTGCTTCGCGCTAGCCGCCTAGTTAGTTCTGCGGCGCACATCGAACTCTTGGGAAGAACTGGGCAGATTCAAATCACCTATAGCCTTGCTCTTTCGCTCGCCTCACTGCTAGCTGCTCGATAAAATAAAGCCATGCTTCGACTCGCTGTTATCGCCGCAATAGTTGTAACTGCACTTATGCTTTTTTCAATTATTGATTGCTCGCGAACACCGGAAGCTGCAATTCGAAGTCTTCCGAAGTGGGCATGGTTGGTAATAATCATCTTTGTTCCGGGAATTGGCGCTATCGCCTGGATTGTTGCTGGGCGCCCACAAGGCCCGGGTCGCGGTCGTCGAAAAAAGAAGATTATTCCTCCGGACGATAATCCGGATTGGTTAAAGAAACTATAAGCCGCTGTAGGTGTGGCGACCAGTTCCCCAGACATTTATATATACATAATTAAATAAGTAACTAGATCCAGCTATTAGTGAAAGCCAAGCAGCTTTTCGACCTTTCCATCCTGCGGTAACTCGTGCATGTAAGTAGGCGGCGTAAAGAATCCAAGTGATGAATGACCAGGTTTCCTTGGGATCCCAACCCCAATATCTTCCCCAAGCAGCTTCGGCCCAAATCGCGCCTGCAATGATGGCGAAGGTCCAGAGTGGAAAAACAAATGCAACTAAGCGATATGAAAGTTGATCCAATACATCTAGCGAAGGTAATCTCTTTGCAAATTCACTTCTCTCGCCTTTGCGTTCCATCCGATCCAGCCAAAGGTAGGCGCTTGCAACGGTATTTGATAAAAGAAATAGCCCGCCTGAAAAAATTGCAGCCGCTACATGCACAACTAGCCATGTTGATTGCAAAGCCGGAACAAGTGGTGCGCTGGGGCGATAGAGAAGAGTAATTGCGGTTCCCAGGATTATAAGAATTAGAATTGAAATCGGTAAACCTAACCAACGTAAATCGTACTTTCTTCCGATAACCAAATACGCAAGCGCAAAAGTGAGCGCTCCAGTAATTGAGAACTCATACATGTTGCCCCAAGGCACACGCGTTGCAGATAAACCGCGTGAAATTACGCCCAATAAAAGAGCGGTTGTCGCAATGATAAAAAATAATGTGGCAATTCGATTTGATCTCTTGGTTGTATCACGATCAAGTCCGCCTGGCTTTACCGAAAAAGCTGTTGCGAAGGCGTAAGCAAGAAAAGAAAATGCATAAACAAAGAGAGCAACGTAGATGAGGTCGTTTGATAAATAAGCCCAGTCTCTACCGGTCATTTCTCAACCATCCTCTTAATCTCTTCTTCGACTCCAGGGCGATTACCAAATCCTGCAATTTCAATCTTCTTTCCATTGCTTCTCACATATACCCTACGTTGTCGGATAAAGAGCGAAGCAAGTAAGCCGATGATGGCAAAGATACTTCCAAAAAGCGCAGCCTGCTTTCCGGGATCTTTAACAACTTGGAGATTTACCCATGGAACCACGCCATTAAATGTGATTGAGCCCACCCCATAGTTATAACTCTCGCCAATCGATAGACCTTTCAAACCAATACGCTCCATCTCATCGGTGTTTATTCGATAGACCGATTGTGGAACGCCTGAATCCATCTTTAAATCTCCTTGCCATACTGATATCAATAACCGCGGATCAAGTAGTTCTGGGAAAGAAGAAAAGCCTCCCCTAACTTCATCACGCGCTGCAGTTGGGAAGAATGAGGCAACAAATCCGATCTGTGGATCGGCATCTGGAACTTTTATCGCTCCAATTGAAGTTAGGTTGGAATCTTGTGGCAAGAAAGGCACCGGTCCTTCAAATTTCACAAGACCGGATTTATCTCGCACCGTAACTAATGGTGAGAAGCCATTTGCTTGAAGATAGACGCGCGTATCACCAAAAGTTAGTGGTTGATTAACTTTTACTATCTTCTCAACTACTTCTGGATTGGGCGGCTCGGTAACACGAGCAACCAAGGTGTAGTCGAGCGGTTGGCGAGTTTCGGCATCATATTCCGCATCAAATTTTGCTGCTGTAATAGTAAATGGTGGCATCCGCTCTAAATTGAAGAATCGACCCGGAGCTAAATTGTCATAGCTGGTTGGCACATTTATAAAACGTTCACCAACTGTAACAATCGCTTCGCCTCTCATCCCAAAAACTGAACTCGCACCAATTCCTAACAACACAACGATTAATGAAAGGTGGAAGAGCAGATTGCCCGTTTCTCTCAAGTAACCCTTCTCGGCTGAGATTGAAGAACTATCTCTTGTAATTCGAAATCGATTAGCTCTGAACCAAGCTTCAGCGCTATCTAACGTTCCATTCGCTTCTTGATAATTTTCAAGATTCTTAAGCGAGCTAGGTGCTGGTGCTGGTTTGCGGAGCACCTCTTTTGCATAATGCCACGAACGAGGAACCACACATCCAATCAGTGAAATAAAAAGAAGTATGTAAATCGCGGAAAACCATGGTGATCCGTATACATCAAATAAGTAGAAGCGATCTAGCCACTTTGCAAACTCGGGATTTGTATCAAAGTATTCGCGAACCTTTAGCGGGCTCTGAGTGCGTTGCGGATAGATAGAACCGGGGATTGAAGCCAAGCCAAGCAGCAAAAGAAGTATCAGTGCATTTCGCATACTTGTAAGTTGTCGCCAGAGATAGCGAAGCGATGAGGTTCCTTGAAGTTCGGGCGCGCTCATTAGACCACCGGAATGAAATCAGAGATTGTAGTTCGCAGATCAGCCATGAAAATTTCCCAGAGCCCAGTTACTTGCAACACTCCAATCAAAATCAAAAGAGATCCACCAAAGATTGAAATTGCCTTGCTTCGTTTGGCGATTGCGCTCTGGATCGCACGAGATTTATCAATAACTAAAGCCAATACTAGAAATGGCGCGCCTAGACCGACGCAATACGCCAATGAGAGTATCGCGCCTCGTAACGCACTTGCTTCAATAAAAGATAGCGCTTGCACCGCACCAAGCGTTGGCCCAATACAAGGTGTCCAGCCAAGGCCAAACATAAACCCAAGAAGTGGTGCGCTCCAGATGCCACTTCTCGCTACAAATGGCCTTTTAAAAGAACGATAGAACTTTTCTGGGAATAAGAAAACAAATCCAAAGAAAATAGTTAGTACGCCTAAGAATCTTGCCAGCCA
>JBEANJ010000074.1:0-7325 GCA_041165565.1 Actinomycetota bacterium | reverse complement strand
AATTCTTTAGCCAGTGAAATTGATTCCTCAATACTCCATCCGCCGTCGAGCCAATCGGAAGCTGAGACCCGCAAAAATAGCGGCATCGAGTCTGGGATATTGGATCGCACAGATTCTGTTATCTCCCTCAAAAATCGAGTTCGATTTTCAAAACTTCCACCGTAATTATCGGCACGAGTATTCGAGATTGGCGACAAGAATTGATGAATTAAATAACCGTGAGCACCATGAATTTCTACCAAATCAAATCCAGCTTCAACTGCGCGCGTAGCTGATTGACCAAATGAAATTACTAATTCATTAATCTCAGCGCTGGTAAGTGCACGCGGTACCGGATATTTTCCGCCAAAAGAGATTGCGCTCGGCGCAACGCACTCCCAGCCACCTTCTTGAATTGTTGCCATTGGGCGCTGGCTCCATGGCGGTAAACAAGAGCCCTTTCTGCCAGCGTGTGCTAATTGAATTCCTATTTTGGTTCCCATCGAGTGAGCAAATTTCACAATCGGGATTAGTTGGTCTCGCTGTTTGTCGTTCCAGAGACCGAGACATTGCGTTGAGATTCGCCCCTCAGGGACAACGCCGGTCGCTTCCATCATGATTAATCCTGCGCCACCTGTTGCAAAAGATCCGATGTGGACATCGTGCCATTGTGTAGCAACTCCATCTTCAGCTGAGTATTGGCACATCGGACTCACCCAGGCGCGGTTTTGCATCGTCACACCGCGCAAAGTTAAGGGGGAGAAGAGATGAGACATGCGATAAAGCCTAAGCCCTCTTTGGCATAGTTAGCACATGAAACGGCGAATCTATCCGCTCCGAGATTTCCTCAACAATGAGAGCTCTTCGGGCATAGTCCTAGTAATTGCGGCGCTCTTAGGAATGATAATTGAATATTTTTCGATTCTTGATTATGCCTTTGAAATTGAAATGCCTGGGATATTTATCTCGTTAACAGTACTTAAGTTGATTAATTACGCTTTTATGACTTTATTCTTCTTTGTAGTAGGTCTCGAGATTAAACGCGAACTGACTTCAGGACATCTCTCCAGTTTAAAGAGCGCGATTGCGCCATTTATAGCCGCTCTGGGTGGCATGGCTTTCCCTGCTGTTATATATCTGATCTTTGCTGGAGATATCGCGCCCTCGGGTTGGGCCATCCCCGTGGCTACCGATATAGCGCTCGCAGTTGGCTTAATGGCAATTATCGGTACCCAGGCCGGCGCTGGTTTACGGGCATTTCTACTTGCGTTGGCGGTTATGGATGACATTGCGGCAATCTTGATAATCGCAGTTGTTTATTCAACAGGCGTAGTTATTTCGTGGGGCGCTGGCGCTGGCGCCGCGATACTTGCAACTTTTCTCCTTCAGAAATTTCGAGCGCGCAGTCCCTGGTTCTATTTACCTGCAGGCGCCTTACTCTGGTACAGCCTCTATCGTGCGGGGCTACATCCAACACTTGCGGGAGTGATTATGGGTTTGTTGACGCCAGCCATTAATTTAGAGAACAGTAAGTTGGAGGATGGCGAAGATGGCCAACTCACACTCATAGAAATTTTAGAATCCAAATTACATTCCTATTCGAGTTTCCTGGTTGTTCCGCTGTTCGCCTTTAGTAATTCCGGTGTAGCGCTCTCAAGCGATGTGATTGGAACCGCTCTCGACTCACCAATTGCATGGGGAATTTTCTTCGGGTTGGTAATAGGAAAGCCACTTGGAATCTTTGCAACCTCAAAACTTTTCGCATCTCGCGGGCTTATTGAGCTACCTGAGAAATCTAGTGCTCCTGCTCTGATTGCTACTGGAAGCGTTGCGGGAATTGGATTTACGGTTGCAATTTTTATTGCAAAACTAGCGTTTGAAGATCGTGCGCTTCAAGATATTGCTGTTATGGCGGTGATTTTGGGTTCATTGGTTAGCGCCATTTTGGCTCTCGCAATATTCAAAATAATTAAGCGTTAATTCTTGCTGACCCAGCCCCAGACTAATTCGGCTCCAGAGTGGCCAGAGAGCGCTACGTATGCAAGAGATACTAAGGATGCAATTACTAAGAGGATTGAGACCAGCCTTCTAATTGCGGGCGAACCGATATTGGCGCCTTCTCTATCCATACGCCAGCGCAAATAAATAAGTGCTACCAACGGAATACTGATAAAGGGCGCTAAATTCCCCAGATTTTGGTGGCGCTCAATCTCAGCTCCAACAATTTCTTGTAGCTCCTCACCGCTCCATCTCGCAGCAAACAGAGAAATTAGCCCAATGATTGATAATCCAAAAACTAATTTGCCATATCTACGCGAGAAGCTCGGCAAGTAAGACATAACTAGAGCGGCTAGAGATGCGATAGGCATAAGAATTACGGCTGCATGTACAACCAGGGGATGGATAGGTAAGCCAAAGATCATCGGAACATCATACAGATTTCAAGTTACCCTTTTTGCTTATACTTTCCAAGAAATGACTCTTTAAATTCTGGGAAATTACCGCTCTCTAGAGCAGATCGCATTTTGGCCACCAAGTCGACAATGAATGAAACATTATGGATAGTGGCAAGTGTCGGACCCAGAATTTCCTTGCTTCGAAATAGATGATTTAGATAAGCGCGTGAATAATTCTTACAGGTGTAACACTGACAAGAATCATCAATCGGCGAGAAATCTTTACGATAGGCGCCACCCGAAACATTAAATCTCCCCGAAGTTGAATAGACAGCGCTCGTCCTTGCCTCTCTAGTTGGAGCTACACAATCGAAAGTATCTGCGCCATTTTCTACACCTTCAAATAAATCAGTCGGCTCACCAATTCCCAAGAGATGTCTGGGTTTTGCTTGTGGTAGCTCATCAACCACCCATCCCACAATCTCTCCCAGCCGAGATTTCTCAATGGCTCCACCGATTCCAAAACCATCAAATTCGATTCCACTACTCGACATGGTTGCTAAATCTCGAGCTGCTTTCCTTCTTAGGTCTTCGTAATGGGCTCCCTGCAACACCCCAAAAAGTGCCTGGTAAGGGCGCTCTCTGCGCTCTTTAGTTAGACGATCGTGTTCATCCAGGCAACGCAGCGCCCAACGACGCGTCCGCTCCAATGAGCCCTCTTGATATCGCTTATCGCATTGAGATTTCCGGGGTGAAACGGTGGCTGGAGCCATCTAAATGAGATTTGAAAGTAACTCCCTCCTCATCGACTTCTGCGAAAGGTCGGCCCAGGCCAATTCATAAATTTCCCTAACCCGCCGGCCTCATCAATTGTCTGCGATCCTGGCTGTAGGTAAAGGTGATAGGCATTGGCAAGAACTGCTTGCGCACCTAGAGATGAAATCGAATCTGGCAAGGTTGATTTCACCGTTGCCTTAGTGCCAACTGGAATGAAGGCTGGTGTTTTTATGGAGCCATGTGGAGTTTCAATAACACCTGTGCGAGCGCGGCCATTTTTTTCTTGGTGTGAAATTTGAAATTTGAAACTCATGAAATTCTTCGACCTAAGCGAGCCGTTAACCAGATAAAAAGTGGGACCGTCATAATCGAGAGAATTGCGGCCGAGAGCCAATTGACAGCAGGGGTTGTCCAAATACTCACCGAGGGAAGCGCTGAGTCAGCGCTCGAAACTAGAAGTGATGCCAAGATGTTATTTGCCGCATGAGCTCCTAGCGCAATACCGATTGATTGATCGCGCATGCTCACCCACGCGAACATAAAGCCACTAGCTCCATATCCCAAGATGGCAAAGAACAACTGACCATTTACCTCTGGGTTTGATAGATGCGGAAGAGCAAAGAGGGCCCCGCCAATAAGTGAGACCAACCAGATTGATCTGCGCCCATTTTCTAATCGTTGCTGAATCCAACCTCGAAAAAAAACTTCTTCTGCGCTGGTTTGAATCGGAATAAGAGTAAAGGCGATTAAGAGATAGGGGAAAAACTTCGCCGCCTCGAAATTAAAGTTGTAATTCTCTGGATTGAAGAGGAAGTCGGGTGCGCCGGAAATCAGTATGAGTATCGCCATCGCAATTGCACCGACCGCAACTTCTCTTGAGAGTCTTCGCTGGTTTCGAGTAAAGAGTGTGCGCACGGGGAGCCGTAGGAGATAGCGATGGAGGGCGACCGAGGCGACTAAAAGCGGCAAGAAGGAGATCAAGATGGTCGAGGCGGTCTGCCAGGCAGCGTAGCTGCTCAGAATTTCCCTGCTCTGATCGGTATCTGCAGCTAGTACATCGAGATCAATATTAAATCTATCTGCAGTTATTCCGGTAAGAATTGAGCCGAAGAGCACCCAGGCGAGAATTATCAAGAAAGTGCCGAAAATCCACCGCCGAAGCCTGGGGCGAGATGGAGATGAAAACTCTGCCACTTTTCCTCCTTACTTTTGCGAGCCTGCTGTTTTGGAAGAGCCTAATGGAAGAGCCCGATCAACAAATCTTTTACGGTAGTTCAACTTTCAACTAATTGGATTTTCGCGTACCCTTTACTTGTGGCGGCAAAAAACAGCCAACCTCGTTGGCTCAATGAGCGCGAGATGCGCGCTTGGCGTTCATACATTATTGCTTCAAGAAGGCTACTTGAAGCGCTCGAGAGCGACCTTGATGGCCATGATCTATCTATGGCTGATTATGAAGTAATGGCTCAATTATCAGAGGCGCCAAATCGCAGGATGCGAATGAGTGAACTTGCAGAATTGGCGATGATTTCAAAATCGCGCCTCTCTCATCGGATGAAGGTTATGGAAAAGGCTGGATGGATAAAAAGAGAAGAGTGCTCTGAGGATCGAAGGGGATCTTGGGCGGTAATGACTGACAAGGGATATCGAGCAATTGTGGCTGCTGCCCCCGATCATGTCGCAAGTGTCCGACGTAGATTCATTGATCAGCTATCTGGTAAAGAGCAAGAGAATTTAACTTCGACTTTTGAGGGACTTACCAAAGAACTGCGAACTCAATTTATAAACGAAAGTAAGCAATAAAAAAAGCCCGGCGCATATGCAGCCGGGCTTTCTCTGTAATTCTGGTGCTAAATTACTTAGCAGCCTTCTTACGACGACGACGCTTTGGAGCAGCCTTAGCTGCCTTCTTACGACGACGACGCTTTGGAGCTGACTTAGCAGCCTTCTTACGACGACGACGCTTTGGAGCAGCCTTAGCTGCTGCCTTCTTACGGCGACGACGCTTTGGAGCAGCCTTAGCTGCTGCCTTCTTACGACGTTTTGCCACGTAGTTTCCTTTCAGAATGGTCCGGATCCGTCACCGAACCGCTTCAAGGGAAATCGTGTCAGTTATTTGACCAACTTTCCACTATTTTGAAGTTATTTCCGGGCCTGCGTGTCGCGATTTACTTTTAATAAATCATCTGATTTTTGTTAATTGATACCCCCAAAAACCTTATTTTTTACGCATAAATAAAGAGATTTTGCGAAATTGAGAAATCATGAGGATTAAGTTACCGATTGGTAAGTTTGAGTAGGTGGGAAAAATATTTTGCTATTTTTCACGATTTTTACGAATTTTTGCCTCTCGGACGGCGAATTCGTTCTTATTAACGTCATAGTTCCGAAAGGCTGGCATTACAGAGGCGATCGCAATTACAAAACCGATACACATTAAGCCTCCGCCAACAACTGAAATTCGAAGTGATGTTAGTGCGGCCATCCCGCCGGCCCTTGCTTGACCGCCAAGTGGTCCCAAAAGATAAGAGAGCATCTCAATTCCAGCTAGTCGGCCCCGAAGCTCATCAGGTATTGATTGATTCCAAATAAAACCTCGAAAGAGCGCGCTTACCTGATCGAAGGCACCGGCAATTACTAGGCAAGTAATTACAACCAAGAGTGAATTTGAAGTCCCGGCAACTGCAATTGCGACCCCCCAACCGAGGGCTCCAAAAACGACCGCTCTTCCATGTTTTGGATAGTGACGCATCCAGCCACTAAATACCGTAACAATTACCGCGCCGGCCGTAATTGAAGAATAGAAAAGTCCGAGCGCCCAAGGAACTCCAATTTCATCAGCCCAAAATGGGAAAAGCGCCATAGGCATTGCAAGAAACATTGCGGCTAAATCAACAAAATAGGTGCCCAATAAATCCTTGCGGCTAAATGCGTACCGGAGCCCCTCAACAAGGCTCTGTATTGACGGAGCGGTGCGTGCAATTAATGGCGGGACGCTTTTAATTTGCGCCAATAAAGAGAGTGAGATTGCGAAAGTCAGGCAATCAACCAGATAGCCGGCGCTAGCACCGTAACTGGCAACCAATAATCCGCCCACCGAGGGCCCAACAATCCCTCCGAATTGCCAACGCAAACTCATCAGTGCACTAGCGCTAGGCAGATCATCATGGTTAACCAATCTGGGAAGAATCGCTTCCTGACTTGGCCGCTTTAAACCGCTCAAGGCGGCGAAAATCGCTGCTATTACAAAGATCAAGATAACGCTGGGATTTTCGCGGCGCGCATTAAAGAAGAGAATTAGAGTGGCAATTAGAGTTCCAAATTCAGTAAGCCAAATCATTTTCTTTCGATCAACATGGTCAGCGAGCACTCCGCCGTAAAGTCCAAATATCGTCAACGGAATAATCTCGACTATCCCGATCAAGCCGACCGCCCAGAACGAGTTGGTTAGTTCTTTGACTTGGAAAGGTAGGGCAACGAAGGTAATCATTGAGCCGAAGTAAGAGAAAAGTCCGGCTGTAAAAATCAATCGGAAGTCGCGATACTTCTTTAACGGGGATAAATCCATCGCCAATCGAGCCATAGCTCGAAAAGTCTAGTCAGTGAAAAGTCTCGCCCTCGCTTGGGAACTTGCCAGCGGCGACATCATCACTCCACTCTCGCGCAGCGTTAATCATCTCGTTTCGCAAGTTTCGATAAGCCCGGGCAAATTTGGGACGGCTCGGTGTCATACCCATCAAATCTGTCCATACTAGAACTTGAGCATCGCAATCGACTCCGGCTCCAATTCCGACCGTCGGGATGGAGAGGGTTGCCGTGATCTGGGCCGCCAATTCCGCAGGAATCAGCTCTAAGACAATCGCAAAACATCCAGCAGCTTCGAGCGCCATTGCATCATCGATTAACAATTGGCCGCTTTCCCCACGGCCTTGAACTTTAAAACCACCTAGAGCGTTGACCGATTGTGGCGTCATTCCAAGATGTCCCATCACCGGTATTCCGTATTTAACGAGAGCTTTCACTTGTTCAATCACTCGAACGCCGCCTTCAAGTTTGACGGCCTGCGCTTTACCTTCTTTCAAGAATCGAATACCGGTTGCAAGCGCCTGTTCACTATTTATTTCATATGAGCCAAATGGCAGATCGGCTACAACCAGCGCTTGGTTTGATCCG
>JBEANJ010000073.1:0-6190 GCA_041165565.1 Actinomycetota bacterium | reverse complement strand
CTCATCGAGTCTCCGACAAAAGGTAATAACTTCAAGGTTTGAACTATTGGACCTTCATCACCAAGAATCTGAGTCCACGCTACTGTTCTTAATAGAAAGGATGTAAAGAATGGTGCTACGACCAGAACCAGAAGAATATTTCGATACTTACCGGATTTGAAAGCAATCATGTAAGCGAGCGGATACGCGATTGCTAGCGCCAAAATTGTTGCAATACCTGCATAAACAAAAGAACGAATATATTGTTCTTGATTGGCTTGAAAAGCATCTATGTAATTTGCTAAACGAAATTCTTGAACATAGGTTCCGATTTGAGCACCATCGGGTCGCACCATTGTTGAAGTGCTAGCAAGTGAAAAAATTGGAAAAATGAAGAAAGTAATCAGCCAAATTAGGCCTGGAGCCAGCAATAGATAGGGCGTCCAGGAGCGAGACCGCAAACCGCTTCGAGGACCGGTTGCCGAACTAGTAGCTGTATGGAGAAATGCCATCACTCATCATCATCTAAATCAGCGCCGGCGTTAACATCTTGAGAGCCATCAAGTCCAAAGGTATGTTCCGGATCCCACTCTAGAGAAACTTTGTCGCCGACTCTCAAGTCGTGCAGCCCCTCATCGTTCTGTTCGAAAACAACGAGTTCAAGATCCCAAGGAGTTCTGACCAAGTACTGGGTAGATGTACCGACGAAAGAACGATCCGTGACAACGCAATCTTTGATGGAGTTAATACCGTTATCGTCTAGTCGCAACTTTTCCGGTCTAATTCCCATCAAAATCGAATCAGAATCGGTCGAGACTCTAGTCAACGGAATTTCAAAGTTGAGTCCTTTGGCGCTGACTACAGCCTTACCGCCTACTCGGCTCTGAACCTTAGCTTTAATCAAATTACATTGTCCGAGAAAGTTTGCAACGAAAGCTGTTTTTGGAGATTCATATAGCTCAGTTGCTGAACCAAGTTGCTCAATCTTCCCTTGATTCATAACAGCGATAGTGTCCGCCATCGTCATGGCTTCCTCTTGATCATGGGTGACATGAATAAAAGTTATGCCTACTTCAATCTGGATTCGTTTCAATTCAATCTGCATCTGACGTCGCAGCTTCAAATCTAGAGCACCGAGCGGCTCGTCCAACAGTAAAACTTCTGGTTTATTGACTATCGCGCGGGCGACTGCGATTCGCTGTTGCTGGCCACCTGACAGTTGAGACGGTTTTCTTTCAGCTAGATGTCCCAGCTCAACTAAAGCTAAAGCTTTATCCACCTCGCTTTTCACATCTTTGATTCCTCTACGTCGCAAACCGAAAGCGACATTTTCAAAGATTGTAAGGTGAGGAAATAAGGCGTAATTTTGGAAAACTGTATTTACATTTCGTCGATAAGGTTTTTGGGTAGTGATATCAGTATTTCCGATATTTATTGTTCCCGAAGTTGGTTCTTCAAGTCCCGCAATCATTCTCAGAGTTGTTGTTTTACCGCAACCAGATGGTCCAAGAAGAGCAAAGAATGAACCATCCGGTATCGTTAAAGATAAATCATCAACAGCACGAAAATCTCCGTAGAACTTGGAGACGCGATTTAAGACCAGATCACCAGTATCTTGAGCGACCTTTTGTCCCGCCATCTGGAATTAATTTCCGATGGCTTCGTCAAATGCGGTCTGGAAATTGGTCTGCTCATCTGCCGTAAGCGGACGGAAGACCTTTACTTTTTCTAGCGTAGCCGCATCCGGGAAAATAAACGGACTAGCTGCAAGTTCTGGATCGATTTTCTCAAGTTCTGGTTGTGCAGCTTCGACCGGGCAAATGTAATTTACATAAGCCGCGACTTCAGCAGCAACAGCTGGATCGTAATAATGATTCATCAGCAACTCAGCGTTCTTCTTGTGAGTTGAAGTTGAAGGAATCAACATATTGTCAGACCACAAGGTTCCACCGGATTCAGGGATTGCAAAGTCAAACTTGCCATCATTTTCGGATTTCAAGATGAATAGGTCGCCAGACCAGCCGATTACAGCAACTGCATCGCCGTTTACTAAATCTTCAGAGTAAGAGTATGCCCATAGTGTCTCGAAGTTCAGATAAAACAACGATTCTTCCCTTATTGGCTGGCTTGAAGAGGTCTTCAATAGTTCTAACCCCAGCGGGAATCTTTTCAACGTTCCACCCAAATCCAGCGAAACCTGATTGCCAGGTTAGAGAATAATTTCTGCCTGAATCAAAAGGTACATCTTGCAAAACTTGGCGAATATTTGATTTATTAGGAATATTCTCAGCATTTAATTTTTGAGCATAGCCTTGTTCAATCCAGCGACTTGCCATCCAGTCGGTAGGCGTAACTACGTCATAACCAATATCTGAACCAATCGATAGCTGGCCCTGTACTTTGCCATAGAAAGTATTGTTGTCATCAATATCTTCGGTGTAGGTCGCGGTTATTCCGGTTGCTGCTTCAAAAGCCTTGAGAGTTGGATATTCCTTTGAATCTTCATTGAAATCTAGATAAAGAGGCCAATTCGCCCATCGCACAATCTTCTCAGTATCGCTGACATCAACTACGCCTTCAGTTGAGGTGGAACCACCGGTACCGCAAGCGGCCAATGTTCCAGCGCCAACAACTGCGCCGGCGCCGACGAGGAGTGAGCGACGGGTCATCTGGGCACGGATCAAAGCTTTTGTTTCTGGCGCTAGATCTTCTCTTTTCATTTTCTCCCTCTCGTGGTCTCGTTATTAGGTTGGAAATCTACTACGCGTTTAGGTTTGTCATCACGTGCTTGATGCGCGTGTACTCCTCGAAACCGTAACCAGATAAGTCTTTGCCGTATCCAGAGTGCTTGAAGCCTCCGTGGGGCATCTCGGCAACCATTGGGATATGGGTGTTGATCCACACACATCCAAAATCAAAGGCCTTCGCCATACGCATCGCCCGACCATGGTCCTTGGTCCACACACTCGAGGCGAGTCCATACTTAACACCATTCGCATTTCGTACCGCTTCGGCCTCATCGCTGAATTTCTGGATAGTGATTACTGGTGCAAAGATTTCATTTTGGATCATCTCATCATCTTGTCTTAAGTCTGCAACTACTGTTGGAGACCAGAAATAACCAGGGCGATCAACTTTCTTGCCACCAGCGGTTACGCGAGCGTGCGAAGGGGTCCGCTCTAAGAATCCTTGAACTCGCGCTAACTGGTTCGCATTATTAACTGGACCGACCAATACATCTTCATCGGGCATGCCTACCTTTATGTTGTTTTTGGCCTGTTCGGTTAGAAGCGTCACGACATCTTCATATGCGCTGGCCTCAACAATGACTCGTGTTGCGGCAGTGCAGTCCTGTCCCGCATTGAAATAGCCGGCAACAGCAATCCATTCACAAGCAGCTTCAAGATTGGCATCATCAAATATTACGACGGGGGCTTTTCCACCCAATTCAAGATGGACCTTCTTTAAATCCTTAGAAGCTTCTTTCGCCACTTCCATGCCGGCGCGGACCGAGCCAGTAATCGAAACAAATTGCGGAATTTCATGATCCACTAGCAGTCGACCACTCTCTCTATCCCCTGTCACAACATTTATAACGCCTTCAGGTAAAAATTCTTGCATCAACTCAGCCATCCAAAGCGTTGAGACTGGGGTGGTATCGCTCGGTTTAAGTACAACGGTATTTCCAGCAGCAATAGCTGGAGCCCACTTCCAAACTGCCATCATCATCGGATAGTTCCAAGGCGTTACTTGGGCGCAGACACCAATTGGCTCGCGACGAATAAATGAGGTGTGGCCCTTGAAATACTCGGCGGCTGATCTACCCTCTAAATGTCGAGCTGCACCGGCAAAGAATCTAATCTGGTCAAGCATCGGGCCAATCTCTTCTTGTCTAGTGACCGCTATTGGCTTGCCCGTATTCTCTGATTCAATCTTTATTAACTCTTCAGATCTTGCTTCAATAGCATCTGCGATTTTATTTATCGCTTTTTGGCGCTCACCAGGCGTTGAATCACGCCAAGTCTCAAAGGCTTTGGCGGCAGCGTTCATAGCATTGTCAATATCTTTAGCGTTAGAGATTGGCGCTTTCGCAAAGACCTGGCCCGTAGCGGGATTTATCAGATCCTGGGTCTTATCTGATGTTGAAGGAACGCTTTTTCCATTAATGAAATTTTGAAGTGTCTTCACGCCATTCTCCAATTTCTTTGAAAGGTTGTCGGGAGTTTAGTTATCGACACGGCTTGGTATCAAGGTCTCTGAAGCAGCAAGTTGCCCGCAGGCTCCATCTATCTCTCGACCTCGAGTATCACGAACTGTTACCGGAACTCCATAATTCTCTAAGGTTCGAACGAAGGCTCGCTCATCCTCCTTCCGAGAGGCAGTCCATTTGGAACCGGGAGTCGGATTTAGAGGAATCAAATTCACATGAGCATTGCGATTCTTCAATAGCCGACCCAATAAATCCGCACGCCAAGCTTGATCGTTTACATCTCGAATCAAGGCATATTCAATCGAATAGCGACGCCCCGTTTTATCTGAATATTTATCTGCGGCTGCCAGAACTTCGCTGACTTTCCATCTCTCATTTATCGGCACCAAAGTATCTCTGAGTTCATCATCCGGAGTGTGTAGCGAGACCGCCAAAGTCACGGGGATAGATTCTTCAATTAACTTTTCAATTCCACTTACTATTCCCACGGTAGATAAAGTCACTGAACGGGCGCCGATACCTAGTCCGTCAGGGATTGCCGTGGTGATATTTCGTATGCTTTGTAGAACTGCGTTGTAGTTAGCGAGCGGTTCTCCCATCCCCATAAAAACAACATTAGATAATCTAATTGGGCCGCCAGCAATCTCTCCGGATTCGCATGCACGGGCTGCAGCTACCACCTGCGCAGTTATCTCTCCTGCTGTGAGGTTTCTCGTCAATCCTGCTTGGCCGGTTGCGCAAAATGGACAGTTCATGCCACAACCTGCTTGAGATGAGATACAAACGGTTGCTCTATCCGTGTACCGCATTAGAACTGATTCAACTAAAACTCCATCATGCAATCGCCAGAGATCTTTACGCGTTTTGCCGCCATCACAAGATATAGATCGCACAGGAGTTAATAACTTAGGTAAGACTTTCTCTTTGACTAGAGCTCGGGCATTGGCTGGGAAATCGCTCCAGGTATCTGGATCATCATTGTGATGTTGGAAATAGTGAGTAGAGATTTGATTTGCCCGAAAAGCCGGTAGACCTAGCTCTTGGATCCAACCTCTTCGATCCTCTCTAGAAAGATCTGCGAAGTGTTGGGGCGGCTTTGCTCTGCTCATCCGAAACGCTTTAGTAATTCAATAATGCACCACAAAATCGGAGCTACGAAGAGAACTGAGTCCAACCTATCTAACATCCCACCATGCCCAGGTAGTAATTTCCCCATATCCTTAAGTGCAAGATCGCGCTTTATGGCGCTTTCGACGAGATCACCAATCGTGGCAGCAACTACACCGCAGATTGCTGCAATTGCTCCAATGATTGGGTCCTTATCTAGTAGGTAATGAAATGCAAGCGCTGTTCCAATAGCGGCAAAAATAAGCCCGCCGACAAATCCTTCCCAGCTCTTCTTAGGCGAAATCTTTGGAGCAAGTGGATGTTTTCCAATAAGGACTCCAGTCAAGTATGCGAAAGTGTCATTACATCCAACTAAAATCACTAGAGTTGCAATAAATTCAAAACCATCGCCGGATCTTGCCAAGAGAAATATAAAGCCCGCCAAGAAACCGGGATAAATGAGGGCAAAAATTGCTCCAGTCGCGTTTGCAATAAATCCAGAAGTTCCTTTTAACAGCGCTAAAAATAGAACCGCAATTACAGATAAGACTATGGATACGGAGAGACCTGGTAGCCCCGCAAACCAAGTACTTCCAATAACGCCTATGGTCAGCAACGCATGTTGCGGAAACGAGATATTGATTGAGCGCTCTTTAAAGGCAATTGAGATCTCACGCAAGGCAAGCAATACGGCTATCAAAACAAAAATGGCAAATAAAAATGGGATATATGCCATTGTCGAGAAGATAATCGCAAGTAAGCCAATTCCGACCAATATTGAGGAGATGAGACTTCTTCCCGCGCGTCTATTAATCGCCTCATTTATTGAGTGCAGATCGCTCATATTGGCGCTCTCGATCAGACCTCGAGAAGTTCACTCTCTTTATGCTTGAG
>JBEANJ010000072.1:0-4216 GCA_041165565.1 Actinomycetota bacterium | reverse complement strand
CTTCCGAGTTTGTAGCGGGCGAATCTGGACTCCCATCTGTTCCAGATAGATCTAGTAACTTGAGTTTTGGAAGTGATGGATTCTTATCTGAAGGAAAACAAAATCTAGAAATTAATGTGGCATTTCCGCTTCTACATGGCGCATATGGCGAAGATGGAACAATTCAAGGATTTCTTGAGATGTTAGGTATTCCATATGTTGGTTCAGGAGTTCTAGCTTCATCCGTTGCGATGGACAAGACTTTCGCTAAGCCAATCTACGCAGATTTTGGACTAAATGTTGCTGATGGAATAACCATTAATGAGAAAGATTGGAGCTCCAATAAGTCTCTAGAAGTAGCGAAGGCTTCTGCGCTAGGTTTCCCATTATTCATAAAGCCGGCTAGAAGTGGATCTAGTCGTGGCACTCACAAAGTAAAAGATGTATCGCAAATCGAAGCTGCCATTGATTCAGCTCATAAATTTGATCCAAAAGCGATGGCTGAAGCCGCCATATTTGGGCGAGAAATCGAGTGTGCAGTTCTCGAGATAGATGGCAAGGCTCAGGCATCAGTTCTTGGTGAGATTAAAGTGAATCCACCACATGAGTTTTACGATTTTGAAGCTAAGTATTTAGATGGATCAACCACTTTTGAGATTCCCGCTGATTTACCTTCTACCCTCACAGAGAGAATTCAATCGGCTGCGATAGCGGCTTTTTCTGCTCTGGGATGTGAAGGTCTAGCAAGAGTAGATTTTTTCTTAACTGAAGAAGGCAAGGTTGTAATTAACGAACTGAATACTATGCCTGGCTTTACGCCGCGTTCAGTTTTCCCAATGCTCTGGCAAGCCTCTGGTAAAAGTTATTCGGAATTAATTAGTCAGTTAATCAAGAGCGCGCTAAAGCGTTCTAAAAACGTCGTTAGATAGTTATGCTCGAATCTGAGCTGCTCGAAGAGATTAAAAAACTTTTTGCAAGATCCAATCCAAATCTGGATTTAGGAATCGGCGATGATGGGGCCGTTTTCAATCCTCAAGGCAAGCAAGTTGTAGTAACAGATGTTGCGGTTGAGGAGGTTCATTTTAAGTGCGATTGGAGCAGTTATTTCCAGATTGGCCGGAAAGTAACGGCCGCAAATCTTGCGGATATTTTTGCCATGGGTGGAGAACCTAAATATTTATTGGTTGCGCTCGTGCTTCCGAATCGCCATCAAAGTGGAGCTTTAGAAATCGCCGCAGGAATCGCGCATGAAGCAGATTTAGTGGGCGCAACAGTAATCGGCGGAGATTTGTCTAGCGGTAGTGAATTAACAATTTCCATAACCGCAATTGGTGAGGTTTCTTCTCCGATAAGACGAGATGGCGCAAAAATCGGAGATCGCGTGCTGATTTCAGAGTTGCCCGGTGCTTCGGCGGCTGGTTTAGCTTTGCTAAAAAGCGGCTCTGAAAATTCAAGTGAGATAGCAAAAGAGCTCGTAATTCAACATCTTGCTCCTAAGATCAATTATCAGAAATACCGAGAAGCGTCGGGGAATTTAAACTCTGCTATTGATACCAGCGATGGCTTATTGCTGGACGCATCTAGAATCGCTCAAGCAAGTAAGGTAAAAATAACTTTTTTCAAGGAAATTTTAAAGACGAGCATGTTGCAATCTGTTGACCCAGAAAACTATATGGAATGGGTGCTCCATGGAGGAGAAGATCACAAACTTCTTGGAACCGGTAGCGAAAAGATCGAAGGTTTTATTGAGATAGGCAGAGTGGAAGCCGGAGCGGGTATTTACCTCGATAATAAAGAGATCTCAATATCTGGCTATGAGCACAGATGGAGTTAACGAGTTACTTTTCCAGCCTTTAAGCAAGAGGTACAGACATTCTTACGCTTGGTGTAACCATTAATGAGTGTCTTGACCCGTTGAATATTTGGATTCCAGCGGCGTCTGGTGCGTCGCTTCGAGTGGGAGACGTTGTTGCCAAAGCTCGGTCCTTTTCCACAAACGTCGCAGACTGATGCCATGGCTTAACTCCTTAAGTACGGTTTTGAGAGCGCAAGATTAGCCGGAGATCGCTAATCGACGCCAATCAGTGCGGAAAATTAGGGGCTTTCCGGACTTTAGGGTGGTGCTATTGGAGAATGAAGCATGGTTGACCTAAGTTCAAAAACCAGCCTGATTGTGGGCGATCGAACCGCGAAGGTTCTATTTGAAGAATTGGGCCTATCAACTGTTGAAGACATTCTTCGTCATTATCCGCGGCGCTATGTGGTTAGAGGTCAGTTGACTGATTTCCATCAATTAAAAGATGGAGATGAAGTCACGATTTTGGCTCGCATCGTTAGTTGTAAAGTAAAGAAGATACCGGGTCGCAAAGGCGGGATTCTTGAAGTAGTTGTTTCTGATGGTTCAGAAAAACTGCTTTTGACTTTCTTTAATCAAGCCTGGCGCATCAAAGAGTTACGCGAAGGCCGCGAAGGGTTATTTGCGGGCAAAGTTAGCCAATTCAAGAATCAACGACAGTTAGCACATCCTGACTATCTCTTGATTCCGGAAGGTGAAGACGCAGAATCAGCAATCAGCGAATTTGCAGGTAAGTATCTGCCAGTCTATAAAGCTACTCGCAAACTTCCCTCATGGAAGATCGCACAATGTGTTTCGTTGGCAATAGCTAATATTGGCAATTTAGAAGATCCAATACCAATAAAACTGCAGCAGCAACTTAACTTACCTAATCTCTCTCAATCACTCAGAGAGGTGCATCAGCCAACGGACTTACTTGCTGCCGAAAAAGCCATATATCGTCTGACATTTGATGAAGCATTAGCTATGCAACTCTTTCTCTTGCTGCGCAAGAAAGAGATTAGGAAAAGTCAAACAAAGGAGCCAAATAAGCTAGATACCGAACTCTTGACGCGTTTTGATAGTTCCTTAAACTTCAAATTAACTGCCGCACAATTAAGAGTCTGGAGTGAGATTTGCACTGATCTGGAGGGCGACTCACCTATGTACCGATTGCTGCAAGGTGATGTCGGTTCTGGCAAAACTATTATCGCTTTAAGAGCGATGTTGGCGATTAAGGGCGGTCAATCTGCTCTTTTGGCTCCAACTGAGGTATTGGCCCAACAGCATTTCAAAACTTTTACTCGGCAATTGGGTCCACTAGCGAAGAGAGGTGAATTGGATGGATCTCTGGAAGGCGTTCGAATTGAGTTACTCACAGGATCAACAACTAGCAGCGAGAGAAAAGCGATATTAAGTCTTGTAAAGAGCGGCGAAATAGATATTCTCATCGGAACACACTCACTTCTAAGCGAAGATTTAAAGTTCAAAAATCTAGATCTCGTCGTGATTGATGAGCAACATAGATTCGGTGTCGAACAGCGAGATGTACTTAGAAATAAATCAAAGTATCCACCGCATATTCTAGTGATGACAGCTACGCCAATCCCCAGGACAGTAGCTATGACGGTCTTTGGTGATCTCGATGTTTCTACTTTGGATGAACTGCCTTTAGGAAGGACACCAATCCAAACTCATGTCGTAAATTCATTGAGTGAACCTAAACTGATGGAGAGAACTTGGCAGAGAGTCCGGGAGGAGGTTTCTAACGGCCATCAAGTTTATGTTGTTGCTCCTAAAATATCACCGACCGATGATTCAGATTTTACTAACTTTGGTTTAAGTAGCGAAGAGATGAAGAAAATGAAGCGCCTATCGGGCGATCCAGAGCTACAATTTTCGCAACCAGCAAATTCAGTTTTGGAACTTTTTCCCAAATTACGTGATCAACAATTAAAAGGTTTACGAATTGCAATGCTTCACGGTCGACTTCACCCAGATGAAAAGGAGTCCACCATGAGCGCTTTTCAGGCTCGCGAAGTTGATGTCCTGGTATCAACAACAGTCATCGAAGTTGGCGTGGATGTTCCAAATGCCTCGATGATGGTGATTTTGGATGCAGAAAGATTTGGTGTTTCCCAATTACATCAGTTGCGTGGTCGAGTTGGCCGCGGCCAAACCCCGGGGCTCTGCATTTTGGTAACGAGCGCCGCTCCAGAAAGCGATGCTGCATTACGTCTTAAGGCAGTAGCGGCAACAACAGATGGCTTCGAGCTGAGTCGATTAGATCTGGAACAGCGACGCGAAGGTGATGTTCTTGGCAGCGCCCAATCTGGGGCAACATCTCACCTTCGACTATTGAGAGTAATTCGCGATGAAACTTTGATTCTTAAAGCGCGAGAC
>JBEANJ010000071.1:0-5482 GCA_041165565.1 Actinomycetota bacterium | reverse complement strand
TCATCTGCAATCCAGAGAATTCCATATTTGTCGCAGAGGGCACGCACTCCCTCCAGATAACCTTTCGGAGGCATCAAGACTCCGGCAGTTCCAACTACTGACTCAATCAAAATTGCGGCGATAGTTTTTGGCCCCTCGAAAATTATTACATTCTCAAGATGTTCGAGGGCGCGTTGACATTCTTCTTCCTCATTCTTAGCCCAGAAAGCGCTGCGATATTTATATGGCCCAAAAAAGTGAACATGGCCGAAGGCGAATTCATTTGGCCAGCGTCGTGGATCACCAGTTGCTGAAATCGCGGAAGAGGTATTGCCATGATAGGAGCGATAAAACGAGAGAATTTTATGGCGATTGGTATGGAGTCTGGCCATTCGAATTGCATTTTCGATGCCGTCGGCGCCGCCATTTGTAAAGAAAACTTTGGAGAACTTCGAGCCTGCTAGTCCAACAATTCTTTGGGCCGCTTCGCTTCTTACATCATTTGCGACTTGAGGTGCAATTGTTGCCAAGGTATCGGCTTGTTTTTTGATGGCATCAATTACTTTCGGATGTTGGAAACCGATATTTGTAAAGACTAATTGGCAAGAGAAATCTAAATAGCGCTTGCCATCAAAATCCCAAAAATAAGATCCTTTTCCACCAGCCACAGGAAGGGGAGAGATTTGGGATTGCGCCGACCAAGAGTGAAAGACGTATTTACGATCGAGATCAAAGACCTCTTTACCTCGAGCAGAATCTGTCATGCCGCAATCTAATCACTTACTTTTGCCGCTCTCAAACTTGCGCTAATTGCTCCAAGACTTCAACGGCGGTAACCGATGTGTAACGTTTACTAGCTTCCTTGCCAGCCCGAGAATGCATGTCAACTGCATCACAAACCAGTTCAAAGGGGTCGCCATCGTTTGCGACCAGAAAAGAACCAATAAGTCCCGCCAAGACATCTCCAGTTCCGGCAGTTGCCAGTTCTGGTCCACCTAACCGATCAACTTTTGAAACATGACCAGGTTTAGCAATTACAGTTTGATGACCTTTTAGAACCACAATCACATCGAATTTATTTGCAATTTCTCGAGCGGCGCCTTCTCGACCGATTTCATTTATTCGATTTGAAAAATCTTTGCCAAAATATCTTAATTCACCATCGTGTGGCGTTACAACGGAGTAAGCCTTCCGTTTCCTAAATTGAGAAGTTGTGGCAAAAGCAATCATCTCGCCATCTAGGACTAAAGGAAGATCGACGGGAATAACAGACCAGCGACTGGCGCCTGGTCCTACGACTAATACATCAACTCTTTCATTATCTAGAGTCTGAATGGGAACTACGTCAGGAAACTTGTCAATCACTAAGTCAATTAACTTGGAATCTTTTGATAAAAATTTAACGTAGCCAGCATTACCTCTTCGCGCACCGCCTACAGCCAAAACTGCGGCACCAGGAAATTTCATGGATCCGGCAGCTATTCCGATTACTCCTCGAGAATATTTATTGTCAAAATCAGCTAATTTTCTACGAGGCATTTACGTGGTTACATTCAATTTCGTTAGCGCGATCAACGCATTTCTCACAGAGAAGATAGAGGTGATGACAAGATGGTTCGGCGCAATTCTGAAACTTCTTAGTAGGACTGCCACAAAGATCACATTCCCCAATCATGTTTGCTCTTTCGGTGAAATCAACAGTCATGCGACCATCGAAGGTATAGAGAGAGCCTTCCCAATATCCGGAATCTCCATAAGCCTCGCCATATCGAACGATTCCTCCAGCAATCTGATAGACCTCTTTGAAGCCACGATTTTTCATCACGGTTGAGAGGATTTCGCATCTGATGCCACCCGTACAGTAAGTTACTATTGGTTTTTCTTTGAGGGAATCGTACTTTCCACTCTCAATTTCAGAGACAAAATCATGCGTTGTCTTAACATTGGGTACAACCGCGTTTTTAAAGCGCCCAACCTTAGCTTCATAAGCATTTCGTCCATCAAAGAAAACAACATCATCACCTCTTGTTTCAACTAACTGATGAACTTCTTCTGGGGATAAATGCTTTCCGCCTCCAACCACACCCTTTTCATTAACGGTAATTTCATCAGCGACACCGAATGCCACTAATTCTTCACGTACTTTGACACTTAATCTTGGGAAATCCGTACCTGAGCCTTCAGACCACTTAAAGTCTATTTTTTTAAACCCTGGATACTGTTTCGTTTGGCGCACATACTTCTTTAAATCATCCATGTCGCCGCCGAGCGTGCCGTTTATTCCATGCTTCGAGATCAGAATTCGACCCTTAAGGTTCAGCGTTTCACAGAGCGTAATCTGCCAGAGCTTCAATGCTTCTGGGTCGGCAACTGGTGCGAAACCGTAATAAAGGATTATTTTCGGCAGGCTCATATTCCAATTCTAATTGAGAAAGTGAGATGCTTGGTCGGTGGCAAGTAAGCGAAAGACACCAGCTAAGTCGGTAACTCCGCCTTTAAGACATGATGGAATTGACTGGTACTCGCTATACATTTACGCAGTCTCACTAATTGCAATTTTGATATGCCTATTCTCACTAGTGGCAGTAGTTCGCGGCGCCATAGATGCGGCTTGGCCAGATCCAGGATACTTCGATCCTTATGCACCAGCCAACCAGAACACAAGCGGATTGACTTCCGAGCAAATTAAAGAGGGTTACATCGAACAGAACCGAAGACAAGCATTCAAATCGATTGTCACCTCAGCTGCCACATTTCTAGTTGCGGCGCCGTTATATCTTTTTCACTGGCGCCTCGCAAAGCGTCGACGTGGTGAAATCTAACTTTTTAAATTTTTTATAGTTTCAGAGACCATATCTTTTAAGAGTTTTTTATCGACTTTCCAATCATTTGGTATACGTATAGTTTTCTTATTTACCTCATAATCTTTCAATTGACTCTTTAATTTTGAGATTACTTTTGAGTTCCAGGGAGCTATCAGAATGTGATTCTTAGCGAAACTCAGCCCAAATACATACTCATCGCCTACTTTCAACATAGGTTGATTCCAGGCCACGACAAGCTTCAACTTTGGATGGCTACTCTTGATTGCAGCAAATATTTCTCTTGCTTTTTTCGCTTGAGATTTGTCAATAGAGTCAAAAAGTTCCTTAGGAGTTTCAAATCGCCGGGAAGACTTGGAGCCCCTCGTAAACATAACGAGAGCATTTGCATGTGCTTGGCTAAATCCATGATTCTCTTTTAGAAATGCAATTTGTTCTGGGTATTTCTTATCCTTAACCTTCTTCATCTGTGAGAACCAGTAACTCATCGGCTCGCCGTATCGCTTTTCAATTGCTGGAAAATGAGATTCCCGTTTAAAGCGATCAATCTTTAGTGGCTTCATTGTGATTTCTGAAAGATTGTAGAACGGTAATAATCCAATTCATCAATTGAATCTCGAATATCGCCAAGTGCGCGATGATTTCCCTCTTTTGCTGGCGCTGCAAAATAAGTTTTCGGATACCAGCGGCGAGCCAGCTCCTTGATTGTTGATACATCTATGGTGCGATAGTGGAGAAAGGAGTTGAGTTTAGGAAGGTCGCGAGCGATGAACATTCGATCCATGTAAACCGAGTTTCCTGCTAACGGCGATTTTCCAGGCGCAACTTCATACCTTGAGAGATAATCGTAAATCGCTTGATCAGCTTCTTCTAATGTACAACCATTTGGAATTTCCGAGAGTAATCCAGATTCTTGATGCATGTTGCGAACTACATCATTCATATTTTCCAGTTTGGCTTGATCACAGCGGATGACTTTGTCGACACCTTCACCAATCACATTTAGTTGGGCATCTGTAATCAAAACCGCTATCTCAACTAGCGCATCTCGCTCGGTATCAAGGCCGGTCATCTCGCAATCGACCCAGACCAGGAATGGTAAGTCGCTGCCCATATAGATAAGTCTATTGAGGCCTCAATCTTCACCCTTCGTTCACCTTCTCTTAACCTTGAATACCCCCTTTTTCCGCCGCGTACGCCAATGATGACGCCGTGAGCGAAACCCTGGAGAAGCCAAAAACACTTCCACAGCCGCGCGAAATTACGACAGTACCAAGATTCTCAGACCGCGTATTTCGAGGGATTGTGACAACCGGTGGATTATCGACTCTAGCAACGAGGGACTTCGCTTTCTCACAGGTTTTGATTGGATGGATGCAATTCCTGAAGAGGGAATTGTTGCCCAGTATGGAATCGGCGCAATGCTTTACGGAACGCTCGTAATTGGAATTCTTGCAATAATTTTTGGAGTCCCTGTTGCTGTCGGCGCCGCGCTCTTTCTCTCTTACTACGCACCCGATTTGGACTTTGGGGATATTTCATTCTCATGCCGCATGCTGAATATTGGGCGAAGTTAATTCACAAGTATTTAGGCTTTATACCAATTTTTGATATGCCGGCTCCTGCATACTCACGCTCACCATTCATCGCTGGTTTAGTTTTAGCAATCATGATTATTCCAATCGTTGCGTCCATATCACGCGAAGTCTTTGCACAAACTCCGCCGGATCGAATTCAAGCGGCCTACGCATTAGGCGCAACTAAATGGACAATGATCAAAGCGGTTGTTTTTCCTTATGGCATCGGTGGAGTAATTGGCGGAGCCATGCTTGGACTTGGAAGAGCTCTAGGAGAAACGGTTGCTGTATACACCGTTTTGAACTTGGTCTATGACATCCGAATTGAAATATTGTTAAGTGCCGGCGGTTCGGTTGCATCGATGATTGTCAATAAATTCGGAGAAGCAGATGCTGTCGAATTACAAGCGTTGATGGCAGCCGGCTTTGTCCTATTCGTCGTAACGCTAATCGTCAATTTCATTGCAAATATCATTATCAATAGAACCGCTAGGAAGGGCTAATGAGTACTCTGGTAAAGCCCGCTAAACCATGGCGGCCTAAACTCAAAAATTTAGCGCCTGAGATTTTTGGCGCTTTCTTCACTGCCTTTTCGACGCTGGCGATTGTCGCCATTACACCACTTAAAGGAAGACTGGGATTTTCCATAACGCTAATTGCGATGGCAATCATTACCTCAGCATCCATAAGTGGGTTGCGTCGCGATCGTAAAGCTGCGCTAAATAGCGTTAGTACGGTTTTTGTATATGTTGCCGCAGCCTTTGTGATTATTCCACTCGCTTCTTTACTCTTTGAAATCGTACGAAAAGGTATTGGCGGACTTTCGTGGGGAATTTTTACTCGCGATATGTCTCTAGCTTCTGCGGATTCACCTCTAACTGAAGGAGGTCTACTGCATGCAGTAGTCGGAACGCTTTACGTGGTCGCGCTGGCTACGATAATTAGCACACCGATTGGGTTCCTAGCCTCTCTTTATATTGTTGAAGTTAAAGGCAGATTTGCAGCGCTCGTGCGATTTTTCGTCCAGGCTATGAGTGGCGTTCCATCCATTGTTGCAGGCCTCTTTATATATGCGGTTTGGATGATTGGTCTTGGCAATAGTTA
>JBEANJ010000070.1:0-4338 GCA_041165565.1 Actinomycetota bacterium | reverse complement strand
TCCCATCACAACTATGGCATCGGCTTTCTCTATATTGGTATTTCTCGCATCTAACCAGGTTCGTGCCAGCGCAAAAGTCGGTATGGCGAGAATTAAAACTAGAAGGAAAGTAATAAGTTTGGTGAAAAATTTAAATATAAACATCAACCACCAGATCCAGAATCGCTACCATCGACTTTGGCCAACTCTTCTGGATCATCAAGCCAGCCTTGTGGCAACGAAACTGATCGGCCATGTGATCGCCTACCGCGCGGCGCATCACCAACTTCAATTGGATATGGCTGGTCCACTAATTGCGAGAGTAAATAATCCAATTCGTCGAGATTCTTAACCATTCCTAACTTGGGTCTAATTTCACCTTCCACTCGAAAACCTTTCAAGTACCAAGCCATATGTTTTCTCAAATCGCGACATGCGCGCTCCTCGCTTGCAAAGTAATTAGTCAACAGTTGCGCATGCCGTCGCAATACTTCTCTAACTTGGAAAAGGGTTGGCGCCGGTCTTGCTCCATCGCCAGAAAAAGCTCTCACTAAATCTCTAAATAACCAAGGTCGACCTAAACATCCTCTGCCAACTACTACTCCAGCGCAACCCGTCTCTTCCATCATTCGCACGCCGTCGTCGCCCGACCAAATATCGCCGTTTCCAAGAACCGTAACTCCAGTTGGCTTCAAGTGTTCGACCAGATTTGAAATCTTTTGCCAATCAGATTTACCCTCGTAAAACTGTTCTGCAGTTCTTGCATGTAGCGCGACCCAAGCAACACCTGCGCGCGCTGCAATCATTCCTGCATCTAGATAAGTTTCATGTTCGCTATCTATTCCAACTCTCATCTTTACCGTTACGGGAATTGCGTATGGTTTGGCAGTCTTAACGGCTGTTGATACCAATGATTCAAATAGCCTGCGTTTATAAGGAAGTGCTGCGCCGCCACCTTTGCGTGTGACTTTTGGTACGGGGCAACCAAAATTTAAATCGATGTGATCTGCTAAATCTTCCTCCCCAATCATTTTTACAGCTGCTGCCAAATCATCTGGATGCGTTGCATATAGCTGGACCGATCGCGGGGTCTCACCTTCAGCCGGAATAATCATTCGTAACGTTTCGTCGTTTCGCTCGATAAGGGCTCGCGCGGTTACCATCTCAGAAACAAATAGACCTGCCCCTTGTTCCCTGCAAAGTAAACGAAAAGCCGCATTTGTAATTCCAGCCATGGGTGCCAACACAACTGGGGTAATTAATTCAACCGCGCCAACCCGGGTATCTAGTCGAAGCGGCGCTCGGTCTAGCAACCGAGAAGTCGTGGCGCTAGCCATGCTTCCACCTGGTCGATCCCGATTCGCTCTTGTTTCATTGAATCGCGTTCCCGAATTGTGACTGCTTGATCATTCAAAGTATCAAAATCGACTGTGATACAAAATGGCGTTCCAATTTCATCTTGTCTACGGTAGCGCCGACCAATTGCACCAGCGTCATCAAAATCAACACTCCAATTTTTCCGCAACTTTAGAGCTAAATCACGGGCTTTTGGTGAGAGATCGGCATTTCGTGATAACGGAAGAACTGCAATCTTTATCGGTGATAGTCGATGATCTAGGCGCAACACAGTCCGTTTCTCTAATTCACCTTTGGCATTGGGCGCTTCATCTTCTGTATAGGCATCCATCAAGAATGTAAGGGCGCAACGGTCGACGCCTGCCGCCGGTTCGATGACGTAAGGGAACCAACGTTCATTGCTTTCTTGGTCGAACCAAGTCAAATCTTTACCCGATTTTGCAGAGTGTGATTTCAAATCAAAATCAGTCCGATTTGCGATACCTTCTAATTCGCCCCATTCCGTACCTGTAAATTCAAATTTGTATTCAATATCAACGGTCCGCTTCGAATAGTGAGAAAGTTTTTCTTTCGGATGTTCAAATAGTCGTAACCGTTCCGGATTTATTCCTAAATCTTTATACCAATTTAGCCTGGTATCTATCCAAGTTTGATGCCATTCCTCATCAGTACCTGGAACTACGAAGAACTCCATCTCCATCTGTTCAAATTCGCGAGTTCTAAAAATAAAATTTCCAGGAGTAATTTCATTTCGGAAAGACTTTCCTATTTGGCCGATGCCGAATGGCGGCTTCTTTCGTGCAGTTGTTGCAACATTCTGAAAGTTGATAAAGATTCCTTGAGCAGTTTCGGGACGTAAATAAGCCAACCCAGATTCATCTTCAACTGGACCAAGAAAAGTCTTCAGCAGCCCAGAAAATTGCCTTGGTGGTGTGAACTTGCCTTTATTTCCACAATTCGGACAATTCAATTCATCTAACGACGCTGGTTTCTTACCATGCTTAGCTTCGTAAGCTTCTTCTAAATGATCAGCGCGATATCGCTTGTGACATGAGGTGCATTCAGTCAACGGATCGGTAAATGTTTCTACGTGGCCCGATGCTTCCCAAACCTCTTTGGCAAGAATTACGCAAGAATCTAAACCGACAACATCGTCGCGTTCCATAACCATAGCGCGCCACCATTGACGCTTTACATTGTTCTTTAACTCAACCCCAAGTGGACCGTAATCCCAGGATGCGCGCAGTCCACCATAAATTTCAGAAGAGGGATAAACAAAGCCTCTTCGCTTCGCGAGGCTGACTATTACATCTAATCGATCTTGGGCCATGGTGTTCTCCATCCGGCTGGCTGTCGGCGGTGCGCACCGGTCGCAGCTATTGCTGGGCGCAGAAGGGTGATTTTAGATTGAAATCGCCTCAAAATCCCCTACCCTTGAAAATGAAAATCATTTTCATTTCTGCTAATCTCCCCGCATGACTCCAATTCTCCTTGCCGCCGTAACCGCTATCGCCACCGCTCTTGGTGGGCTCCTCGCCCTAAAAGCGAAAGATCGCCTTCATCTAGTTCTCGGGCTAGCCGCAGGATTACTGCTGGGGCTTGTTGCATTCGATCTTCTGCCAGAGGTCTTTGAAATGGGTAGCGGAGAAATTCTTGGCGCACCCGTAGTTTCAATTGCAATAGTCGGAGGATTTCTTGCTCTTCATATCTTCGAAAGATTTTTCGGTTCACATGAGCCAGCTGAATCAGATTACAGTCATGAGCATTCTCACACTGCAAATGTTGCGGGAGGCCTTGGCGCTCTTGCCATGGGGGGGCATGTTTTTCTTGATGGACTTGCTTTGGGAATTGCGTTTGCCGTTGATACCGCGCTCGGTATTGCAGTATTCGTAGCTTTATTAGTTCATGCTTTTAGCGATGGCCTTAATACGGTTGCCTTTCTGGTTAAAAGTGGAAAGTGGAGCCGAAAAGCTATTTGGTTATTGGGTGTTGACTCAGTGGCAAGAATTAGCGGCGCATTTTTGGGTACTTCAGTTGTTCTAAATGAGAACGTGACTGCTATTTACCTCGCGGCGTTCTCAGGAATCATAATTTATCTTGCAACTAGTCATATTCTGCCTGAGGCCCATGCGAGACATTCTTCGCGTTGGACTTTAGTTTCCACCATAATAGGTGTAGCAATTATGTGGGCTCTAGTTTCGCAATTA
The DNA here is from genome assembly GCA_041165565.1 of Actinomycetota bacterium. Classification (GTDB taxonomy): domain Bacteria; phylum Actinomycetota; class Actinomycetes; order Nanopelagicales; family Nanopelagicaceae; genus MAG-120802. Next base: position 796 of record JBEANJ010000070.1, on the reverse strand, counting down.
CACCAACTTCATTCAGATTCACATGATGAAGAAGAAATTTCATCAATTTCACTAGATCATATTTATGAATAAATCTGAATTGAAGGTAATTAGCGTTCTGGAGCGCGTAGGAGGCTTTGCCAGTGCGCAGCAACTTCATCAACTTCTACTACGAAGTGGCGAATCAATAGGTTTAACCTCTGTCTATCGCGCGCTTCAATCCTTAAGTGACGACAAAATTGTTGATCAACTTCGAAAGGAAGATGGCGAGGCCATATACCGCCTCTGTGGCGAGAGCCATCACCATCACCTTGTCTGCAAATCATGCGGCTCAACTGTTGAAATTGAAGGTTCAGCGCTAGAAAAATGGGCTAAAGCAATGGCGCAAGAACATGGCTATCGCGAAGTCGGTCACCTTGCAGAAATATTTGGAATCTGTCCGAAGTGCTAGCGAATTCCCTTGCGACTCAAAGCTTCTTCGTTAAATGAATTAGCGGGAATAATCCATCTTTTAAATTTCTCATCTTTGAACTCCAGGATTAAGACTGGACGTCTCTTATAGATTACGCAGAAATCTTTTCCGGTTAGATATCTCATTGACCCCAGCATTATTAGAAAGGGTAATCCAGTTCCTGGGGCGCGCATTCCCCGAAGTACTTCCATACTCCACGGATTTTCTGCTCTCTTTATGGAGACAAGGTTTGATAATTTAGCCTTTGGATCACGCCCAAAAGCGCCGAGATTCTCTAGCCAGTTTAAGTCATAACTGATTATTTCGTTCTCGATTCTTATCATCGCATGATTCTAGTCAAAAATC
>JBEANJ010000069.1:0-4361 GCA_041165565.1 Actinomycetota bacterium | reverse complement strand
CTGTTGATAAATGGTAGAAAATCAATTTTCAAACCCAGATAGTGGCTCCATTGCACCTCTTATAATCTTTTATTTCACTATTTTGATGACACTAGCTTTTATCGTATCGAATGTCGCGGCGGTCTATATTTCACGTCGCGAATTAAGTAATCGGCTCGAAGCGTCACTTCTGATTGCAGCTAAAGAGTTAGATCAGATGCGTTATTACTATCCCAATCCGTTAACACAGGGCGACCGTGTACCAATTGATTGCACACAGGCCGAATACAAGTTTCGACAAGCGTTAGAGAGTGGTCGCCCTAATAAGGAATCTAGACGTTCGAATAGATTGATTTCAAGCAGAGTCACAAGTTTTCAATGCGATGGATTTAAGCTTGCAGGTGAAGTCGAAGAATTAAACGAACTACCCTTCCAAATAAGGGTATTTGGGATAGAAACTTTCCAAAACCGAATTCGAGCGGGGGTAACTTCAAATTACATTCCGTAATCAAGGCTTAGTTTCACTTCGGTAACGACTATCCTTGAGTAATGGCCGAAAGAGATTTTCAGAGCGAGATTTCGCAATTATCGAAGACTTTATCGGGCATTGAGTCAGTTTTGGATTTAAATAAATTGCATGCTGAAGTTTCTGCTCTTGAAGATAAAGCTGCGGCTCCAGACCTTTGGAATGATCCCGAAAACGCCCAGAAAATTACTAGCGCTCTCTCACGAAGCCAATCTCTTGTCTCCAAACTAACCTCTTTGCGAAAGAGAGTCGAAGACCTCCCGGTTATGTTAGAGCTTGCCAATTCAAGCGATAATTCAACTTCAAGTGATGGCATGGCTTCTGAATTATCGAGTGAAATTACATCGTTGCAACAGGCAATCGGAGAATTAGAAGTAAGAACTTTACTCAGTGGGGAATACGATCACCGTGATGCCCTAGTGACCATCCGATCTGAGGCTGGTGGCGTAGATGCTGCAGATTGGGCTGAGATGGTTTCACGAATGTTTTTGAGATATTGCGAAAATAAAGATTTCTCCGTTCAAGTTCTCGAAACTTCATATGGAGAAGAAGCTGGCATTAAATCGACAACTTTTAAAGTCTCTGGACCATATGCCTACGGAACTCTTTCGGTCGAACAGGGAACACACCGACTAGTTCGAATATCTCCTTTTGATAGCCAGAATAGAAGACATACCTCTTTTGCTGGAGTTGAAGTTGTTCCAGTGGTTGAGCAGAGCGATCATATTGATATTGATGAAAAGGAAATCCGTGTTGATGTCTATAGATCCTCTGGCCCAGGTGGACAAGGTGTTAATACGACGGATTCAGCAGTGAGAATTACACATATTCCCACGGGAATAGTTGTCTCTTGTCAGAACGAAAGATCACAGATTCAAAATAAGGCCACAGCGATGGCTGTACTGCAATCAAAACTATTGGAACGTCGAAACCAAGAAGAGCGCGCAAAAATCGATGCTCTTAAAGGTGATAACTCTGGTTCTTGGGGAAATCAAATTCGCTCTTATGTACTGCACCCGTATCAAATGGTTAAAGATCATCGAACAGATTTTGAGACTGGTAACACCCAGGCAGTTTTAAATGGAGATCTTGAGGGTTTTGTTCAAGCAGGAATCAAGTGGCGCCGCTCCCGCTAGCGGAAAATTCACCTAATTCACACCCTTTCTGCTAGATATATCCCGAGAATCTCATCCTCGACTATCTAGAATCACACCGTGATTAAATTCGAGAGCGTCACCAAGGTCTACTCCAAATCTGACCGACCTGCTTTAGATAACGTCTCTCTAGATGTCGAAAAAGGCGAATTTGTATTCTTGGTTGGACTATCGGGTTCCGGCAAATCAACTTTTTTACGACTAGTCCTTCGTGAAGAGAAGCCAACCTCAGGAAAGATTCACGTTGCTGGTAAGGATTTAACTTCACTTTCCAATTGGAAAGTCCCCGAACTCCGCCGCCAAGTTGGAACTGTTTTTCAAGATTTTCGCCTTCTTCCAAATAAGACGGTTTCAGAGAATGTGGCTTTTACCCTCCACGTCTTAGGTTATTCGCGTAAAGAAATTGAGCGAGAAGTCCCCGAAGTATTGGAGCTAGTCGGATTAGAAGATAAAGGTGATCGCAAACCGGGGGAATTGTCTGGTGGTGAACAACAAAGAGTGGCAATCGCTCGAGCTTATGTGAGTAATCCGGCGATTCTTATTGCCGATGAACCAACCGGAAACTTAGATCCAGCAACTTCAGTTGGAATTATGAAACTGCTAGACCGAATCAACAGAGAGGGCACAACTGTTGTTATGGCTACCCACGATTCTGGAATTGTTGATCAGATGCGTAAACGGGTTATCGAGTTAGATGCTGGAAACGTAATCCGGGATCAAGCCCGCGGTGTTTATGGGTATACGGGATAGGTTGGCGAGATGAGAGCTAGATTTATTCTCAGTGAAGTTGGAATTGGCCTTCGCCGAAACCTTACGATGACTTTTGCCGTGGTGGTCACGGTTGCAATTTCGCTCTCTCTTTTAGGTATCGGCTTACTTTCAAATGCCCAGGTTCGTGTCATGAAAGATTATTGGTACGACAAAATCGAAGTATCAGTATTTCTTTGCGGGACACTTTCAGACTCAGCATCTTGCTCATCGGGATCAGTTACAGCGCCACAACGCCTCGAAATTCAACGTGACTTAGAAGCGTTACCCGTCGTAGATACCGTCTATTACGAATCTCAATCAGAAGCATTCGAAAGATTCCAAGAGCGATTTAAGAATTCCGCAATCTCACAGAATGTAACAGTCGATCAATTACCTGAGTCCTTCCGAGTAAAGCTAAAAGACCCCACCCAATTTGCTGTTATCGATAGCGCATTCTCAGGTAGACCCGGTGTAGACGTGGTTCAAGATCAACGCTCAATTCTTGAGAAATTCTTTAGACTCTTAAATGTCCTTCGAGATGGCGCGTTAGCGATTGGCTTAGCAAGCGTTTTAACTGCTGCGTTGCTAATTAGCAACACGTTAAGAATTGCAGCTTTCAATCGTCGTCGCGAGACAAACGTTATGAAACTTGTTGGAGCAACATCATTTTCGATTCAATTGCCATTTATCTTGGAGGGAATATTTGCATCCCTAGTGGGCTGGAGCTTTAGTGTTGGATTACTCTCAGGTCTCAAATATGTTATCGATGACCGGATTGCGCCATTACTTTCATTTACAAACTTCTTTACTTGGAACGATGTTTGGTTAAGTTCGGCTTACTTGCTTGGCACAGGTTTACTAGTAGCGACCGTAGCCTCTACTCTTACCCTTAGAAAGTATCTGAAGGTCTAATTAAGAACGGTACAAGTTCGCCTCTCAGATAGACCAATTCTTCAAGGGAGTTCTCGTGGCCAAAGAAGCGAATCGTCGCAAAAAGACGATTCGAACAGGTATTACATCGGGCTCCAAAATTCGTTCGGATGTAAATCCGGAGCGGCGTAACCAAAGAAGCAGCGAGAGAAGCAAGTCAATTTCGAAGAATTCGAGACGGCGGGGTCCTGCAGTAATTTCTGCGTCACGGGTCGCTAATCCTTCAGAGCAAAGTACTCGTGAGAATGATTTCAAATTTGCAAAGAGAGCTTTTGCTTCGAGTCCACAAAAAGATAAATCGCAAGATAACAAACATCAAGTTCGCAATTATCAAGATAAAGGCGAGAGATTCCGTAATTCAATTCTTATAGCTTTTTCACTCCTTCTCTCGCTAGTACTTGGAATTGGCATCGGGAGTAGAGATAGAGAATCGATAGTTGATAGCGCTATCAATTTGCTAGAGGAAAACGCACCGAGCGAAATTAGCCGACAAGCACTTGAGCGCGCAGCAATAGAAGGTGCTCTAAAAGCATCCGGGGATCAGTGGGCCAATTATTTTCCGACTTCCGCAATAGCAAAATTAGAAGAGAGAAATGCCAATATATTGACAGGTATTGGAGTAACTTTGAAAAAAGCAAGATCCGGGGCAATTGAAATCGTTCAGGTTAAAAGTGGGACGACTGCTGAAAAAGCAGGTCTACTTGCCGGAGATCAAATTATTGAAGTAAACGAAACCGATGTTCAAGGAGCATCGCTGACTACGGTCGGAGCATTGATTCGAGGCGAAGTAGGCGGGGAATTACGTCTTCGAATTTTACGAGCATCAGAGAAGATTGAATTTGTAGTCGCAACGGAGCGTGTGAACTTAAAGACAGTCGAAGGTTCGCAAATCGATAATGGCGTTGCCTATCTTGCCATTTCAAATTTTGCTAAAGGGACTGCAGAAGAAGCTACAAGCGCCATATCGGGTTTAGATTCTCGAAATGGTGTGATTCTTGATTTAAGAAATAATCCTGGGGGGC
>JBEANJ010000068.1:0-4614 GCA_041165565.1 Actinomycetota bacterium | reverse complement strand
CATCAAACTCGTCATCCGATACTTGAACTGCATTTCCAGATTCCACAAGTTCGGAGGCATTTTCAGTTTGCTCACCGTTACCATGGGGCAGCGGAACTAAAATTGCAAATTTCCCAACAGTAAGTAATTCCGCGCAAGTCACCGCACCACTTCTCGTAATTAGGCAATCGGCAATAGCATAAATTGCAGCCATATCATCGAAATACGGCATCGGTAGATAATCATTTTGGGCCGCAGGAAGCGGGTTATTTGGTCCAACCGCATGAATAATCTGAATTCCAGGCAAGCTCGGATTCCTTAAGTATTCAGAGATAGCAGCGTTGATTCGGCTCGAACCTTGCGAGCCACCAAATACAGCAACTATCGGTCGATTGGAATCTAACCCAAATCGCTTCACTTGCTCACTCCGCTTGAAATCTTCCGTTAATGCCAGGTTAGCAATTTCGCTTCGTATCGGAATACCCGTCAAAATAGATTCCGGCCAAATTAACTTAACTTTCGCAAAGTTAATAGCGACGACATCAGCAAATTTTCTGCCTAATCTATTTGCCCAACCCGGTTTTGCGTTTGCTTCATGCACCAAAATCGGGATCGATTTCGTTCGAGCTGCAAGATAAGCGGTAGCGCTAATGTAACCACCGAAGCCAATTAAGATATCGGCCTGAGAAATCACGTTTCGAGTTTGTCGCACGGCATTTATGAATTTAATTGGGAACAGTAGCGAAATAATTGATAATTTCCGAGGCAAGGCGACTTTTGGAATTGGAATCAATTTATATCCTCGCGCAGGAACCAGTTTCGACTCGATTCCATTGACTGTGCCAAGAAATATGCATTCCGATTCTCCGGGTAATTTAGAAAACTCATCTGCTACTGCGAGCGCAGGCTCTACATGCCCCGCGCTCCCCCCGCCAGCAAAAACAATTTTCCGTTTCATCTGCTATTTCACTCTGCGATTTCTAATTTCTTCGATTATTGCCGGATCTCTTTTCATAACGCCTAAGACATACCCAATTGCAAGAAAAGTAGCGATTAATGAAGAGCCGCCGTAAGAGATAAAAGGAAGAGTTACGCCTACAACCGGCATCAAGCTGATGACACTTCCAATATTCATCACAACCTGAATGGCAATCCATGAACCAATCCCGACGAGAACATACTTATCAAAAGGCTTAAATGCGCGAAGGGCGACCCTGAAGATAGCAAGGATTAGAAGTGCGTAAAGTGAGAGCACAGCAAGGGTGCCAAGCAAACCTAACTCTTCACCTATTACTGAGAAAATGAAATCAGTATGGGCTTCAGGCAAGCTGCCCCACTTCTGTTTTCCGGAGCCCAAACCTGTGCCGAATGCGCCGCCAGAAGCCAATCCCATGATGCTATGAGCCTGTTGCCACCCAGCACTCTTGTAATTTTCTTCTGAGAATGGATTTGAGAATGCCGCAAATCGATTAATTCTTGTTTGATTTGATACAACCAAAATCAAAGCGCCAACTATCATTAAACTTGAAAGCATTAGTAATTTTTTCAATTGCATTCCAGATACAAAGATAAGTGATAGGAAAATTCCTCCGACAACAAGAGCTGTTCCAAGATCCTTACCTACAAGAATAAGTAACATAACTATTGCCATTCCTGGCAATAGTTTTGGAAGCGGATTCTCAAAATCTTTTAGGTTTCTCATCATCAAAGCACACCAAAGAATCATCGCAAATTTCGCAAATTCACTCGGCTGTAGAGAAAATCCTGCAAACTCAATCCAGTTGGTGTTTCCCCCGACGCTTCGTCCTATGCCTGGAACTTGAGGCAGGAGCAAGAAAACAGCTGAAGCAATTAGGGCGAGCCGAGCCTGCGGAATCCAAAGGCGTTCCTTCAAATTCATCGCGAGCCAAGCAAGAAAAATGGAGATTCCAAGATAAAAGACCTGTCGAATTGCGATTGCAAAAGAATTCCCAGACTCATTCATCGCTCTGACGGAGGATGCGCTTAATACCATCACAACTCCAAACACTGAAAGTATGGAAACTGTTCCGAGAATTATGTAGTAGGCAGATGCTGGCGTTGCAAAAAGAGATTTTGTGACTCCGCTTCTACTAGACATGTAGAGCTTCCTTAATCGCCTTGGCAAAGCATTCGCCACGATCTGCATAATCTTTGAATTGATCCATAGAAGCACAGGCAGGAGCAAGTAAGACGGTATCTCCAGTAATTGCTTGGGCATTTGCTAGCCGAACTACTTCTCTCATCAATTCAATTCCAGTTTTCCCTAAATTCAAGATTTTTACTGGAATCTGGGGAGCGTATTCACTTAAAGCCGCTGCGATAATCGGCGCATCAGTTCCAATCAAGATTGCACTCTTTATCCGATTTGAAGTTGATTTAACTAATTCCTCCATATCGGCCCCCTTAGCGAGACCGCCGGCAATCCAGATCGCTTTTTCTTGAGAGAATAGAGCTGCTTTAGCGGCGTGAGGGTTGGTGGCTTTGGAATCATCCACCCACTTAACGCCATCTTTTTCAAACACTACTTCCAACCTATGGTGATCTAAGTTGAATGACCTCAAAGCTGATGAAATAGATTCGGGTCTTGCGCCCACAGAAAGTGCTAGTCCAGAAGCCGCCATCGCGTTAGAAACATTATGAGGAATGGCTGGCCTTACATCTGTTAATTCGAAAATGACTTCTGCATCGCCTTTCGCAAAAGCTCGATCAACAATCAGGTTCTCCACTAATCCAATTTGACCTTGGGATGGAGTATTGAGAGTGTAAGTGATTGCTGGTTTATTAATATGGCCGAGACCAGAATTTACTTCGGGATCGTCAAAGTTTGCGATAAAAGTTTCGCACATTTGGGATATTCGAAATTTTGCCTTGGCGTATTCGGAGAATGAGCCGTGCCAATCAATATGATCCTCTGCGATATTTAGAAGGGCAGATGCCTTGAACTTTGCGGCTGAGCTCCAGCTAAGTTGAAATGAAGATAGTTCAATAATCAAATGAGAATACTGAGATGCGGTTACACTAGCTATTGCAGTATCACCAACGTTTCCGCAAGCTTTTGCACTTATCCCGCTTTCTAGCAACATTGCTTCAGCCATCTGAACCGTAGTTGTTTTTCCATTAGTACCCGTGAGTGAGATCCAGATCTGTTCTGGTCTTATTTCATTTTTTATACGCCAAGCGAAATCAATTTCCGAGAGAATTTCTATTCCAGCTTCTCTCGCTGATCTCACCAAAGGATTATCTAGTCGCCAACCAGGTGAGACTACTGCCATTCTCTGTTTGGATAGTGAGATTCCATCTAAACTCTTTACAACTTTAGAGTTTTCTTCTCTCTCGTCTATTACGTGAACCTCAGATCCAAAATCCCTTAAAAAATCGGCGGCTGCCGTGCCAGTAACTCCGGCTCCGAAAACCAATGTTTGACTTCCTTTTAGCGATTCTAAGAACTTCATGCACCAACCCACTGCGCATAGAAGAGGCCCAGCCCAGCCGCAACACATATGCCAGCAATTATCCAAAATCTAATTACGATCGTGACTTCTCCCCAGCCCAATAATTCAAAATGGTGCTGAAGTGGTGCCATCTTAAAGATTCTTTTTCCACCTGAAATTTTGAAGTAGCCAGTTTGAATTATTACTGAGAGAGTGATTATCACGAATAGTCCACCGAGTGGAATTAGAAGTAACTCAGTTCTCAATGTCATTGCCAGACCTGCTAGAGCGCCTCCGAGAGCGAGTGCTCCGGTGTCACCCATAAATATGCGAGCTGGCGATGCATTCCACCAGAGAAATCCGGCACAAGCGCCAGCAAAGGCAGCGGCGAATACCGCCATATCTAAAGGATCTCTGGTGACATAGCAATTCGAAACTGCAATTTCACATCTTTGGCCAAATTTCCAGACACCAATCAAAATAAATGCCAAGAAAGACATAATGGCTGCTCCAGTTGCAAGACCATCAAGACCGTCTGTGAGATTTACTCCGTTACTTGCACTCAATACCAAAATGATTGCCCACACAATCACCAGAATAAGAGCCATCTTTATTCCGGTATCTCTCACAGTTGAAAGATAAAGCGAGCGGGGTGTATTGCCGGACTCATCAGGAAATTGAGTAGCAAAATATCCAAACACTCCGGCTATGAGCGCTTGACCAAATAGCTTCTCTCTGGCTCTTAAGCCCAAAGATCTTTGTTTAAAGACTTTCAGCCAATCATCTAGAAAACCTACTGCTCCAAGTGCTATAACAAGTCCAAATACCAAAGCTGCTGATGTTGAAATTGGAACTTCTGTAACTAAGTGGGAAATTAGATATCCAAGAATGGCTGTCAATATTAGGACTAGGCCGCCCATCGTTGGCGTGCCATGCTTAACTAAATGGCTTTTAGGGCCATCTTCGCGAATTTGTTGTCCAAATCCTTTACGTGTTAGGAATTGAATGAAGACTGGAGTTAGCGCAAAACTCAACAAAAAGGCGGTTGCGCCAGCGATCAGAATTCCTCTCATATCTGCTCTCCTCCTTCACCACTGGAACCATAGTGGCGCTTCTCTATAAATTCGAGCGTGGCATTAGCTAATTGATCAAGATTTTCAGCTCTGGAGCCTTTAATCAGTAC
>JBEANJ010000067.1:0-6549 GCA_041165565.1 Actinomycetota bacterium | reverse complement strand
AGAGATGCTGATGGCTTTGTTGCATATTTAGTCGATGCCGAGACGGGAGAGTTTCACAAAAAATTAAGTGATGGGCAGCGCGAACATGATTTAGATATTGTGCGATTTAATGTTGCGGCTGAATTGGAGGATTTAAAGCTATCCGGAGTCTTGTTACCTGGTATGGATCCGATCCGAGCGAGTGAATCAGTAATCAAGAGATATCGTCGAATCTGGAGCGCACTAAGTGAACCTCAGGTTCTTCCTGCAAATGATCGACATGCAGTTGAGCGCGCGATGCGTTCACTACAGGATCTTGGATTTGCAGTAGAGGAAGTTGATTTGCAAGTTCAAGGCGAGAATGGGACTTTGAAATTTACCCCTAAATTAGTAGCGCCCAATTATCACTCGAATCGACTGAAAGAATTAATGGGCCTTGAGGCGGAAGAGTTGCAAGCTAAACGAATCTTGGCTTCATTTGATCGCTTCCGTTCTCGCGAACTTACTAGGACCCCCGATCGAAGTGAAGCTGCAAAGCGCTGGTTAAATGAAGTCTTCTATAAGGTGGTTAATTCGGTTCCCGCAAACTTAGCTGGTCGAATCGAAGATGCCCAGTTCTTCCATGAAGTTCTCGAGCACCGTTGGTATCTAGGGGAGCGAACCGGTCATGATCCAGGTCTTGATTTTGCAACGGCTGATTACATTCGTGAGATTCTGCCCAACCGACTAGATTCGGGCGCGATAGGAGGCAAGTAATGAACTCATCGCTTCCTGCAAATTTTGGGAGAGCTTTTGATTTAAGTTCTCTAGGTAAAACTAAAACAACTTCTGCATCTCCTGCGAATGAGGCAACGGCGGATAATTTTCTCTCTGATTTTGTTCAAGTATCTAAGGTTAAACCAGTACTTCTCTTGGCCTACACCGAGCGCGCGCCTCAAACTCTTGAACTAAGGGATTTGCTGGCTAAATTAAGTAAAGATGATGGCGAATCATGGAAGTTCGGAGGCGTCAATGTTGAGGCTGAAACACAACTAGTCCAGGCATTGAGAATCCAATCACTTCCCGCTGCTTTCGCATTTATATCCGAACAAGTTCTCCCACTCCCTGAAATCCCACCCCGAGAAGATCAAATTAGAATTCTGTTGGCACAAGTCTTCAAAATCGCGAATGAACGAGGCTTACCAGTATCAATCCCAGAAATTCCTGAGCCAAAGATGGAGCCAGAAGAGATTGCCGCGCTCTCCGCTATGGAGAAAGGTGATTACTCCGGAGCAGCAATGGCGTTTAAAAATTGGCTACAACGAAGCCCAAATGAGCAGATGGCTAAATTGGGCTTAGCGCAATGTGAACTTGCGCTTCGAATATCCTCTCTTGATTTCGAAAGAACGTTGCGTGATGGCGATGCAAACCCAGACTCTCTCCAGCACCAGCTGATGGCGGCTGATGTTGAGGTGGCTTCCGGAAGACACAAAAATGGATTTGAGCGTCTTCTGCTGTGTGTCTCAAGGTTTAAGGGTGATGAGAAAAACCGCGCTAAGGATCATCTGCTTCTGCTCTTCCAACTTGTAGACCAACGAGACCCAGATTTAATAAAAGCTAGACAAGCGTTAGCGAGCGCTCTCTTTTGAAAGTAAGACCAATTGATCGAAGTGAGAGACGAAATCTAGCAGCACTCTTCTATCTATTTGGCATCGGTGTTATGTCTTTAGCTCCTCGCCTACCCGATATAAAAGCCAATTTAGAGGTTTCCACAACTTTCTTTGGAATCTTGCTCGGTACCGGATCAATTGGAGCTCTTTTAGCTCACCTAACGATGGGATATGTAGTCCATAAATTTGGCGTATTTAAAGTTCTTCTGGCAAGCGCCTCATTCACCTATATAACCATCGCAATTTTGGTGGAATCAAAATTCTTGATAATAAATGTGATTTCTGGTTTTGCCTGGGCTTCGTATCACATAGCAATAAACGCTCAAGCGCTCCATCGCCAATCCGAAAGCGGCGAACACGTGATCCCAATGCTGCATGGGCTTTGGACCGCCGGAGCCGTCACAACTGCATTTATTGCACTTTTAATTTCATCAAGAGTCTCATTGAACTGGCATATTCTTCCCTTAATTGCCACCGTACTTCTACTAAAGATTCGCACAATTTATCGATTACGTCCCATATTACTCGCGGGAAATGAAGTAACTGAAGAGGACGAAATTGTCACTTTTGGAAAGATGGTTAAGTCTTTCTCAATAGATTGGGTAGTAAGTATCGGATTTCTCTGTGCGCTAATGCTGGAATTTATTATGGGCGATTGGGCAACAATTTTGGCTAGACAAGAGTTTGGCGTTTCGAAATCAATGGCTGTCATACCGTACTTTTTATTTATGTCTGCGATGATCATTGGAAGATTTGGATATGCGAGATGGAAGGGAGAGCGAAGTGATGCAGAGATCGTCCAGCCTTTCGTAATTTCCGGTGGAACCATTTTCTTATTTGGGCTATTTCTTGGCCTTTACCTTAAAGACACAAATCTTTACTTGGGTTACACAATTTTCTGTATCGCAACCTTATTAGCAGGCCTTGGCATTTCATTTGCCGGACCACTTTTCTTTGGATACTCATCAGCAAGGTCTGGAAAACCAGGAGGAATAGCTGTCGCTGAATTAGGCGTTGTTAACCAGATTTTGTCTTTCTTTGCTCGAACCGTATTTGCAGTCATTGCGGGAGCAACTTCACTTCCAATTGCGATGATCATGCCATCGCTAATGTTGATTTTAGTTGCCTTTTTTGTGGTCGCTGCGAGCCAGCCAAAGCGTTCCTAAGGGCGGAAGCTTTATTAAAGCCGAGTGAGGCTGATTACGAAGCGGCTTATCTTCTGCCAACACAATTTCATTTATCACTCCTGAACCACCATATTGTGTGGCATCGGTATTGAGAATTTCATGCCAAGTTCCGCCGCTGGGGAGCGGTAAGTTGAATTGTTCCTGAACTACCGGAGAGAAGTTTGTAACAGATATCAAGGCTTCACCTGCATCATCATGTCTTGAAAACGCAATGATGTTTCCTGATGCATCATCATCAATCAACCATTTGAAACCAGACGGGGAAGTATCTTTCTCCCATAGCGCTCCATTTTTTCGATAATTTCTATTCAAATCTCTAATAAGGGTTTGGATCTGATGGTGTTCTGGATACTGAAGAAGATGCCAATCGAGTGATTTGCTCTCTTGCCACTCATCATCTTGAGCAAATTCACCTCCCATAAAAAGCAATTTCTTTCCTGGGTGGGACCACATAAATCCATATAGCGCTCGAAGAGTTGCAAGTTTCTGCCATCTATCACCGGGGAATTTATTTACTAGAGCGCCTTTTCCATGGACTACTTCGTCGTGAGAGAGCGGTAGTAGGAAGTTTTCGCTCCATGCGTAGAGAATTGAGAAGGTTATTTCGTTGTGGTGATAAACCCTATGAACGGGATCATGCTTTAGGTATTGCAAAGTATCGTGCATCCAACCCATATTCCATTTAAAACCAAATCCCAAACCATTTTCAGAAGTTGGTTTGGTAACGCCATTCCAAGCGGTTGACTCTTCTGCGATCATCATGACGCCGGGATATTTTCGGTAAGCGGTCGCTGTCGTTTCTTGAAGGAATCGAACTGCAGCTAAATTTTCCCTGCCGCCATATTCATTCGGTAACCACTCTCCATCTTTTCTCGAATAATCCAGATAAAGCATCGACGCAACTGCATCAACGCGAAGTCCATCAATATGAAACTCCTCGAGCCAGTACAAAGCTGACGCGACTAAGAAATTACGGACCTCATTTCGACTGTAATTGAAGATTAGAGTTCCCCAGTCGGGGTGTTCACCTAATCTCGAATCTTCATGTTCATATAGCGCGGTTCCATCAAAGCGCGCTAGCGCCCACTCATCTCTCGGAAAGTGTGCGGGGACCCAATCCAGAATCACTCCGATTCCATTTCTATGAAGTTGATCTACAAAGAAGCGAAAATCATCGGGAGAGCCAAAGCGAGAAGTGGGCGCGAAGTATGAAGTTACTTGATAACCCCATGAAGGGCTGTATGGGTGTTCTGAAATTGGCATTAACTCAATATGAGTAAAGCCATGTTCAAGAACATATTTAGATAATTCCGTTGCCAATTCGCGATAAGAAAGACCAGGTTTCCATGATCCTAGATGAACTTCATAGATAGAGATTGGAGCTCTCCAAGGTTGATAGTTTCTTCTAAGAGATAGCCATTCGTTATCTAGCCATTGATAATCACTCTCATCAACAATCGATGCAGTATTGGGAGGTAATTCGGTACGCCTAGCCAAAGGGTCGGCGTGATCTATCCAACGGCCAGAGCGATCTTGAATTGCAAATTTATATTTGAGTCCAGCTCCGACATCTGGGACAAAAACTTCCCACGTGCCTGAGATACCTAGTGGAATCATGGGATTACTTTTGCGGTCCCAGAAATTGTGGTCGGCGATAAGACTCACCGATTGGGCATTTGGCGCCCATACTGAAAAAGCGGTTCCGATAAGCGCGCCAGATTCATCTCTTTTTACGTGAGCTCCTAAACAGCGCCAGAGCGATTCATGGCGCCCTTCACTTATCAAGTGAAGATCTAGTTCACCGAGCGTTGAGTGAGGATTTAAGTATCCTGGTGGTGGCGATTGGAATTTACGTCGGCTAAAGAATTGGAAAAAATTGCGCATCAGAGCTTCACACGACAAATATGTGCCACTTTTCCATTAGGCCTTGCCGGATCTAGTTTGACGTAAGTAGATTCACTCCATCGGTATTTCTTACCATCCAAGAGGTCTTGCACATCAAATTCGTTATCGCTTAGCCCCAAAGCATTTAAGTTCCAATTTACAGTAGCTTCACGAGCGTGATATCCATCAAGATTAACAACTATAAGAATTAAATTATCTTTTTCACGCTTGGAGTATGCGATCACTTGGTCCGAGTTAGTCTCGTGAAATACCAAATTGCGCAATCGTAGAAGGGCGATATTCTTCTTACGGATAGAATTTAATTCTGTGACAAATGGGGCTAGCGACAGCCCCTTTTTAATTGCTCCATTCCAATCCCGAATACGAATTTCATACTTCTCGCTATCGCGATACTCCTCTCTGCCTTCAGCGATTGGTAAGTGTTCGTACAACTCATATCCCGCGTACATTCCCCACGAGGGAGACAATGTTGCGGCTAGAACTGCTCTCAAGGCGAATACTGCCGGATTTCCACTCTGGAGATGGAACGGCAAGATATCGGGGGTATTAACCCAGAAATTGGGACGGAAGAAAGCGCTAGTACCTTCCGAAACTTCTCGACCGTAATCTGTAAGTTCTTGTTTAGTGACGCGCCATGTGAAATATGTGTAAGACTGTTGGAAACCAGCTTTTCCAAGCGCATGCATCATGGGCGGGTTTGTGAAGGCTTCTGAAAGAAAAACCGTATCTGGATTAGTTTTTCTTACTTCAGCAATTAATTGTTGCCAAAAGGAGACCGGTTTTGTGTGGGGATTATCGACGCGAAATATTGATACGCCAAGTTCGATCCAAAAGCGAACAATCCGTAATACCTCGCGGAAAAGTCCCGGATAATCATTATCAAAATTGATGGGATAGATATCTTCATATTTTTTTGGTGGATTCTCGGCATAAGCGATGCTGCCATCGGCTCTTTTGGTGAACCACTCTGGGTGTTCTTTTACCCAAGGATGGTCTGGTGAACATTGCAGCGCGAGGTCTAGCGCGACTTCAATATCGTTTTTCTTCGCAACTTTAAGGAAATCTTTGAAATCCTCAAGTGTGCCCAGCTCCGGATTTATGGCGTCATGGCCACCAGCTAAATTGCCTACGCCCCATGGAACTCCAGGATCACTTTCTGTTGCAGTTAGAGAATTATTCTTACCTTTGCGATGAGTAGTACCAATTGGATGTATTGGTGGAATATAAAGAACATCAAATCCCATTGCGGCAACCTCGGGAATTCGTTTTGCGGCAGATTTAAAGGTGCCGCTAATAATTGAACCGTCCGGATTTTTGATTGCGCCTTCACTTCGAGGAAAGAATTCGTACCAACTTCCAATTAGCGCCCGCTCACGTTCAACTAAAAGTGGGTATTTAGGGCTATGCGCGACCAGTTCCTTGGAAAACTCTCCAGGATTTTCCGCGCGTACTTCAATTTGATAAGACCAATCTCCGGTACTTTCCGGACGGATTTCTCCTTCATAGCGAGAACTTCCAGGCCAAACTTCCTTCATCAAACTCTTAGCAACAACTTTTCCTTTGGGATCAATCAAATTAACGCTGGCTTCAAAGCCTTCATGGCCTTCACGAACAATGGTTGCGCTTATTTTTATATTTTCATCCGGTATCGCTTTGACCCCAACCTGCTCACCACCAAACTCAACGCTTGGCGAGATATCGAGGATTGGAAAGCGACCAATCATCCAGTACCTTCAGTATTTCCTGGGTCCGCAGCGGTCACGTCAGCCAATCGATACTTGTTCACCGCTTTCTCAACTTTCTTTTCAGAGAGTTTTCCTTCTTTCGCA
>JBEANJ010000066.1:0-4686 GCA_041165565.1 Actinomycetota bacterium | reverse complement strand
TCGGGTATTTCAGAAACTGAACATGAGCATTCGGAGCTAAAGATTAAGGATTAATCTCTAATCAAGAAAGAAATCAAGTAAGAAATCTTTCGTGCCCGGCACTACAGAATATTTCTCGAGATCTGTAATTCCGGCTGAGGCTAGAACTTCATCATCCACAAAGAAGTTTCCGGTGCAATCAGCGCTAGGTCGGTTCAATATTTCATAAGCGGCATCAGCCAAAATCTCCGGTTTTCTACAAGCTGCGGTATCTACACCTGGAATCATTTGAAGTGCAGCGGTATCAATTGCAGTTCTCGGCCATAGGGCATTGATTGCAATTCCATCTCGGCGAAACTCTTCAGACATTCCGAGAACACACATACTCATTCCATACTTCGCCATCGTGTAAGCAACGTGGTTCTTAAACCATTTCGCCTTCATTGAAAGTGGAGGAGAGAGATTCAAAATATGTGGATTCCGTCCGGCTCTAGCTGAGTCTTTTAGATGAGGAATCGCAGCTTGCGATGTTAAAAAAGTTCCTCGGACATTAACATCAAACATTAAATCAAATCGTTTAGCAGGGGTGGCGAGCGTTGGCGTTAGATTTATCGCGCTAGCGTTATTGATCAAAATATCTAAACCACCAAATTCAGAGGCAGTCTTCTCAATTGCCTGGGCAATCTGTGCTTCATCGCGAATATCGCATTGGATTGGAAGAGCTACTCCCCCGGCTGAATTAATCTCTTCGGCAGCGGTAAAAATTGTTCCGGGCAATTTTGGATGAGGATCTGCTGTCTTGGCCGCGATGGCGATTTTGGCGCCGTCGGCAGCTGCGCGAAGAGCGATAGAGAGTCCGATACCTCTTGAGCCGCCCGTAACAAAGATTCTTTTATCTTTTAGAGTCATTACTTACCTCGCTTAGAAAGGAATGCCATAAATGCATCTCTAGCTTCTTCGGACTGTAGAGCCATCTGGAATAACTCTCCTTCAGCTCGCATAACTGCCGCAACTTTTTCGTGTAACTCACTTTTTAGTAGCGCCTTAGTTTGTAATACGGCATTTGGTGGTTGCTCTGCCACTTTCTTTGCAAATACCATCGCTGTCTCCAGGGGCGTTTCTGAGACCTCAGCCACTAAGCCAAAAGTTTTAGCGGATTGCGAATCAAAAGGTTCGCCACTTAAGAACACTGAACTGGCAACTTGGTGGCCGACTAGCCTTGGAAAAAGTAGTGATGAACCCGCTTCCGGCACCAAGCCCAAACTTACAAAGGGCATCGAAAACCGTGTCTCAGGATGAGCCGTCACATAATCACAGTGAAAGAGCATGGTAGTTCCGATGCCAACCGCATTTCCCGAAACAGCCGCTATGAGTGGCTTGGCAAAATTATGGATGGCAGCAAGAAAATTCATTACAGGCGAGCCAGTTTCAACAGGTGGCTCCTCTAGAAAATCGAAGAGGTCATTTCCCGATGTGAAATTCTTAGAGGTAGTTGTGATGACAACTGCTCTAATAGCAAAATCTCCGTGAGCTTCATTTATCGCATTTGCCAAATCTTGATACATCTCACGCGTTAAAGCATTCTGCTTCTCAGGTCGATTTAGCTTGAGAATCAAGATTGAGCCATCGCTCTCGCGCTCGATTAAACTCATTTGGTCATCCTATAGAGAATAAGGAGTACCCCCATAGATCCATGGGGGTACTCCAGAAAACTGCTAGCTGTTGCGCTTTCCGCTGATGAATTCTTTAGTACGGATCAGCGCCTCTTCATCTGTGTATTGCTCTGGTGGAGACTTCATAAAGTAGCTCGAAGGTGAGAGCAACGGACCGCCAATTTTGCGGTCCAAGGCCAATTTAGCGCAGCGAACTGCATCGATAATTACTCCAGCTGAGTTTGGCGAATCCCAAACTTCAAGTTTGTATTCAATATTTAAGGGAACGTCGCCAAATGCACGACCTTCGAGGCGTACGAAGGCCCACTTGCGATCATCGAGCCATCGGACATAATCCGAAGGTCCAATATGCACATTTCCAGCGCCCATGTCGTAATCAAGCTGGGAAGTTACCGATTGAGTTTTGGAAATTTTCTTTGATTCCAAACGATCGCGCTCCAGCATATTCTTGAAGTCCATATTTCCGCCGACATTCAATTGATAGGTGCGATCAACTTTTACGCCTCGATCTTGGAACAATTTCGCCAATATTCGGTGGGTAATAGTTGCGCCAACCTGTGACTTAATGTCATCGCCAACAATAGGAATGCCAGCTTTGGTGAACTTATCGGCCCATTCAGGGGTAGACGCGATAAAGACCGGGAGCGCATTTACGAAGGCGCATCCAGCATCGAGCGCGCATTGCGCATAGAACTTGGTGGCTTCTTCTGAGCCAACTGGCAAATAGCAAACTAGAACATCGACTTTAGCTGCCTTTAATTCAGCAACCACATCAACCGGAGCTGCCTTTGATTCAGTGATTGTCTCGCGATAATAACGACCTAGTCCGTCATACGTTGGCCCTCTTAATACGGTGACGCCGCTCTTTGGTACATCGCAGAATTTAATTGTGTTGTTTTCGCTGGCCCACATTGCATCGACGAGATCTTCACCGACTTTCTTATCGTCGACGTCAAAGGCGGCAACAAACTTGACATCACGGACGTGATAGCCGCCAACAACAACATTCATCAATCCGGGTATCTCTTCGTTATCAGGCGCGTTCTTGTAATACTCGACTCCCTGAACCAGTGAATTGGAGCAGTTGCCGACACCGACAATTGCAACGCGGATTTCTTTATTTGACACTAGGACTTCCTTTCCGAATTGATCATTTCTTCGAGCCAAGCGATCTCTCGCTCCGCTGTCTCTAAGGAATGGCGGCGCCACTCCACTAAGTACTTATCGAGACCAACTGCAGAGCGATCTAAATCTGCTCGGAGTATGTCGGCTCGCTCTTGAAGTCGACGTAACCGTCCCTCAAGAATTCTTAATCGATTTCTCTTTGATGTTGGACTAAAAAATGCGACATGGACTTCAAAATTGTCATCTTCCCAAGCAGAAGGCGAAACCTGTTCAGTTAATTGATCGAAGCGTTCGCGACCTTTTCTCGTAATTGAGTAAACCAGACGAGTTCGCTTGGAACGTCCACCCTTGGGAACTTCCTCTTGCTCCACCAGTCCGAATTCAGTCATTCGTCGAAGCTGGGGGTAAAGAACGGAGAATGAAAGTGCGCGAAATGGACCGAATATGGTGCGAAGTCTTTTTCTGAGTTCATAACCATGTAAGGGGTCCTGGGCGAGCAGGCCCAGAAGGGCAAACTCCAACGACTCTGAACGTGACCGCACGTATCCCCCTGTATATCGATTCGATATATCGAGTGGATACTAGTGGCAAATTCACGCTAATTCCTCTTAACTCCCTTGCAAAATTCCCAGCAAGAGTGTGGTTTTCTGCCCGAATAGGTGTTTAATTGCCTTATTCGGGCAAAAACAGGCGACTGGAGGTAGTTATGGCTCTCTTGGCTGCTGAGCGACGCCTGGAACTTATCGCCCTAGCTAAAGAAGTTGGAAAGGTAGATGCGCTTAACGCTGCCGAGCGTTTCGGTGTTGCCGTCGAGACTATCCGGCGCGACCTCGATCTTCTTCAGCGACAAGGAATCATGAGAAGGGTCCATGGCGGCGGGATTCTTATCGATCGAATCCAATCGGAACTTTCGGTAGAAATTCGAAGAAGCCAAAATCATGAAATCAAACAACGCATCGCAGAAGTTGCGGCTAACTACATCCCGAAGTCTGGAACCATAATTGTAGATGCCGGCACTACCACCGAACTGCTCGCTCCATATCTTCGAAGTCGCTCAGATCTCACAGTCGTAACAAACAGCTTAAATCTTTCGCTTGCAATTGGTGAGTCCGCTACAAATGTAATTTTACTTGGCGGAAGAATTCGCCCCGTTACATTAAGTGCGGTCGGAACCCATTCCTTAAATATGGTCTCTAGTTTGCACGCTTCCGTATGTTTTATCGGCACCAATGGAATCGATTCACGAGTTGGTTTCACTACACCTGATATCGATGAAGCTGAAGTCAAGAGGATTATGATTCTTAATTCTCAAGAATCTATCGTTCTCGCAGACCATACAAAATTTTCGCAAATCTACACATCTAGCTTTGCAACAAACAGAGAAGTTGATCGCATAATTACGGATGTAGGGGCGCCGCTTGATCAAGTTGAGGCGCTACGAAATTCTGAAGTGGAAGTTGTATTGGCATGATTACAACACTCACTCCTAGCCCTTCTCTCGATCTAGAGTATCAATTGCCAAATCTACAAATAGGAGCTGTAAATCGAGCCGGATATTTCGGACAACGCGCTGGCGGTAAAGGAGTTAATGTCTCTCGCGTACTTGTACGAATGGGAGTAGCAACCAACGCATTAGTGCCTTTAAATGAAGCCGAGAGCGGAACCTTCTTGGCAAGTGCCGAAATTGATCGAATTCCTATAAAGGCTATCGAAATTGAATCCGGCGTTCGCTTTAACGTGACGCTGCTTCACAATCAGAAAACTACCAAGATAAATGCTGCGACAAAAGCTTGGTCAAAAAAGGAATCTAAGAGAATCTCTGATGCGTTTCACGCCCAGGCTCGAAAGAGTGAATTTGCCGTGATAGGTGGCTCGCTTCCTGAGTCAACACCAACTCAGTGGTTGTCAG
>JBEANJ010000065.1:0-4721 GCA_041165565.1 Actinomycetota bacterium | reverse complement strand
TCTTTGCGACGATTTCCGAAAGATTGGCCGGGTTCTTTGAGAGAAACTCCATTTGAATATCTAACACCAAAGAATTAAGAAATCCTAGTTCGCTCGGACTCGGCACGTTTTTGCTGATGGGCTATTGTGAGAATGTGAATCAGGAGCGCACCGTTGCGGCAGCAATATTAGACATTCTGGCTGCGAATGAAGTTACCGAGGTATTTGGAATTCCTGGCGTACATAACCTAGCTTTTTGGAATGCGCTAGGGCCAAATCGGCCAAAAATAGTTGGAGTTCGTCACGAGCAAACAACAGTTTATGCAGCAGACGGAAATTTTCGAGTAACAGGAAATCTTGGAGTTGCATTAACCACTACCGGACCAGGAGCAGCAAATACTCTTGGCGCATTTGGCGAAGCATCAATATCCAATTCGGCAGTACTAGTTATCTCATCTGAAGCCCCTATTGCACTTCGTAAATCAGGAATAGCTCGCGGGCTGTTGCATGAGATGAGTGACCAGAGCTCGCTCTTCGCGCCATTGGCCAAGAAAGTCGATGGTAAAGCGCTAGCGATCTCAACTTCAGATGCGAATTCAGCAATCAGATCTGCCAGGTACTTAGTGGAAAAACTCCAAGCAGCGCCAAGAGGCGTTGGATATCTAGGAATTCCAGCTGATGTCTTAAATCATCCGGCACCCGAAATAGATCCAATCGATGTAGATGAGAAACCGATATCAAATTTAGAGCAACTAACTGAAATTATTGATTTGTTGGAGCGGACAGAACGAGTTGCAATTTGGGCCGGCGGAGGAACCCTAGATTGCTCAGAAGAAATCGGCGAGCTAGCGGAGCGACTCGGTGCACCAATTTTCACATCATTTGCCGGACGCGGCGTCGCATCTTCGAGCAAGAACTACCTGACTATGCCGGTTCATGAACCAGAGATCTCCGAGCTATTGGCTGAAAGTGAACTTTTATTGGTATTTGGAAGTGAGTTAGATGGGATGAATACCAAGAACTGGACGTTGCCGTTTCCTAAAGAAATTGTAATCATTGATCCTGCGCCAATTAGAGCGGTAAAAAACTCTAACGCTAAGTGGAGCCTAAGGACTGCAGATTTTCAGCTAGTAACAACAGCCTTCCAAAAAGTAGGCGAGAAAAATGATTGGCATGATTATGTGAAGATATGTAATTCGACCAAAGAACGTATAGAGAATAGCGCTCGGGAGCGCAGTGGCATGATGTTTGTTAACGCTATCAATGAAAGTTGGAAGCAGGAAAATGTGATTTTCTGCGATATGGCTGTTAGTGGATACTGGGTAGGAGTTTATGGGTCGAACCGACGTCCAAGGCGTAGCGCTTATCCAGTTGGGTGGGGGACTTTGGGATTCGCACTTCCAGCGGCAATTGGAGCTGCGCAAACATCGCCCACGCTAGTTATTTGTGGAGATGGTGGCTTGGCTTTTGCTTTAAGTGAATTGGCAACTATCAAACAAGAAAACTTGCCAATAACAATTCTGCTGAACGATGATGGCGGCTATGGAATGCTTCGTTTCGATCAAGAAGTCATGAATCATCCAGAACGAGGGGTAAATCTCTTTAACCCTGATTGGGAGCTAATTGCAAAGAGTTTTGGATTTGATTTTCAAGAGGCCTCTTTATCAAATCTAGCCGGTGCCCTAAAGAAGAGTGCGGTTTCAAAAAATCCGAATCTAATTCTCTTTAGAGATAAGTTGTATCCACCCAGAAGCACATCACCTAGATGGCGCGAAGTTAATTAGTTAACCCAGCCTGAACAAGAAAGAAATAGATAGTCAGAGCAACTGAAGCCCAGAGAAATCCGTTCCACCAACTCTGACTCAACTTTAATTTGTAAGTTTCCCAATTTACTTTAGCTAGATTCTTGTCTGACTTGACTTTATTTCGATAATTAAAAACCATGTATCCCGCAACCAAAACAGCCCAGATAAACATGAATCCACTTCGCATAGGAAAAATCTACCTTACGATTCAGAGTTCTTTATAGAAGAATGTAGTTGCCACTAGTTCGCCGGAGGGCTCGGCAGCGTACTTTGGTATCGAACCGACTCTCAGCCATCCCCACGATTCGTATTTTTCGCTGACTAAAAAATCGGTCGCTGAGTCCAGATAGAGAAGCGAGATGCCAATCGCTTTTGCTGAGTCACATGCCAGTTTCTCTAAATTCGAACCGACGCCGCCGCGCTGATGACCAGACAGCACCATCAGCTTTCTAAATTCGCCTCTGTGGCGACCATTAGTTCTAGTCTCTCTTGTGATGATGACCGTTCCGATTATCTTCGACTCATCCCAAGCACAGAGAATTACATTATTTGGCCTCAGCAACTCTGTCCTCCAAAACTCTTGGAGCGATTCATCACCATCAGAGGCGAGAAAGCCAACCGAAT
This sequence comes from Actinomycetota bacterium, assembly GCA_041165565.1. Lineage (GTDB taxonomy): Bacteria > Actinomycetota > Actinomycetes > Nanopelagicales > Nanopelagicaceae > MAG-120802. The sequence continues at coordinate 2,313 of JBEANJ010000065.1, read as the reverse complement.
GATTATTTGATATCGAATCACGTAACACTAAAACTAGATCGCGCAGTACTTCATCAGTTTTGCGCTTATCAGAAGCTATATCGCCAAATCGAATTACCATAGTTGGCTAGTTTAGGGGTGGCCATAGAATAGGAAGCATGCCAAGATCGGTTACCGCAGCAGAGATACATGAGTTGTGCGATTTGAATGCGGCAATTGAGTCACAGGAGAAAGTATTTAAGAATTTTGCTCTAGGTAACGCTTTTCTTGGTCCGAGGGCGGTGCTATCCCAAAGAGAGAACGCTCAATTTGCTTATCTGGCGCGAGCCTCTCAAGATGGGCCGACGATAGTGAAGTTTGGATCGGTTTTCCCTAATAATGCCGGAAGCAATTTCCCAGTAGTCCAAACTGAAATTCTTGTAATGAGCGCTGTAAACGGTTCCGTTGAATTCTCATTTGATGGCGAGAGCGTAACAAAGCTTCGAACTGTTGCAGCCAGCATGGTTGCCGCCAAAGCGTTGGCAAAAACTAAAGTAGATGCAATTTCTATCATCGGACTCGGTCATCAAGGTATCGCACACGCGAAAGCGTTTCGCGAAATTTATCCAGAAGCCAAATTGATTGGCATAGGCCGACGTGATATTTCACATGATGTTTTTGATGAAATATCTACTGACACAACTAAGATAAGAGGATCCGAAATTGTTTTGCTCGCCACGAGTTCGAGCAAGTCTGTCTTACGAGCATTTGATCCCGGCGTGACGGTAATTTCGATAGGTTCATTTGCTCCAAATCGAAGTGAGGTGAGCTCCGAGGCCGTATTGAGCACAGATGTAGTTGTAGTTGACGATGTAGCAACTTCAAAAAGCCAATGTGGATCAATCATTGAAGCTGAAAGAATTGGCAAACTCGAAATTGAATCGTTAGGTGAAATTCTTTTAAAGGGCGGTATTCGAAGTAATGACAATCAGCGAGCGCTTTACTTTAGCGTCGGACTTGGAATTCAAGACGCAGCCTTGATAGAGCTGATTCTGGAGCGGCTCTGATGCTCGAAACTGACGCCCTTGAAATTTTGAGTGATCAATGGGGAATTTCTGCTGAAATTTCCGCTCTGACAGGCGAGCGCGATCTCAATTATGAGGTTAAAAGTTCACCAAAACGAGTGCTAAAGATTTACCCAAAAACTTCCGATGCTGATCTGGAATTTCTAAAACTGCAAGATCGAGTTCTACTTTCCCTGAAAAGCTTGGCGCGCACCCCAGAGCCGATTGCTTCAATTTCAGGGGAGACCACAGTGAGATTTGGAACGGGGTCGGCTCGCCTACTTTCCTGGATGGAAGGTGAGATGTGGGCCGGGTCAAATTCGCGGGACGTTGCCGAGTTAGGCAAGTGCGTTGCTCTCGTAGACCAAAAGTTAACTAAATTTGAATTGACCGAATCCGAAACCAAACTCTTGGACCGAGATTTTATTTGGAACATGATGCAAGCTGAGAAAATTCTCAATCGACTTGACCTGATTACCGATCAAAAACTGCGTGTAGCAGTATCAGGCGAAGTCTCTGAATTTAAGGAAAACGTACTGCCCAAACTTAAACAGTTGAAATCGCAGCTTATTCATAATGATGCCAATGATTGGAATATTGTATGCGGCGAAAAGATTCAACTTATCGATTTTGGCGACATCATTCTTGCGCCTCGAATCGTCGGGTTAGCAGTCGCTGCATCATACGTAGCGCTTGATTCAAATGATCCAACTTTTGAAATTTCAAAACTAGTTCGTGGATATCACTCAATATCGCCGCTTACCTTGAATGAGATAGAGCTATTACTGCCTTTAACCCGAGTTCGAATAGCGATGAGCATTGCGAATGCGGCGTTACAACTATCGGAAAATCCTAATAATTCTTATCTTGGGATTAGCCAAAACAAGACTCCAGGAGCGCTCGCCAAGCTAACTTCAACAGATAGAAACTTTTCTATATTCCGCCTTCGTAATGCGCTTGGACTAGAGGCAAATCCAAAGGCTAAAGTGATTCGTAGTTATTTGAATCGCAGAGTTGAAATCGATGATGTTGTTGCGCCGCCACTGAAGACGGCCAAAAAAGTTTGGATCGATTGGTCAATTGATAATCCCAAACTTCCGCGAACCAGCGCCGAAATTTCCGCAGTCCTAAAAGATTCCGGAGCAACTTTGGGAATTGGCAGGTATTGCGAAAATCGCTGGGTCTACGAGAGTGCGGACTTCGATAGCGCTGATCCAAATGCCAGAACTTTTCATTTGGGAGTTGACCTCTGGATGGAAGTCGGGGCGCCGGTATATGCACCACTCGATGG
>JBEANJ010000064.1:0-4885 GCA_041165565.1 Actinomycetota bacterium | reverse complement strand
TCCCGTAGGAGTCTGGGCCGTGTCTCAGTCCCAGTGTGGCCGGTCGCCCTCTCAGGCCGGCTACCCGTCGTCGCCTTGGTGAGCCATTACCTCACCAACTAGCTGATAGGCCGCGAGACCATCTTTCATCAAAATTTTTTCCCGGCTCAGCGATGCCGCCGAGACGGAGTATTCGGTATTAGCTCCGGTTTCCCGGAGTTATCCCAAAATGAAAGGCAGGTTTCTCACGTGTTTCTCACCCGTTCGCCACTAATCCATTCCCGAAAGAACTTCATCGTTCGACTTGCATGTGTTAAGCACGCCGCCAGCGTTCGTCCTGAGCCAGGATCAAACTCTCCATTGAATTTTGATTCAACGAGACGTTGACTCTGGCAAAAAACATAAACAACTGTCGTCATTTGATGTCTTTGACCAATTGATTTTTTACAAAGGATTCGACGGGCATGGCAATTAAGCCATACCTCATCGAGGTAATTGGCATTGACTTCTTATACGTTGTTGAGTTCTCAAGGTACGGAAGCGCACTGATTCCTGGCCTTACGACCAATGGCAGGGCTTTTCTACCCCTTTTGAGGGCAGAAGGAGAAACCTATGCCCCTCAGCAGAATCGGTCAAATCACCCAAATCAATTTTGAGCGAATTTCACCCTTATGAGGTTTTAGGTCTCTAGGGAAGTACTTGCTCAACTACTCGGCCTGGTGTTGAAGTCCGATTTCGTAGCGAGAGGAGAAGAATAGACCTATTCGGGGTAACTCTCAAATTAGGGCAAAATGAGCCGAAATTAGGCTTATTTCAATATAACCGCAGCCAGATCTCGCTTGCCCTTTCGCAGTAAAAGATAGCGCCCGTGAAGTAGGTCTTCGGGGCTCGGCGCAAAATCTTCACTCGAAATCTTCTTGTTGTTTAGATAAGCCCCGCCCTCTTTGATGATGCGGCGAGCCGCGGATTTCGATTCAACTACACCAGTTGCCGTTATTAAATCAACCCACGTAGGCAATTGCGTGGATTTTGCGATCTCCGTCTTTGGAAGCTCGAGCATTGCGCTCTCTAAAGTACTCAAATCCAATTCGGCGATTTCACTCTGACCGAAGAGCGCTTTAGCGGCGTTCTCGGCTTTTCTGCATTCAGACTCACCATGTACCAAAGTTGTTACTTCTCTGGCTAATTCACGATGTGCCTCTCTTGCTCCGGGATTACTCTTTAGCGAATCGAAGAGTGAATCTAGTTCTTCGTGTCCTTTAAAAGAAAATGCCTTAAGTAATCTTTCAACATCGCGATCATCGGAGTTCAAAAAGAATTGGAAGAACGCATAGGGGCTAGTCATCTTTGGATCTAGCCAGATTGCCCCTGCTGCTGTTTTACCGAATTTCTCGCCGTCAGCTTTCGTCATCAATGGAATTGTTAAAGCATGTGCGGTTTTCCCACTTACTCTGCGAATCAAATCGACACCGGCGACAATATTGCCCCATTGGTCGCTTCCGCCAATCTGCAGACCGCAATTATTTCTACGATTCAACTCAAGAAAATCATAAGCTTGCAAAACTTGATAGGAGAACTCGGTATAGGAAATGCCGCCCGCCTCCAACCTTGCTGAAACCGACTCCTTAGCCAACATCTGATTCACCGAAAAATGCTTTCCGATATCACGTAAGAAAGCGAGCGCTGAAACTGGTGCGGTCCAATCCAAATTGTTAACAAGAGTTGCAGCGCTTTTCCCATTGAAATCAAGCAAGCCCTCGAGCTGCCCTCTGATCCGCTCTACCCAGTTAGCGACTAGTGATTCCTCATTTAACGTTCGCTCAGAATTTCGACCGCTGGGATCGCCGACAAGTCCGGTGGCTCCACCAACAAGTGCGATTGGTTTATGCCCTGCTAATTGAAAGCGTCGAAGGACCACAATTGCAACGAGGTTTCCTAAGTGAATGCTTGGAGCAGTTGGATCTATACCTAGATAGAGGCTCTCGCTGCCACCTTCTAGAAATTTCTCGAGATCACTGCGATCGGTTGTTTGAGCAATAGATCCACGCCATTGCAGGTCTGAAAGCAGTTGGCGAGTCACTGACCCATCATGCCGGAAAAGCGTTTTCTGACGTCGGATATCCAAGCTCGGACTGCATCGTTTTCCGTGCGGATTTTTCTAACCTGCGCCGATACCGAACTAGGCGCGGTTCCATTTGGAGTCGATCTAGCCGCGATGGCTCGCTTAGCATCTAGCGCTTCGAAGAGATCTTTATTAAGTAACGGATGGAGCTGCTTCATTTTGGTTTCATCTAATTGATCGAGCTCGATATTTTCTGCTTCGCAAATTTGAACGTACTTGCCTGCGATTTCATGAGCTAATGGAAATGGCAAGTTCCGCTTAACTAGAAAATCAGCGATTTCAGTGGCAAGTGAGAAACCGGAAACAGCGTTTCCAGAAATTTTTTCTCGATTGAATTCGGTTGAGCTAACCATGCCGGTAAGTGCTGGTAGTAGCAAAATAAGGTGGTCGATTGAAGAAAAAGTAACGGCTTTATCTTCTTGGAGGTCGCGGTTATAGGCGAACGGCAAGCCCTTCATTGTGACCAAGATTGAAGTTAAGTTGCCTACGAGTGGACCGGATTTGCCACGAGCTAGCTCTGCGATATCGGGATTTTTTTTCTGCGGCATGATTGAGGAACCGGTGGAGAACTCATCTGCCAATTTGGCCCAGCCAAATTCCGGAGAGGCCCAAATCGTCCACTCTTCACCAATACGAGAGAGATGAATACCAATTAGAGCCAAAATAAATAAACCCTCCGCAACAAAATCGCGATCGGAGACAGCATCAATACTGTTGGGTGCAATATCTGTAAAACCTAGATCGCGAGCTGTAGCGACTGGATCTATTGGAAGCGAACTTCCAGAGAGGGCTCCTGATCCAAGCGGTGAGAGATTCGTTCTTTTATACCAATCTCTGATTCGATCCAAATCTCTCGCTAGTGCGACCGCATGCTTAGCTAATTCGTGTCCAAATGAAACTGGCTGAGCATGTTGTAAGTGGGTAAATCCTGGAGCGATGAGATCGATGTATGTTTCTGATTTTTCAAGGAGCGCATCGGAGAGATTCAATAAGAGTTCGGTTAAACCGGCGAAACTATCCATCATTAAGAGTTTCAAATCAGTTGCCACTTGATCGTTTCTAGATCTGCCGGCTCGGATTAAACCCCCCGCTTCTCCTAACTTGGCAGTAAGCCCTCGTTCCAAAGCAGAATGAACATCTTCATCGTCAGCTTCGGGTAAAAATTTCCCTGAAAGTACCTCGCTAAGTAATTCGGTTAAAGCACGTTCAATTGATTGCGATTCCTTCTCATCAATCAATCCGCCCTTGGTTAGCGCTTTGAGATGAGCGCGAGAGCCAGCGATATCGTAGGGAGCTAATCGCCAATCCAGATCAGTACTCTTGGAGAGTCTAAACATCACGTCATCTGCGGATTGCTGAAATCTGCCTCCCCAAAGACCGCTCATTTCGTTCCCCTTCGTTTTCTGCCTTTGGCTAAAGGTAATGAACCACCGGCAAATAGAGCGTTGACTCGCGCAATAACCAACTCTGATTGATTCTCACTCTCGCAGATAATCAACACCGTATCGTCACCTGCAATGGTCCCCAAGATATTCGGTAAATCCCCGCGTGCTGTGGCTCGATCAATCGAGCCTGCCAAAAGTTGTGCCCCGCCTGCCGGAGTCCGAATCACAATCTGATTTCCTACCGATCGCACGGACAAAAAAAGTTGAGTAGATACTCGACCGATATCTGGCGTGGAATTAATTGGAATTTGATAACGCACTTTACCTTTTGAGTCAGGACCTCGAACGGCGCCCAATTCTTCAAGATCACGGCTAGCGGTGGCTTGAGTTACCTGCACTCCTTCTTTTCGAAGTGCTTTAACTAATTCCTCCTGAGAATGAATCAATACATTACTTACAATCTCTTGAACTAACGTTCTTCTAGCAGTTGTAGTAAGTTTTTTAGGTTTAGACATAGATGTTCTCGCATATCTTTTTCAAGGCGGTAACGAATAGCTTTATCTGATTTTCAGAGAGTAAATAGCTCGGAGCGATTCTAATCACCTCTTCATTTGCGCTGTTTACAAGAAATCCCCTGTTTTGAAGTTCTTTACTAATCTCCTTGGCACGATTACCTTCGAATTGAACTCCAATTAGAAGTCCCCGACCTCTTATCTCAACAATCCCAGGAATGGCCACTACTAATTTGTGGAAGAGCTCGCCCTTCTTCTTGTTCCCAATAAGCAAACTTCTCTTCTCAATCTCGTCCAGGACTGCATTTGCCGCAGCACATGAAATCGGATTACCTCCAAATGTGGACCCGTGGCTTCCCGGAGTAAATAGACCAGCACAATCACCAATAGCAATCATCGCCCCGAGGGGCAATCCACCACCTAGGCCTTTTGCAACCGTAATTACATCTGGCCTGATCCCTTCGCTTTCATATCCAAACCACTCCCCAGTTCTACCCATTCCGGTTTGGATGCAGTCAATCGCTAAAAGTGCGCCAACTTCATCACATCGCATACGGATCTCTTTTAAATAGCCTGTTGGCGGCACTACAACTCCGGCCTCTCCCATTATCGGTTCTATAAAGACCATCGCGGTGCGTTTCGTTATTTTGCGTTTTATCTCTTTAAAATCGCCAAACTTCAAATAACTCACCTTGGGCAGTAGCGGTTTAAATTGATCGCGCTTTCCGCTCTGACCCGTAAGCGAGAGGGCGCCCGTTGTTCTCCCGTGGAAGGAACCAATCGCAGAAACCAAGCGCTTCTTACCAGTTAATCTCGATAGCTTAATTGCCGCCTCGATTGCCTCTGCTCCAGAATTACAAAAATAGACTCTCGCTGAATTCTCTCCG
>JBEANJ010000063.1:0-4922 GCA_041165565.1 Actinomycetota bacterium | reverse complement strand
CCGCACGAAACCAAAATCAAGCTGAGTGCGGCTGTCGCAGCTGCGATCACCGCTACCTTTGCAGGATTTTTCTTCATTTATAGGTATACCTTTCCTAGGATAATCTGCAGGGGTTGCCTGCTTCAGGCGCAACCTTAGGCGAGAGCGCTCAATTTGAGTAGTCCGCACTAGCCCCGACCCATCTAATTCACGCTGGGAAAGTAACACTTTTGTTATTTGCCGCTGCCCCGCCCCTGGCAGACTTTCTTCATGAGGCCGATGCGCACCGAAGTAGTCATAGTTGGGGCCGGCATCGTTGGGGCGATGTGCGCGTACTACATAAATCGCTCCGGTCTCAAAGCGATTGTGATCGATCGCGGCACCGTCGCAAGTGGGACAACAGGCGCTGGTGAAGGAAACATTATGGTTTCCGATAAATCACCTGGGCCAGAACTAGAACTTGCTCTCAAATCTCGTGAAATGTGGTTTGAAGTAGCTGATGACGTTGGAAATGAATTTGAACTTGTCGCTAAAGGTGGATTAGCAGTTTCTCGAGGCGATGCGGCCAGTCTTTTCAAATTATCAGAACAACAAAGTGGTGCTGGAGTTATGACCCAGAAAGTTGGCCCAAAAGAAATTCAAGAACTAGAGCCGTATATTTCCAAAGCGATTATTAACGGAGTGCATTATCCACAGGATGCCCAATGTCAACCAATGCTTGCAGCCGCACATATCCTGCGCCAACTTCAACGAAACGATTTAAACTTTATTGGCCATCAAGAAGTTATAGAAATTGAAAGAATTGCCCAGAATCTCGTTGTTCGAACCTCAGATTTAGAAATCCATTGTGGCTATGTGATTAATGCCGCTGGTACTTGGGCGGGGGATATCGCTCGAATCGCTGGAAGTGATCTGCCAATCATGCCAAGGCGTGGTTTCATCTTAGTTACCGCTCCCCTGCCAAAGTACGTAAATCACAAGGTTTATGACTCTGACTATGTAGATAATGTTGCAAGCAGCGATGCTGAACTGCAGACTTCTACAGTTATTGAGGGCACGCAGAGCGGAACCATTTTGATAGGCGCAAGTAGAGAGCGAATTGGATTTGATCGCACCATAAGTGTTCCAGTAATTCAAAGATTGGCTAGACAGGCAACATCGCTCTTTCCAGTACTTGCAAATGCTCAACTGCTCCGGGTGTATAACGGATTTCGCCCATACTCACCCGATCATCTGCCAGTTATCGGCGCAGATTCTAAAATTCCCGGCCTCTTTCATTGCGCTGGTCATGAAGGTGCCGGAATTGGCTTATCTGCAGCAAGTGGAAAGCTGATTGCCCAGCTAATCCAAGGTGAAACTCCAATCGTTGATCCAGCGCCTTTCTCGCCCGGCAGATTCCAGTTGGTACATCAATGAAACACTTTAAATTTGAAGGAGATGAAATCCCCTTTAATGAAGGAGAATCAATTGCTGCTGCTCTTTTACGAGCCGGGATTTGGCAATTCCGAGAGAGTAGAAAATCCCAGCAACCTCGTTCCCTTTTCTGCGGAATCGGACACTGCTACGACTGCATGGTCGTAATAAATGAGAATATAAATCAACGAGCCTGCTTATTGGAAGCTCGAGAAGGTTTATCAATCAAGCGTCAGCGCGGTGTAAATTGAGAATTGCAATTGTTGGCGCCGGTCCGGCCGGAATCGCCGCGGCGCGAATCCTCATCAAGTATGAGGTTTCGATAGATGTCTACGATCAATACCCACAAGCGGGCGGACAATATTGGCGACATCGAAAGGGCGAATCGTTCCCAGACACAAGATTCGAAACTCTCACTAACCACAGTAAAATTTCTTGGTTTTTTGATTGCAGTGTCTGGCAAATTGAAAGTGAAAAAGATGGATATTCAATCCATGCTATAAAGGATGGAAAACAAATTTCCAATCAATACGATTCACTCTTAGTCGCAAGCGGTGCAGTGGAACGCTCGCTTCCAGTACCAGGGTGGACCCTTCCAGGTGTAATGACCGCTGGCGCACTTCAATCATTAATCAAAGGTCAAGGAGTAGTGCCAGGTAATCGAATAGTCATTGCAGGATCTGGGCCATTCCTCTTTCCGGTAATTGAGACTCTTCAAAAAACTCTTCGACTTTCTAATTCAACCAAAGCAGAAATTGTTGGCATTTTCGAAGCTCGTAGATTATCTCGATGGTGGCGCAATTCTCATGGCTTGATACTAAACCCTGATAAAGCACTTGAAGCGCTTCGCTTCCTTAGATATTTGAGAAAAAATAAATTAAAGGTGAATTCTGGAAGGATTATTTCTAAAGTTCAAGAAAGTAAAACGAAAACAGCGAAAGAAATTCAAATAACGTCTTTTAAGCGAGAGAAACTAGTCAAAGGCGCGAAGGACGAATATCTTGAATGTGATTTAATTGCGATGAGTTACGGCTTTACTCCCGATTTAACGATTCCCAGTATCTTGAATCTTAAGACTGTAAATAGATTCTCTGACGAAATTGTATTGATTGACTCAAATCAAAGAACTTCAAAACTTGGCATATGGGCAGCCGGTGAGATCACAGGGATTGGTGGCCACGAGTTGGCAATCCGTGAAGGTGAAATCGCGGCCTTCGATATCGTCGGTAAAGCAAATTCTCTAGCTAGCGCCATAAGGAAACTCGATCGATGGCGAAAACGTATTTTTGCAGATGGTCTAGCTCGAATCTACAAGGTTAGCGATCGTTGGTTTGAGTGGAGCGCTGAGGATGTAATTGTTTGTCGCTGCGAAGAAGTTAGTCGCGATGAAATTTTAAGTTCCTTTACGGAATTGGGCGCTGACTCCGTAAGAACTTCAAAATTGTTTACTCGAGCTGGTATGGGAATGTGTCAAGGGCGCCTCTGTCATCGAAACGTTCAAGATATGGCCAGACTTTTTGGCTCCGAGAACACTAAGACCAACCGACCAATTGGCGGGGCAGTTACGCTCGGCGAACTTTCCGACTAACATCGTGTACATGAAACCTTGGCAAGGAATTCTTACCGCAACTGCAACGCCTTTCAAAAAAGATCTCTCAATAGATTTCGACAAATATGCAGAGCACATTAAGTGGTTAGCTTCGTTTGGACATTTAGGGGTAATTCCGAACGGCTCACTTGGTGAATATCAAGTCTTAACGAAAGAAGAGCGATCCGAAATGGTTCGCTGCGCCATTTCTGCCGCCCCCCAGGGATTCCAAGTTGTGCCCGGCGTTGCCGCTTACGGAGCATTTGAAGCGCGCACGTGGGCTGAGCAAGCTGCTGAATGTGGAGCCAGCGCCGTTATGTTGTTGCCTCCGACTAGTTATCGAGCCAACGATGATGAAGTAGTTGCTCATTACCAAGAAGTTGGAAAAGTTGGAATTCCCATTATCGCCTACAACAATCCATTTGATACCAAAGTAGATTTAACGCCAGAGTTAGTTGGAAGAATTGCCAATGAAGTTGCAAACGTAGTTGCGATAAAAGAATTTTCCGGAGATGTTCGAAGGGTCTGGCAAATCCACTCACTTGCTCCTCGAATTGAAATATTAGTAGGCGCTGATGACGTATTACTAGAACTCGCTACTGGCGGTATTTCTGGATGGATTGCCGGTTTCACAAATGCACTCCCCCGCGAATCAAAGATCGTTTACGACCTTGCAAAAGCTGGAGAGTTCATCAAAGCAAGACCGCTTTACGCAGCGCTACATGACTTATTCAACTGGGATAGTAAGAAAGAGTTCATCCAAGCGATCAAGGCAACTATGGAATTCGAAGGAAGATATGGAGGACCGACAAGATTGCCTCGGCTGCCGCTACCTAAATCTGATCATGAAAAATTACATTCCCAGTACTTGAAATTCAAAGAATCATTTAAAGCGTGATGTCTAGATTGCTCCGCTCGGTCAAAACTATTGAAAGCCATACCGAAGGAATGCCAACCCGCGTTGTCGTTGATGGGTTTGGCGAAATTCCCGGATCAACCATGTTTGAAAAAAGGTTAAATTTCATGGCAAATACCGACTCATTTCGTCGTTGGTTGATGAACGAACCTCGCGGACATCCTGCTATGAGCGGCGCAATTCTGCAGAAGCCAACGAATCCCGATGCGGATTGGGGCGTTGTATATATAGAGGTATCTGGCTGCCTGCCCATGTGTGGACATGGAACCATAGGTGTCGCCACAGTATTGGTGGAGCGTGGCCTTGTGGAAGTTCACGAACCAGTTACAACCATAAAATTGGATACGCCGGCCGGGCTGGTGAAAGTCGATGTAAACGTTCGGGATGGCAAAGCGTTAAATGTAACGCTCACCAACGTTCCCTCATTTTTGCTCGCAGCTAAACAGGAAGTTGCCGTGCCCGGCTTTGGCAATATCAGTTACGACATGGCGTATGGTGGGAATTTCTACGCGATCGTAACTAGCGAAAGTGTAGGAATAGAACATAAACGGGAGAATGGAAAAAAGTTCTTGGATTTGGGACTTCGTATAAGTGATGCAATCAATAATCAGAACCGCCCAATCCATCCAGAAAACCCGGAAATTGCAATCTGCCACCATGTCGATTTCATTGCGCCCGGTAAAGATCGCTTGCATTGGCGAAATGCAATGGCAATTTATCCAGGTTGGTTTGATAGATCGCCCTGCGGAACTGGCACAAGCGCTCGATTAGCCCAGATGTATGCACTTGGTGAAATTAAGGATGAAGAGGTTCTAATTAATGAATCTTGGATTGGGTCAACATTTGAGGGCCGAATTAAATCTAGAACTAAGGTAGGAAATTTCGATGCAATAATTCCGACGATAACTGGTAGGGCCTGGGTAATGGGCGAATCGACTTGGGTGTTGGATGAAAGCGATCCCTTCCCAGAAGGATTTATTGTTTAACAGATTTTCAAGGCGCTATTCAAAGATGAAGGGGTGAGAA
>JBEANJ010000062.1:0-6352 GCA_041165565.1 Actinomycetota bacterium | reverse complement strand
GGCGTTCTCAGAAACTCCCATTATTTCGCCATCCTCGCGCTCCACAATTGCTCTAGTAGCTGCAATTAACGGCAAGAAGTTATGAACGAAGTATCTTGAAGAAGCAATCTTTCCTTCATAAAAATCTTTATCTTTTCCAGAAGCGCTTCCAATTTTTGCAGCGGCGATGTCAGCCTGGCGAAGAAGTAACCAAGAGATAATTACGTCACCCACCGACATCAGAAGGCGAGTTGTATTTAAACCGCACTTATAGATCTCATCTGGGTTTTCCTGGCTCGCCATTGCATGGGTGATGAGTTGGGTGATGATGGCCTGTAGATCTTCAAGCGCTTTGCCGAGAGTTGCTTTCTCTTCAGCATTATTTCCACCAGTGGCAACGAAAGCGCCAATCTCTTTAGAAAGTTTTGTAAGAGCTCGGCCATTATCTTTGATGATCTTGCGGAAGAAGAAATCTAAACCTTGGATAGCTGTCGTTCCTTCATACAAGGTATCGATTTTGGCGTCGCGAACATACTGTTCTAGCGGCCAATCTTGAGTGAAGCCAGAACCGCCGAAGGTTTGTAGAGATTCAGTACCAAGTAGGGTCCAAGCTTTTTCTGATCCGTAACCTTTAACAATCGGCAACAAGAGATCATTGAGATGTTCTAGCGCCTCAATCTCATCGTTTGATTTTCCTTCAGCTTTAGCAAGAAGTACAGCATCTTGAATTGAAGCGGTATATAGAACTAGTGCGCGCATTCCTTCGGCATATGCTTTTTGAGTCATGAGCGAGCGACGCACATCAGGATGTCTAATAATGGTTACGCGAGGACTTGCCTTATTGGTCATCTCTTTCATATCGCCGCCTTGGACGCGAGTTTTAGCGTAGGCCAGGGCCTGTAAGTAACCGGCGGATAGAGTTGAAATCGCTTTAGTTCCAACCATCATGCGAGCAAATTCAATAATTTTGAACATTTGGGCAATACCGTTATGGACTTCGCCCAATAGATAACCAACAGCCGGCTCTTTCTCGCCAAGATTCATCTCGCAAGTGGCAGAAACATTAAGTCCCATTTTATGTTCGACATTTGTTACATAAACACCGTTACGTTTACCGAGCGCACCAGTCTCAAAGTCGAACATAAATTTTGGAATTAAGAATAGAGACAAGCCTTTTGTACCAGGACCAGCACCCTCGGGGCGGGCGAGAACGAAATGAATAATATTTTCATAGATATCGCCATCACCTGAAGTAATGAATCTTTTCGTTCCTGTTATATGCCAGGTTCCATCAGGCTGTTGAACCGCTTTAGTACGTCCTGCGCCAACATCAGATCCGGCATCAGGTTCGGTCAACATCATGGTCGCTCCCCAAGCGCGATCCACCATATGTTTAGCAAGTTTCTTCTGTTGATCTGTGCCAAGTACGTATGCAACATGTGAAAAGGCAAAACCAGAAGCATAAATATGTACCGATGGATTTGAGCCAAGCACCATTTCCGCAATTGCCCAACGAACAGATGGTGGAATAGCAGTGCCACCAAGTTCTACTGGTACATCGATTTTTCCCCACTCGCCATCAATATAGGCTTTATAAGATTTCTTAAAACTTTCCGGCAACTTCACATCGCCAGTTGCTTTGTTAAATTCAGTTCCTTTACGGTCACCTTCAACGAAAGATGCCGCTAAATCATTTTCACAGAGCCGCTTTACTTCTTCCAACATTCCCATCGCTGTTGCGCGATCTAAATCAGAGTAGATCGATTTCCCAAGGATCGATTCACGATCAAGGAGGTCAAAGAGACAGAATTCGATATCGCGGAGGTTTGCGAGGTAATGGCCCATAAGGCAATGATTCTACTCATCAGTAACTTATGCAATTCCAGCTTGGAGCGGGCGACGGGAATCGAACCCGCGCTGTCAGCTTGGGAAGCTGACGTGATGCCATTTCACTACGCCCGCATATGACTTCTATCTAGGGCTAACGCAAAGAGAAAACCGCATGCAACTTTGCTTACAGCCCTTCGATAGAAGTCAATACTAGGTCTCCAGACTAGGTCTCCAGTTAGCCGAGACGATAGGGTCGCCAACCATGCTTCTCAGTGATCGCGATATCGCCGCCGAGATTAAGGGCGGCCGAGTAGTAGTTGAGCCTTTCGAGGCGAAGATGATCCAACCATCCAGCGTCGACGTTCGACTAGATCGTTTCTTCCGCGTCTTTGAAAACCATCGCTACGAGGTTATTGACCCTTCGATAGAACAATCTGAGTTAACTCGCGAAGTTGCCGTAGCCCCAAATGAGTTCTTTATTCTGCATCCAGGCGAATTTGTACTCGCCTCAACTTACGAGGTCATCACACTTCCCGATGACATTGCTGGAAGATTAGAAGGAAAATCATCTCTTGGCCGACTTGGACTTTTAACTCACTCAACAGCAGGCTTTATTGATCCAGGATTTAGCGGACATATAACTCTTGAGCTCTCTAACGTTGCAAACCTTCCGGTGAAGCTCTATCCAGGAATGAAGATTGGTCAACTTTGTCTCATCAAACTCTCATCTCCGGCTGAGCATCCTTACGGCTCTGCCATCTATGGTTCGCGTTACCAAGGTCAGCGCGGTCCAACACCAAGCAAGTCTTGGTTGAATTTCCATAAAACCGATATTCAGTAGATTAGGACCATGGACGCCTCATTACTTATAGTCATCGCGGTAGCGCTATTTGTCGTCTACGCAATCATTCAATACAACCGACTAGTTCGTTTGAATGTCCAAGTCGATGAAGCTTTCTCGCAGATTGAAGTACAACTCAAAAGACGAGCGGATTTGATTCCTAATTTAGTTGAGACGGTTAAGGGGTATGCATCTCATGAGCGAGAGGCACTTGAGAAAGTAGTACAAGCGCGCGCCGCCTCAACAACTGCTTCTACATTGCCAGCGATAGCCGCGGCTGATGGCGCCCTAACAAATGCACTTCGAGGCTTGCTAGCGATAGCTGAGGCATATCCAGATCTAAAAGCGTCGAGTAATTTTCTACAATTACAAGAAGAATTAGCTACCACTGAGAACAAAGTCTCCTTCTCTCGCCAGTTCTATAACGAGACAGTCCGAAGTTTAAATACCGCAGTAAAAACCATTCCGACTAGCTTTTTTGTCGGCTTAGCAAAAGTTGGAGCCCGAGAGTTTTACGAGGTGGATGATCCATCAGCTCGTAACGTTCCCAACGTTAAGTTTTAAGAATGGCTAACTTCCGCGCGCTGCAGAGTGCGAATCGAAGAAAGACTTTCTTCCTTCTTTTCTTTATGGGAGTTCTTGTCTGGTTTATCGCATATATCGCGATTGCAAACTTCGGCGGCTCCGGCGCCGGCGTGGTGCCACTAGCAGTTCTGATTTCATTAGTTTCAGTATGGGGTTCGTATTACGCATCAGACAAATTAGTTCTACGTATGACTCGAGCCCAAGTAATCCAAGAATCAGATAATCCAAAACTGTTTAACTTAGTGAACGAAGTCTGTATCGCATCAGGTTTACCGATGCCAAAGGTTGCAATCGTTAATGATCCAGCTCCAAATGCTTTTGCAACTGGTCGAGATCCCAACCACGCTTTGATTGCATTCACCACAGGGCTGCTTGAATCAATGGATCGGGATGAACTTCAAGGCGTTGTCGCCCACGAGATGGCACATGTCGCAAATCGCGACACTTTAGTTTCAGCAGTTGCCGCAACAACGGCGGGCATAGTTGCGCTTATCTCAGATATTTTGATGCGGATGCTCTGGTTTGGTGGCGGTAGAAATAGAGACCATGGCGGAAATCAGATGCCGATATTCCTCGCGATAATTCCATTAATTCTCGCGCCAATTGCAGCAACGATGCTTAAGGCAGCCGTCTCTAGAAAACGTGAATCCTTAGCCGATGCCACCGCAGTTGCTTTTACTCGCAACCCTGCGGGACTGCGCGCCGCGCTAGAAGTTCTCGCTAGAGATAACACTGTGGTGCAAGCGCGCTCAAGCGCGGTTGCGCATATGTATATCGAATCGCCTCTTGATGCTTCAGCAGCCTCAAAGTTATTTGCGACGCATCCGCCAATTCAAGAGCGAATTGCGACTCTTCGAAGAATGGAAGCGAATCCGGAAATTACGCAGTAATCAATCGATAGCCATTTATCACGATAATTGCGACAGCAATTGCTATCCCAAGCGGGCGACGTGGCACAACAGAAACTAATTTGGCGGCAAATGGCGCCATCAGCATTCCACCTAGAGCTAAACCGCCAACTGCGGTCCAATCCATATCTATTCGCGAGAGATTAACGAGAAAGCCGATACTTGCGCAGACCGCAACGATAAATTCAGATGCACTTACGGTTCCAATAATTTTTCTTGGCTCATGTTCAGTAGTTGCCATTAGCGTTGGTGTGACTACTGGACCCCAGCCGCCACCACCGGATGCGTCGATAAACCCACCGGTTGCGCCGAGAAAGGTTAGATATCGAGGATTAGAGATTTCGGTGACATTAGCGCGAATACTTGCCTGAAATACATTTCTATATAGAAGAACAAAGCCAAGCAATAACAAGATTGTGGAGATAAAGATTTTGCCACCAGAAAGATCTATTGAAGATAAGAAAGTTGCGCCGGCGAAGGCGCCAATCCCACCGGGAATAGCCAATTTCTTGAGAATTTCATAATCAACATTCTCTCGATGCCAATGTGAAACACCGGAAGCGAAAGTGGTGCCAATTTCAGCGGCATGTACAGCTGCAGATGCGACGGCAGCCGACGTTCCGAGGGTCAATAGAAGAGTCGAGCTTGTTAATCCAAACCCCATTCCAAGAGGTTGCGCGATTGATCCAGCGAGCGCGAAAAATAGCCAGTTCACAAAATAGTCTTAATCAACTTTTCAACGTTGATTGAAACATCCTCCGTTCCATCAAGAACTAATTCTGCGCTAGTAGGAGCTTCATAATCTTGACCGACGCCTGTGAGATTAGGCAACGCACCAGCTTTTGCTTTCTTATACAAGCCTTTAGGGTCACGTTGAGCGCAGATTTCAGCAGGTGTCTTTACCCAAACCTCAATAAATTCATCATTGGCAAATTGCTCTCGAGCGTGATCACGATCTATCTTGAATGGACTTACGAGTGCGACAACTACTACTAATCCGGCATCGACCATTAACTTACCGACTTCAGCAACTCGCCTGACATTTTCAGCCCGATCTTCTTTTGTAAAACCTAAATCTTTATTTAATCCAAGCCTGAGATTGTCCCCATCTAAAACATAGCTATGAATTCCTGACTCAAAGAGACGTTTCTCTAATGCATTAGCAATCGTTGATTTTCCAGATCCGGATAAGCCAGTTAGCCAAATTAATTTAGCGCGTTGGCCTTTCTGTTTTGCTCGCGCGGACTTATCAACTTCATAATCGTGTTTCGTAATATTTGTAGCTCGACGTAATGTGTGGACAACCATGCCCGCACCAACCGTATTAAATGTCACTCGATCAATAAGGACGAAATTGCCAGAGTTTCGATTATCGCTATAAGTAGTTAATGGAATTGGGGCATCTGTTGCAATTTCAACTAACCCAATCTCATTCATAGCAAGCGTTCGCGCTGATTGATGCGAGCCATCAATAACGTCAAGGCGATACTTAATATTAGTAATTGTTGCCGGGACCATTCCTGATCCATTTACAAGATAATAAGAACGACTATGAATCAACTCTTCCTCGTCAATCCAAACTAAATTTGCAGCAAACACCATAGTTATGGCCTCTCCAGCGCGAGCTTCTTTTAAATCTCCTTCGAAAGTCACGATGCGAGCTAATTTGGCTTTTCGTTCACTTGGAAGAACTGTCACCTCTTCACCAACCCGGAATTTACCTTGAGAGATAGTGCCTGAGACGCCGCGGAAATTGTCCGCGCGATTAATTAGTTGAACAGAGAGTCTGGCATGCTCAGAATCGGAAGTTCTGTCACTCCAATCCTGGACCTCTTCCAGAACGGAATTTCCTTTATACCAAGGAATACGATTTGATTTAAAAGTAACGTTGTCGCCTTCAAGCGCGCTCACTGGAACAAAGAAAACTTCATTAAGTGTCAAACGAGTTGTAGCGAGAGTTAATTCAGCTACTAGAGAATCAAAAAGCGTCTTATCAAATCCCGATACATCCATTTTGTTAATTACCATAATAATTTTCTTCACTCCCATAAGTGAACAGATCGTCAAATGGCGGAGAGTTTGCGGACGAATCCCACGAGTTGCATCAACTAGGACAAGCGCAATATCAGCTCTCGATGCAGCGACCGCCATATTTCTCGTGTACTGCTCGTGGCCGGGCGCATCGGCGATGATTAATCGACGACCATCA
>JBEANJ010000061.1:0-4934 GCA_041165565.1 Actinomycetota bacterium | reverse complement strand
CACCACGGCAAAGCCGATTTCACCAAGCAGGGGAGCCGCCTCTTCATTCTCATGCGTGAAGCTGAAGAAGATTAGCCAGAGCGCTAGGGCGAACACCATCGCCGCTTCGATATAAAGCAGGGTTGCCACGATAGAGCGCTTTGATTTTTTAACAGAGAATTCGTTATCAAATCGAGATTGAGGATTACTGGACTTTTCCTTTTTCCGGTTCACAGATGCACTTTATCAGTGAGATGAATTGCGAGCAGAAGATGGCCTTTTCTCATGATGGTTTAAGAGATTCACTTACCTATTTAGCGGCACCGCCTTATTTCTACGAAAACTTACGTCGTGATTTGGCTACAGCAGATCGCAATAAGAGCCACCTTGCACTGATCAAATTTGAATTGGCGCCGAAGATTTCCGTGAATGAATCCTTATACGAAGCCGCAATTCTTGCCTTTGCTGAAGTACTCAAAAGGGCGATTCGAGCAGAAGATCTGTGTGCTCGATTAGGCCAATTTGAGTTTACCTTGATTATTAAAGCTCGCTTCGAGATCGCGAATGCAATTGCGGCTCGGATTGAGAAGAGCTGGGGTGAAGACAATTTTTCTTGTCAATCTTTTCTCATCAGCGCTAAAGGGAATGAAAGCGTTCTTGAAATCCTGAATAGATTAGATTTGGCCCCTCCTCGCGGCGATGAATAATTTACCTTTAGTTATGCGTAGGTAACTCTTAGTAACTTGTGCGAATTCCTATCCACATGGAGTGAGAATTTTCTGTCTCAGGTGTCAGTGCCCTCCTACCTTCTGCCCCATGGAAAGCATGGATCCCGGAGTTGTCTTTGGACCCATTGCGCATTTAATTGAGGATCCGACAATTGAGGAGATATGGATTAACTCACCGGAGCGCGTTTTTATCGCTCGAGCAGGGAAAAGCCATTTAACAAACCTGGTACTGACATCCGATTCTGTGCGGCAACTAGTTGATCGAACTCTCATATGGAGCGGTAGAAGACTCGATTTATCTCAACCATTTGTTGATGCACGACTCCCAGATGGAAGTCGTTTACATGTTGTAATTCCTGAGATCACTGCCGAACACTGGTCCGTGAATATTCGAAAACACCTTCTCAAGCAAAAATCACTAAGTGATCTCGTTGAACTAAAAGTTTTGACTGAAGATGTCGCGAAGGATTTATCGATGGCCGTGAAGATAGGTCTCAATATTTTGGTAAGCGGTGGGACGCAAGCAGGAAAGACCACTCTGCTGAGCGCACTGATAAATGAAATTCCACTAACTCAAAGAGTGATAACTATTGAAGAAGTTTTTGAGCTCCAACCCAAAGTTCCTGATCTCATTCAGATGCAGACTCGAGGCGCCAATCTTCAAGGAGAGGGTGCGATAAATCTTCGCAAACTTATCAAAGAAGCTTTGCGAATGAGACCAAGCAGAATCGTAGTTGGTGAAGTACGTGAGGCCGAAGCCTTGGATCTGCTCCTTGCATTGAATTCAGGTTTACCAGGGATGGGAACTTTACACGCGAATACTGCACGCGATGCGATTACAAAATTACAAACTTTACCGCTACTAGCTGGTGAAAATATTTCGCATAAATTCATCGCTCCTGTTGTTGCTTCAGCTATCAACTTAGTTGTACAAGTTTCACTGAGCAGTGATGGCGTTCGCCGAATTGTCGAAGTGGCCAAAGTGACTGGGCGTTACGAAAACGATAAAGCAGAGATTGAAACAGTTTGGCGCTGGAATGGTGCCAACTTTGAAAAGGGGTTAGGAGCTATTCCGTGAAAAAAATAGATAGCAATAGATTTCAAAATTCTCTTCTCATGGGATTGTGTGCAATATTTGTTTTCGTATTTGTTTTTCTTGTATCAAATTCTATTTACATCGCGCTCTCCTTCTCGTGCTTTCTTGCCCTTTTCTGGGTGGTGGGCAGAAAGAAAGTGTCAGCCAGACGTTCATTACTTATTCAGAGTTCAGCCCCCGAAATGATTGATCATTTGCGGGCAGGGATTCAATCAGGGTTGTCTCTCAACGAGTCACTGATTGGATTAGCGACTCGAGGACCTGAAGTTTTTCGCGAATGTTTTGTGAAATTTCGTGAGGAGATATACGCAACGGGAAATTTTGAATTAGCAATTTTGCGAGCCAAGGCAGAACTTGGCCATCCCAGTACAGATCAAATATTGGAATCACTCGCTATGGCAAAAGTTCTGGGCAGCGCCGAACTCCTAAACATTCTTCGTTTACTCGGCAAATTTATTAGAGAAGATATGTCACTTCGTCGAGAGATTGCTGTCAAACATAGTTGGATCAAGAACTCCGCCCATTTGTCAGCTGCAGCTCCATGGCTCTTACTGCTACTTCTCTCCACCCAACCAAGTACAGCGCGAGCGTTTTCAACTCAGTCTGGTGCTCTGATTTTGGCGTCAGGGCTGGCTATGACAGCAATCGCCTATCTCTGGATGAGCCATTTGGCTAAATTGCCAGAAGCTTCTCGAGTTTTCTCGGGAAGTCAGCATGGGGTGGCTTATGAATAACCCGCTCCTAGTGACTCTACTTTTTCTCGTGCCGGCATTTTTTATACTTAATGAAGATTTATCTCTTGAGAAAGCCAGTCTTAGATCCATACAAAAGTTTGGCGATCGGACATCAGCGCGATCCAAGCTGACTGAGCTTGGATATTCCGCAGAGATTGACTACGAAAACTTTAGATATAAAGAGCTAATAATCTCTAGCAGCATAACTTTTGTAATCCTGCTTTTTGGAATTTTCAGAGACGTTTCACTTACTGCGATCCTTCCCGTTTTGATAATTGGAATCTCAGCGTCGATTTTACTTATTGAAAGAAACCTAACAACCAGGGTAAAAAAATATCGGGAGGGTATTGAAGAGGAATTTCCTACGATTATTGAAATGCTTACCCTGTCGATTTCAGCTGGTGAAAGTCCACTCAGTTCCTTCCAAAGGGTTTCTAATCGAGGATCTGGAGCGCTTGTCAGTCATCTCCGAACAGTCGTTGAAGATGTCTCTCAGGGAGTTCCCTTTGAAGAGGCTTTAGATGCACTTGGCAGGCGAATGCATTCACTCAATGTTCGACGATTTATCGACTCAATTGTCGTAGCACTCTCCAGAGGAGCATCCCTTGTTGATGTTTTGCAGAGCCACGCTGAAGAAGCTCAAAGTATGCAACGAAATCGTGTAACTGCAGTAGCAGCTAAAGCGGAAATGGCAATGATGATCCCTGTCGTTTTTCTCATTCTGCCAATTTCAATTCTTTTTGCTCTTTGGCCTTCACTTTCAAATCTCAATATTTTTGTTCAAAGCTAACCCTACAAATCGAAAGAGAGAGAAAATGAACCAAATCATCCAAAGGAAAATAGCAGCGGCTCACCTCGAAATCGCTATGAGAATCAATAGCTTCAGACGCAGTAGATTCTTCAAAGCGCTCAGCGACGACAGGGGTGATGTTCCAGGTTGGGTTTTGGTAGTACTCATGACAACTGGATTGGTCACGGCAATTTGGACTATAGCCGCCCCTCGACTCACTGCGATTTTAAAAAATTCTTTAGATGCAATGAATGGAATTCGTTAACTTGATTATCAAGTTTTTGAAATGCGATCGAGGAAACGTTGAAAGTGCTCTAGTTCTAATTCCGCTACTTTCACTTTTCCTCATCGCAACCCAAATCAATGTGGCAATTCACAGCAGAAACATGGAGACATTGGTAGCGCAAGATCAAGCCTCAAAACAAGCCCTCTCAGGAGAATTTGGGGAGTCTGAAGTATTTCTTCCGATTTATTCACCCGATCCCAATCAAAACTTGGATTTGGTGATGAGTACTCGCACAAGCAAGCTGGCCACTTTGCTGGGTGAGGAGCGGTTCATTGAAGTGCGAGGAATCGCTCTAGTCGAGAACCAACGATGAAGCGCGGATTTTGGAAAGATGATCGCGGTAGCGCCTCTATCGAGTTTGTTGTCCTAGCTATCCCTCTATTCATACCTCTCTTCATTTTTATGAATTCTTTTTCAGCCGCAACTGAAGACCAGGAACGATTGAGGACTCTGGCTCGAGAGTCTGTACGAGCCTTCGTTTCCTCTGCAAATGACCAGAACGCTTTTGAAGTTGCACAATCTGTTGTTTATGAGGGTGGAGAACTACTTGGATTTGTCGATGTTGAAAATGAAATAACAATTGAAATAGATTGTTCACAAAAACCTTGCATATCGCCGGACTCCAAGATTGTTGTGAAACTTTCAATTCCACAGCGCCATATTCGAGTCTCTGCTATCGAGTACGTTACCCCTTGGGCATGAATTGTGTTTTATTTAAAAAAATTCTGGCGCGATGAACGCGGTTCAATTTCGTTGCTCATTATGAGTCTTTTCATGGCTACCCTTTTAGTGTCGGTGACTCTTACCAATATTTCCTCAATCTATTTGGCAAAACGTGCTTTGACGCAAGCAACTGAAGCCGCTGCGCAACGTGGTGTAAGAAATTTAGACATGGATGCCTACTACCAAGGTGAATATAACCTATGGCAATTTGCCAAGACCTTGTTGAGAGAGGGTGAAACTGACCCAGGAATTCCGATTGATTGTGCAGAAGGAAGAGTGGACGCACTCAGGGCACTCAATGATTGGATTCAAATCAGTAAATCCAGTTCTAATTCAAATGGCCGTGCTAATTTACAGAGCATTCAAGTTACTAGCATAAATTGTGATGGATATGAATTGAGCATTTCAACCTCAGCAGTAGCGAAACTTCCATTTGTTCTTCCATTTATCAATCTAGAAAGTTTTGAAATCTCTTCAACTGTAGCCAGCATTGCACAGCGCAAAATCACTTCTAATTACTATGGGATAGATATTGGATAAATTCTCGCTATCCTTACCTCATGGCGCGCGATTACTCTCTCGAAATCTCCGAGATAAG
>JBEANJ010000060.1:0-4978 GCA_041165565.1 Actinomycetota bacterium | reverse complement strand
AGAGCGCCATTCTTTATCTATAGCGCGCTTTTACTCGCCGCAAGCATTGTCTCTTTTATCTTTCTACATGAAAAACGGCTTGGTAAAAAAGTCACTAGTGAGCAAGAGGAAGCGGTAATTAATCTACGTGAGGCGCTCCGTATTCGCCCGTACTTGTACTCGTTATTCTTAGCATTCCTAGGTAGCTGGATTTTCTTTGGGATGAGATCTTCAATTCTTCCACTTTTCGTTATTTCAGATCTAGGTGCAACTACTGCGGTGGTAGGACTTAGCTTTACTCTCGCTCTAATCGCTCAAGGTTCAGTAATGGTGCGAGCTGGAAAATATTCCGACAAGAATGGTAGAAGACCAGTAATCGTTACCGGCTTCTCAATAACGATGTTAGCGCTAGCAATTCTTGTATTGGCTAATAACGTTCTTATCTACTTAGTTGCAATGGTGGTTATGGGAATAGGAGCGGGATTCGCCGCATCGGCTGGAGCAGTTGTCGGAGATGTGATTAAAGGGCGCAGCGGTCGCGTTTTTGCAGTATTTCAGATGGCCGGTGATGCCGGAATGATTGTTGGACCGCTCTTACTTGGCGTTATCGCAGATTTATTCTCATATCGAGATGCAATTTTGGTAAGTGCGGTGATTTTCTCGCTAGCAATCTTCTTTGCAATAAGAATCCCCGAGACAAATAGCGTTCGTCTCGGGGATTCGCAGAAGCCTGCGCTTCGTGAAGAGTGAGTTAGTCGTTACCGCCGCGCAAGATTGCTAGCAATCTCAAAACCTCTAGATAGAGCCAGACAACGGTCATCACGAGCCCAAATCCGGCGCGCCAAGACTCTTCTTGTGGAACTCCCATACGCACACCTTGTTCGGCGGCATCGAAATCTAGAATCAAGAAGAAGCTAGCGATTGCTACGCCAGCAAAGGCGAGCATTGGTCCAAAGAGGCTTAGCGAATAAAGACTGCCGCCACCTAGAAGAACGCTGATCAAACTTCCTAGTCCGAGCACTAGATACCCAAGCGCAGCGCCCAAAAGAACCTTGGTGAATTTAGGTGTGGCTCGCAATCTTCCACTCTTATACATAAACAACATACCGACAAATGCCGCTACGGTAGCAACAATTGCTTGTTGAACGATTCCGGGATAGAAGAGTTCAAATGTCTTGCTAAGAATTCCCAGAACTAAGCCTTGAAAAACGGCATAGGTAACATAAAGCGCGGGTCGAACTTTCTTACTAAATGCGCCGATCAAACCTGTTACCAAGCCACCTATAAAGCCTACGAATAGAAGAGCGGGAGGAAGATTTAAATACCAGGCAGCAGCGCCAACGAAAACTGCGATGCCTAGTAAGAGCGCGGTCCGCGCTACAACATCATCCATCGTCATTCTTCCGGTACGAAGCGATGATGCAGCTGGAGCATTGAAGCTTTCTTCCAACTGAGGTACTGAATCCATCGCAGCGTAACCGCGCTGACTATATGCACGGTTTAGTACTGGATTAGAACTGTTCATTGTTCTCCTCTTTTGTTCTTAAGTTTTGTTCTTAAGTTTTCTACTCAAGTTTTGGTCGTGCCCCCGGTGGGGGTCGAACCCACACTTGGACGATTTTAAGTCGTCTGCCTCTGCCATTGGGCTACAGGGGCCTCGCGTGGGCAAATCTACCTGCCTTACGTACAACAGAATCCAATTGGGATCGCGTTAGCTTTCCCGTGAAAGTATTCTGCTGGCTCGGGTGGTAACTTCCAATGACCAATCTATTATTCCCATCGCTCCCTTGAAACTTGAAATTGGCTCCATGGCCGAAGTTTGGGCGTTTTCTAGGCAATTCCTCACCTATCGCGCCAAGCGCGCGGAGCGTCGATTTCCAGGCGATAGCGCCAAGCGCCAAGAATGCGCGTGCAGCTGGCATCAAAGCAGTAATTTCTAACTCCAACCAATTGGCGCAGTTCGTTATCTCCTCTGTTGTTGGCTTGTTCTCTGGAGGTACGCAATGAACCGCGCAAGTTATTCGAGTATCTGAAAGTTCTTGACCATCCTCTTTACTTACGCTGATCGGAAGTCGCGCAAGTTTTGCGTTAAAAAGCGCTTTATAAAGCCAGTCGCCTGAACTATCTCCGGTAAACACCCTTCCAGTTCTATTTGCGCCATGTGCACCAGGCGCTAACCCGATAATTACTAGGCGAGCATTTTTTGGGCCGAAGCCAGGAACCGGTCTGCGCCAATACTTTTGATTCTGATATGACTTACGTTCTGGAACCGATTCTCGCCAATCAACCAACCTTGGGCATTTGCTACATTTAATTAATTTATTATCAATCACCTCTAATTTACTTTTCAAGACTTTGAACCTCCGGCAATTGACCAAGCAATTCCATCAAGAATATCCGATTCGGATGCGACAAATTCTGTGGCTCCAGATCTTTTCAGAATTCGATCGAGTATTAGTGATCCAGCTGCAATCACATCAACCCGGCCAGGATGCATATAACCAAGAGCCGCGAGTTCATCTCGTTTCATCTTTAAAAATCGATCCGCAATTTCGCTTACTTTAGATACTGGGATTCGGGAGAGGTGAATTGCATATCGGTCATAGCTGGTTAGCTCTAAACTCGCAGCAGCAACTGTGGTAGCCGTACCTGCAACTGCAATCACAGTCTTTGCTTTTGTGATAGGCACTTTTGTAGCGGCATCATCTATTGCAGCATCGATATCTCTAATTGCCAGCGCTATAGCATCATGACTCGGCGGAGAACTCTGGAAATGTCGTTCACTCATTCGCACACATCCAATATTTACACTCCTTGCTGCCTCGACATCGGATGCACCAAGTACGAATTCAGTTGACCCGCCGCCGATATCAACAACCAAATAGGGCGCATCTGATTGATGGAGTTGGAGTGTGGCACCTTTAAAGGTTAGGCGAGCTTCTTCATCACCACTTATTACTTCGGGCTTTACCCCCAATATTTCAAAAACGCCATTTATAAATTGGTCTCGATTTGATGCATCTCGAGTAGCGCTAGTGGCGCAAAACCGAATCGCCGTTACTCCGCGGCGCCTAATTTCCTCGGAAAATTCACGCACGGCGCGCAGTGTCCGCTCAATTGCAGCCGGGGCGAACTTTTGCTCGCGATCGACGCCCTCACCGAGTCTGACAATCTCCATGGTTCTAAATACCTCACGGAAACTTTCTCCCTCGATATCTGCAATAAGAAGGCGAATTGAATTCGTTCCACAATCTATCGCTGCGACTCGACTCATTTCTTCTCAGATCTTCTCTCTAAACAATTGCCATTAATCCACCATTTATCAAGTAAGTCGAGCGCTTCATCGCCTAAGGGATTTACACCAGCGCCAGTTGCCAAAGAATGTGCAACTAATGAGTGTAGGCACTTAACACGATCTGGCATCCCTCCGGCAGAAATTTCTTCAACTTCTGGCACATTTATCTGTAGTTCTTTGGCAAGCGCACTTCTTGCTGCGATGTAATCATCATGAGCCGCATGATATTCCCCTGCCAACTTTGAATCGGTTGCTAATCTGTGGTTCATCTCATCCATCAATGAACCATTTTCTAAAGTAGAGATTGCAGAAGTTAAGTTGGGGCAAGTTGCGTAATAAAAAGTAGGAAAAGGCGTGCCATCGCTTAGTCGTGGTGGAGTTTCAATGACCGCCGGATTTCCGCAAGGACAGCGATATGCAATCGCATGTACATCTCGGGCTTTTCTTCCCAGCTGAACTTCAAGAGCGGTCAAATCCTCATTTGAAGGAAGTTCGCTCATGGTTCTTGGCCAACGCCTACGGAAGTGATCGAAGAGATTATTCGCGAGTACCAAGGAACGCCTAACGGAAAATCTTGATTTATTGCAGCTGAATCATCACTAGATTCATCGCTCTCAACTCCAAGTATTATGTACTGACGCTCACCAGGTAGTACAAAATGTAACCTTGATCTAGCTTGAGATTTAACATAATTTGGATCTTGCCAACGTTCTAATTCTGCGCGAGCTTCCAACAATTTCTTTTTATTGGATTCAACGCTTGATTCTAAGGCGCTGATTTGGGCTCGCTGGGCGAAGTAGTGTTGAGTGGGCGGCGCGAGAGTTATTGCCATAGCAAAAAGGACAATAAAGAGAATTAGTAATCGAGTTGAAATTCCTCTACTCTCCGCAAAGTCTGAGAAGACGCCACGAAGCGAGAAATTAAATCTCATTTGAATCTAGGGAAAGCAGCGCGACCGGCATATCTGGCGCGCGAACCTAGCTCCTCTTCAATTCTTAACAATTGGTTGTATTTGGCAACGCGCTCGCTGCGTGCCGGAGCCCCGGTCTTAATTTGGCCACAGTTTGCGGCGACTGCAAGGTCGGCAATTGTCGTATCTTCAGTCTCACCCGATCGATGGCTCATCATTGAGCGATAACCCGAGTCGTGCGCCAATTTAACGGCATCTAAAGTTTCTGTGAGAGTGCCAATCTGATTTACCTTAACAAGTAGAGCATTCGCAGCCCCACTCTTAATTCCTTTTGAGAGCCGCACTGGATTAGTAACAAAAAGATCGTCACCAACTAGCTGAACTCGATCGCCGAGCTCTTTTGTGATTCTTATCCAACCATCCCAGTCATCTTCAGATAGCGGATCCTCAATTGAGACCAAAGGATAAGAATCGACCAAACTCTTGTAATAAGAAATCATCTCTTCGGCGGTTAAATGGGAACCTTCAAATTCATACTTTCCATCTTTATAGAATTCAGTTGCTGCTACATCCATAGCGAGTGCGATTTGTTCACTTGGTTTGTAACCAGCCTTATTAATCGCTTCCACAATCAAATCTAAAGCCGCTCGATTACTCTCAAGATTCGGAGCAAAACCACCCTCATCGCCAATACTTGTCGCAAGGCCACGCTTCTTAAGAACGGCTTTTAAAGCGTGATAAATCTCGGCGCCCCACTGTAGAGCTTCACTAAAAGTTTTAGCGCCAATTGGAGC
>JBEANJ010000059.1:0-5050 GCA_041165565.1 Actinomycetota bacterium | reverse complement strand
ACAAAATATCCAAATCCAACATCTTGTCCACGTGGCATTTCTTTACGAGTTCTATGCAATCCCATTACTCCACCAATTCGACAAACTGCTCCAGTGTCTGGGGCTAGATCCCTAATTACCTGCTCTCCTAAAGACTTGAGTGCTCCATAAAAATTGATAGGGTTTCCTGGATCTGATTCTTGAGTAAAGTGACTACTTCCATCCATGATCCAATCAGATGATATGTAGATAACTTGTGCTTTTGTTAAATTTGCCGCGCGAGTAACGCGTTGAGTCATTCCTACAAATGAATCGTAGGCGAAAACCCGATCATTGACTAACTTATTAAAATCATTATGGATGGCA
Source organism: Actinomycetota bacterium (assembly GCA_041165565.1). Classification (GTDB taxonomy): domain Bacteria; phylum Actinomycetota; class Actinomycetes; order Nanopelagicales; family Nanopelagicaceae; genus MAG-120802. The sequence continues at coordinate 4,705 of JBEANJ010000059.1, read as the reverse complement.
CAATGAATTACTGCTTGGCATCCATCTAATCCATTGGCAATTGATGCTTCTTCTTGAAAATTAACTACCCGAACTTCCCATGGCAATTCACTCTCAGGAGTTTGACGCGCGAGACCAACGACTTCAAAGCCCAATTGCATGAGAGCGGCTGCAATATTTCCACCGACAAATCCCGTAGAACCGGTGATCGCTACCTTGGTCATATGTAATCCCTCTTGGTTGAAATTTTGGAGCGGTCCAAAGATAATGGCCAAGTTCTCTTTGCACAAGAGTGGCTGGAGTCAACCTTTGCGGGTTCAACTCTCCTGGGCTTTTATGAACTGGGCTAGGGCGGTATCTCGTGCACGAGTGAGTGCCTCATCCAAGTCTAGGGAGCGGTGCTCATCGGAGAGGATTTCTACCCCATAAGGACCTTCATAGCCGGTGGCAAGAATGGCAGCGATGAACTCGGAGACCTTGAACTCCCCCTCTCCGCAGTACATACGATTGTGAACTGTGTCGTAAAAGAGGTCATTTTCGATTTTTAGCAATGCGTCATTTAGCTCTATTCCAAATATGTATCTCTTGGGCAAGCGCGCGACTACTTCAAATGGAGTGTGACCGTGTACTACATGCCAAATATCCAATAAAAGTCCGACTGCAGAATGGTTCACTTCGTCTACGAGCTTAACTCCTGTTTCCAAAGAGTCGATTTGTGAAAATGGAAGAAATTCAATCGCAATTCGCGTACCAGCAGCCTGAGCTTCAACACCAAGTTTATGAGCTTCTTCAACTAATTTTTCCCAGGGCCAGATCGAGCCATCCGTCTCTGATCCCATTTTTACATGGATTGCCTCTAATTCAGCAGCAAGATTCAGCAGATTTTTTCTTACGTAATCTGATTTTTCCCTTCTAGATCCAGAGGTGAACCAGTCATTAATGCACTCAAGCTCTACGTATTGAATCCCATTGTCAGATATCAGCTTTTTCAATCCAGGAACCCCTAGTTCTTGCACACCTCTCATTAAATCGGCGTGAAGGATTCCAAAACCTTGCCAACCAAGCTTCGAGGCAGTTTCAATTCTGTACTGAAGCGAAAGCGGACTTAATTCATCGCCGACAGCGGGCTTAGAAGTCCCCGCCGTAGTCCAACAAGTAGCCAGAAAATCAGGAACGAAAATTTGCTTTTCAGATTTAGACATGTGCCGAACTTTACATGGACAAACCAAAATCGCAATAAGAGTGAATAGAATTTCACATTTACCATGGCTTACATTTTCAAATTAAGTTGATTTTTGGACATATCAAATTTTTGGACATATCAAATTTTGATTTAATTACAATAACATTGGCACGGAAAATATTTGGAATGTGATTCTTGAAAATTATTTTGCTTTAGAATCAAACATGCAAAAATTTATTTACCCGTTCACTTTAGGCGATAAGAATCAATCAGATTTGTTGGGCGGCAAAGGTGCAAATCTTGCTGAAATGGTAAAACTTGGATTGCCGGTCCCACCAGGCTTTACTATTACTACCGAAGCCTGCAGAGAATATTTGAAAAGTGACTCACTTCCAGATCGACTTATTGATGAATTAAATGAAGCCATTCTTGAACTTGAAAAAAGTTTAGGAAAAGAATTTGGAAATCCTCATAATCCACTTCTGGTATCAGTCAGATCAGGCGCTAAGTTTTCAATGCCGGGAATGATGGAAACTATTCTCAATGTTGGAATTACTCCTGAAGTCGCAGAAGGCTTAGCCAAAATTTCTGGTAACGATAAATTTGCTTGGGATTCGTTCAGACGGTTTATCGAAATGTTTGGAAAGATAGTTTTTGAGATCAAACCAGAAGAATTTCGTAAGGCTGAGACCAGAATTTGTGAACTTCAAAATATAAAGACTCTGCAGGAGTTAAATGCTGAAGGCTTGAAGTTGCTCGGGGAGGCATTTATCAAAATTATTGAAATTCATACGGGAAAACCTTTTGATATGAATCCTCGATCTCATCTGATTGCTTCGATAGAGGCAGTTTTTAAGTCTTGGAATTCAGAGAGAGCAACCTTATATCGGCGAAGAGAAAGAATTGCTTCAGACTTGGGTACAGCAGTAAATATTCAATCAATGGTTTTCGGAAACCTAACATCTGATTCTGGGACGGGAGTTGCGTTCACGCGTAATCCTGCAACTGGAGAGATTGGGGCTTATGGAGATTATTTAGAAAAGGCGCAGGGAGAAGATGTCGTTGCGGGAATCCGAAATACAGTCAGTTTGCAAGATCTAAAGAATCTATTGCCTGATGTTCATGAAGATCTTGAGCGAGTAATGGAGCTACTCGAAGACCATTACCGAGATCTATGCGATATCGAATTCACCGTTGAAAAGAGCAAACTATGGATTCTTCAAACACGTGTTGGTAAGCGAACCGCAGAAGCTGCTTTTCGTATTGCCACTCAATTGGTTGAAGAGAATAAAATTTCAATGTCCGAAGCTCTACAAAGAGTAACCGGTGAACAATTGGCTCAACTCATGTTTCCTCAATTTGATTTGAAAGCAAAAATTCAGGAAATTGCGCGTGGAATTCCTGCTTCTCCTGGCGCCGCCGTTGGGCAAGCAGTTTTTGATTCTCATAGAGCACAAGATCTTGCATTAGCCGGCAAGAAAGTAATTCTTGTTCGCAGAGAGACAAGTCCGGACGACCTCGTAGGAATGGTTGCGGCAGAAGGAATTCTTACGAGTCGTGGAGGAAAAACTTCGCATGCGGCTGTCGTCGCGCGCGGAATGGGAAAAACCGCTGTATGTGGCACAGATTCTATTTCTGTTGATGAACGCGGCTCATTTTTTACGGCTGGCTCAGTAACCGTCTATGAAGGTGAAGAAATTTCTATAGATGGGAGCACTGGGGCTGTGTATCTCGGAAGCGTGCCAGTTATTGCATCCCCCGTGACTGCCTATCTTGAGGGTCGGCTCTCTGAAACTAGCGAAAGCGCATCCCCAGTCGTCAAATCAGTAGACAAAATCCTCAAATATGCAGATGAGGTGCGGAATCTTACGGTTCGTGCAAATGCCGATACACCCGAAGATGCAGTGAGGGCGAGAATTCTAGGAGCGCAAGGAGTTGGTTTGTGTCGAACTGAACACATGTTCCTTGGCGAGCGAAGAATCTACGTAGAAAGGCTAGTTCTTGCTGAAAATGATGAAGTTCAGCTAGGAATTATCGCTGAGATGGAACCATTACAGCGCAAAGATTTTGTAGGAATTCTTATGGCGATGTCCGGATTACCTGTGACTATTCGCTTACTCGATCCTCCGCTACATGAATTCCTCCCAGATTTGGCTACTCTTTCGGCTCGCGTGGCACGGTCTGAAGCTCTCGGCGAAGAATTGTCTGCCAGAGAATTGGCAATTTTTACGGCAGTCAAACGGTTGCATGAATCAAATCCAATGCTGGGACTACGCGGCGTAAGGCTCGGAATCTTGATTCCAGAGCTATTTAAAATGCAAGTGAGGGCCTTGGTAAACGCCTGTCTTGAAGTTCGAAAATTGGGTCACAATCCAGTTCCCGAAGTCATGGTCCCGCTTGTAGCAACGCAACGTGAGCTCCTTCACTTAAGAAAATCGCTCGAAGAAGAAATTGAGGTAGCGTTATTTAGTTCAGGTCAGCAGCTCAATATTCCAATAGGAACCATGGTTGAAACTCCGCGAGCTGCCATCACTGCTTCCAGAATCGCAGACTATGCAGATTTCTTTTCATTTGGAACTAATGATTTAACTCAATTAACTTGGGCTTTTAGCAGAGATGATGTTGAATCCACATTCTTACCGCGATATTTGGATTTAGAATTACTTCCATTTAATCCGTTTGAGTCACTCGACCAAGATGGAGTTGGGCTTCTGATCAAAATTGCTCGAGATCAGGCACGTGCAATTCAACCAAAATTTAAACTTGGCATTTGTGGAGAGCACGGTGGAGATCCCAGGAGTATCCATTTCTTCCACAACCTAGGACTAGATTATGTTTCATGTTCGCCGTTTAGAGTGCCCATCGCAAGGCTCGAGTCAGGTAGAGCCACTGGAAGTACGAATATTCAATCTGTTTGATTATCACTAAGTTCTGTAGATTGGTTGGCTCTGCTACCTTGTGACCTTATAAATCAAAGGATTGCATGATGGCAACGAAGTTGAGCAAAGTTCAACGCAATGGTCTTTTCTACGCTTTCCTAGGAGTATTCGCCTTCTCGCTCTCTCTTCCTTTCACAAAGATGGCACTGAAAAGTTTTGATCCACTATTCACTGCATTTGCTCGTCCTGTAATTGCAGCGTGTTTAGCAATTCCACTGATGCTCGCGCTCAAGGTGCCGGCGCTTCCCCGACAGCTATGGCGGCCTATGGCTTTCACCGCGCTTGGTGCAGTCTTTGGCTGGCCTATTTTGATTGCAATCGCCCTACATCGCACAACATCTGCACATGTTTCCGTGATTGCTGCAGTCATGCCGCTTGTGACCGCAATCATCGCTGTCATTAAGAATAGAAAGCATCCTGGTGCTTCATTCTGGGTTGCTTCAACTTTAGGAACAGCGCTGCTTGTTTTCTTCTCTATCAGCCGTGGCGGAACTTCTAGCGCAGACTTACTTACTGATTTGATTATTATGGGGGCCGTTATTGCTTCTTCATATTGCTATGTTGAAGGAGCAGGACTCACCAATTACTTACCTGGATGGCAAGT
>JBEANJ010000058.1:0-5387 GCA_041165565.1 Actinomycetota bacterium | reverse complement strand
ATCTGTGTTGGGTGCGCTTTCATCGCAGCCATCTTCTTTGGAACATATTCCTCGGCTGTAATTACCGTCGAAACCAATTCATCAGGAGCAGCAAATGGAAAATCTTCAGCTTTTTCCACACCGAAGAAATCCGAACCGCTTCCGGCTAGCGCCTTTATACCTTCCTCGATAACTGAGACGGGAATCGTGTTCCAATATATTTTCGGAATCTCCCAACCTGAAGTACGCGCCATTTCGGCAGCACGCATAGCTGTCTGGTGAGCTTTTATGTGGTCCGGGTGGCCATATCCGCCATTTTCATCATAAGTGATTAAGACATGGGGCCTAATCTCAAGAATTACTTTTAGAAGTTGTCCGGCTACCACATCCAAATCAGCGTTCCAAAAGACATCCGGTCGAGAATTTTGGGGTGTTCCCATCATCCCACTATCTCGCCACTTCGTTTCATTATTGCCAAGAAATCTATGATCTGTAATTCCTAATTCGCGCATCGCTGCTGCAAGCTCGGTAATTCTATGTTCGCCTAATTTGTCTTCTTTATCGCTAGCCAAATGTGCGAGTTCAGGTACCAGAATTTCACCTTCTTCTCCGCGAGTGCACGTTACGAGAGTTACATGTGCACCTTGAGCTGCGTAATAAGCCATGGTGACGCCGTTATTAATAGTCTCATCGTCTGGGTGTGCATGCACTAAAAGTATGCGCTGTTTTTTTTCAATCATTTGGGGTTAAGCGTACCTTTAGCAACTAGAGTATTGACGGGCCAGCCCCTAGTATGGGGGTGATGAGCACCACCGATGTGAAAAGTGAGAACCGCTCCAGGCTTCCGCGGGATGAGCGCCGCGCACAACTTCTCAGCGCAGCTTTAGAGAGCTTCACAACTTCCGGTTATCACGCGGCATCAATGGATGAGATTGCAGAACGAGCGAATGTAAGTAAGCCGGTGCTTTATCAACATTTTCCCTCGAAATTGGATTTGTATCTGGCAGTTCTAGATCTCCATATTGATTCATTGGTATTCAGTATCCAGAAAGCAATTGCCTCAACTCGAGAAAATAAAAATAGAGTGAAGGCGACAATTGATGCATATTTCGGTTTTATAGAAGGGGAAGGAGAGGCGTTCCGTTTACTTTTTGAAAGTGATATGAGCGTTGAGCCACAGGTCAGAGAACGCTTAGAGCGCATGACCTACGACTGTGCTGTTGCGGTAAGTGCAGTTATTTCGGTAGATACTGGGCTACCTAAAGATGAAGCAATGATTCTTGCGATTGGACTAATCGGATGCGCCCAGATTTCAGCGCGTCATTGGCTAGAAAAAGGCGGAAAGATAGATAGGTCTCAAGCCAGCGCACTGGTAACCAGCTTGATGTGGCGAGGAATCTCAGGTTTCCCACTCAATAAGTAAGTTGAAGTAGGGTATCGGTATGACTACAAAGAAAAGCAGTAAATCAGATTCAGCCAAGAGTGAAGTTCGTATTTCGGTAAGTGATCAAGTCCGTGAGATTACGGTCGAACTAGCTGCCGACCGCGAAGAAGTGCTTTCCACAGTTAAAACAGCCATAAGCCAAGGAGAACCGTTAGTACTTACCGATATCCGTGGTCGCCAATTCATAGTCCCAGCCGCAAAAATAAGTTCAGTAGAAATTGGCGAAAGCGCAGAACGTCGAGTCGGATTCGCCGGTCTTTAGATTATAGAAAAATCTTCAAGTAACGAATAAGTCAGTTCTCGAATATCAGAAGCAAACTCACTTTGCGGGTATTCCGTTAGGACTGAGCGATTTGTGAATTGTGACAGCATAACTTTCTCATCAAATCTAATTTCAGTCTCAACAAATTCCATATCGCTCTTCACTTGACTTAAGCCAATCTCTGACTGCTTTTTATTGGTAACGAGGTTGATTTTTGGATTGCCCTTATCTTCACTCAAAAATCTTCGAATATGTAAAGCTCCCCTAACAGATAGCATGGTGCCATCAGTAGGTACTAAGACTCGATCAGCCAGCGGTAGGAGTTGTGGAAGTATTCGGTTAGGACCACTCGCTGAATCAATTACTACAAATTCATAATCAGAGAGCGCATCCTTGAATTTTTCGCTAAATCTTTCAAATTCAATAAGGCGGCTTGCGCTTGGGATTAACGAGAATCTATCTACTGTTTTTACTATGGTGCCGTCGATTTTCCCTGGATCAACCGCAACTTCTGCCGTGGTGAACCTTGGATTCTCAATACCTGAAAGAAATGTGAGCGCAGCATCAGGGTCTGCATCTATCGCTAGAGTCTTCTTGCCGTATTCACTCGCCGCTGTTGCCAGCGCGTGGGTCAAGGTTGTTTTCCCAACGCCACCAGCGAGGTTGGCCACCAAGAGTATTTTCATGAGGCTTGGTTCATACGAGCGCGAGCTGCCTTAAGTTGTGGGCTCTCCCGAAAAGATTTAGGCAATGCGCTAAGAGTTAGCCGCGCAGTTTTCAGCGCCAAATCAGTTGGGCCCTCTTCGCCGGGAATAGTTGGCCAACCATAAAGACGTTTTGCCCATTTCGGTAGCGATGCTGCGGCTAAAGATGTTAGTCCTCCCCAAATTGGAGCAATCGGAGTGCCGAATCGCAGCAATGGTGGCAGCGGTGGCAATGCAATGAAAAGAGCGGCGCGCTTTGCGTCATCGCTGGCGGAGAGTTCGGGAAGTATGGACTCGAAATAATTTTGCGTCATATCTACATTGTTAGGAGTCATAGATTCAGGTATTCCGACTAGAACTGCAAATTTCACCATTTCTGAGATGTATTCGTTTTGATCTTCGAGCGTTAAATTCATTCCTGATCTACGTGCGGTATCTAGGAAAGCATCAACCATTGCCATGTGTACCCACAGCAATAATTTTGGATCATCGAGTTTAAGTTTCTCGTGGATCATGCGCACTCGGCTTGAAAGTCGATCTGCCTCAATCCGAGTTCCAAATGTAAGTGTTCCTACATAGTCTCCAGTTCGCTGCAGCCTGCCCCATGCATCTTCCCGAAAATTTGAATGTGCAGCAACGCCTGCCATTGCTTCAGGATGTAGCGCTTGTTCTAGAAGCGCGCGAATTCCGCCGACTACCATGGAAGGGTCGGAATGAATTTTCCAGACAATTCCAGCTGGATCAAAATAGCCGTCGTGCATCAAATCAAACCTCTGATCCCGGTCATTAACATTTCAAATGCAATTGCGGCTGTCAATAATCCAGCAATCTTTGCAAGGAGGGCTACTCCGGTCTCTTTTATCAATTCAATAATTCGAGTTGAGAACATCAAAGTTAATCCGATGACTAAATGTGCGCCTAGTACTGCAAGAGCAAGCGCGAGGATCCAATCTGGACTATCAACTCTCGAAGAGAAGAGCATTATTGTGACTATTGCTCCGGGCCCAGCCAAAAGCGGCGTGCCGAGTGGAACCAGTGCGACATTCTGGGTCTTTGCATTCTTCTCTTGCTCAATCCCTTTCAAAAGTTCAAGTGAGATCAAGAGCAATAAGAGACCGCCAGCTCCTTGGAGAGCTTCGATTGAGATATCCAAATAATCCACAATGAACTGACCAAAGATTGCAAAAATACTAATTATGGAAAGTGAGGTGGCAGCAGCTAGCCAAGCCATTCGAACCTGAACTTTGCGCGGACGTGATCCCATCAAACTTAGGAAAAGTGGTGCGGCACCGGGAGGATCAAGGATTACAAGAAGTGTTACAAAAGCTTGTAGCCCGAATGTGAGCGCTGTTAACTCATTCATTTAGAAATCACCCTTCGCTCGCGCGCCCTAGCTTCTAGTCGCTCCCATTCTTCCGGTGAGGTGGTGAATTCCGCCAATCGATTCATCTTCCCAGTTCCGTGGTAATCGCTCGAACCTGTTATTACTAGATCATATTGACGAGCAATATCAATTAATTGACTCTTTTCATCTTCCGCATTATCTCGATGGTGAATTTCAATTCCATCTAACCCAGCCTCAATCAATTCTGTAAAAATTTCAGTCTCTATTTTTCTCCCACTCCGAGAAGCAAGAGGGTGGGCAATTATGCTGACTCCGCCAGCCGCCTTGATCAGGCGAATTGCATCCGCGGGAGAAGGTGAGTAATGATTTATATAAAACTTCGAACCGTTGTGAAGATATGTAGTAAAAGCCTCATCCCGATTTGAAATATGCCCTCTTGCAACCAAGGCATCCGCTAGATGTGGTCGACCTAGCGTTGCATCATCTCGTTTCTGGGCGTAAACCTCTGCCATTGTTATTTCAATACCGGCTTCATTCAGACGTGCCACAATTCGCTCCATACGAGTTAATCTATTTTCTCTAGTTTTCTCCATTTCTTGCATGAGCGGTTCGAAATTCGGATCGAATAACAGGCCCAGCATATGGACGCTTGTGCCTTGTCGATCTTGACAGGAAATTTCCGAACCTAGAACTAGTTTTAAGTCAGCGCCCTTTGGATGGCTTAATAGAGCCGTTTCAGCTTCTGACCAACCTGCGACCGTGTCATGATCAGTTAAAGCCAAAACATTTATCCCCGCATCAATCGCACTAGCAATTAACTCTGAGGGTGAATCAGTGCCATCGCTAGCATTTGAGTGGGTGTGGAGATCAATTTTCACTGACGAAGTTTATCGGTTTTCAACTTTTTTCGTTCTGGCGCAAAGTGAATATGGCACAACCAACTAAAATTAGAATCAAACCGGGAATTGTGCCTAATGGGGGAAGTTGTCCGATCCACCAAAATGCAAGGATGGCACTTACCGGAACTTCAAAAAATACAACTGTAGAGACTATGACAGGTGAAACCCGCTTTAAGGTGAAGTTCATAATGGTATGTCCCATTATCTGTGCCCCCACAATTAGGGCAATTAAGAAGAGCCATTCCTTCGATGGAAATCCCCAGAGTTGAACGCCAGCAATTAATGAGATGGAAAGCGAGAAAATCACACAGGTGAGATACACAATTGATGTGTAGGTTGCTGTTGTGTTGATAATGTCTCACGTGTCTGCGCCCCAATAATCGTATAGATAGCAGCCAACGCTGCACATCCAATTGCGGCTAAATCACCAAGAAATGCTTCTGTAGATAGTTGAAAATCAACTCCGGTAATTACAAGGACTCCAATAAATGCAACAATCATTCCTAGCCATACGCGTCTAGTAATTCGACCGCCAAGAATGCGAACAAAATAAGCAGCGAATATTGGTTGTAAAGCGGCCAGCGCCGTTCCTGCTGCAACTGAAGTTAATCTCATCGCCAGAAAGAAGCCAAAAAAATGCAGTGCTAGCGCTAGACCTGCAAGACTTGCCATTGCAACACTTCGCCAAATTTTCGGGTCGGCAAAAAGTTGTCTCCATTTCACCCACGGAGCCACTAAGAGAAATCCGCCGAGA
>JBEANJ010000057.1:0-5107 GCA_041165565.1 Actinomycetota bacterium | reverse complement strand
TCCATTTCCTTAACTTGGAAAGAGCGAGCATCAACTTCTAGGGTTGCAAGAGCCGGAACCGTATTAGTTGTTGTTCCAGATTTCATCAAAGTAGGTACAACCGTAGTTCCGGTAGCAGGATTGGCCATCTCTACTAATTTCTCAACGACCTTTGCAATTTCAATGGTGGCATTTACGCCTTTCTCGGGCTCTAAACCAGCATGAGCGGCGCGGCCATGAATCGTGATGCGGTACATCGCTGTGCCTTTTCGTCCAACTTTGACTTTTCCATCAATCGCAGATTCCAGAACGAGAACGGCGCTAGCGCCCTTGCTAACTTTTTCAATTAGTGGACGAGAAGTTTCAGAACCAGTCTCTTCATCGGTGGTTGCTATAAGTGCGACTTTTTCATGATCTAAATCTTTCATCGCATAAAGAGCTTGGATAAATCCAGCTTTCATGTCGTAACAACCCGGGCCTCGGGCGAACTCACCTTTAACTTCCCAGAGTGGAGTAAATGATCCAATCGGCCAGACAGTATCTAGATGGCAGAGAAGCACCACTTCTGGATTTTTCGAGCCGAGCCAGAAAATCGGTCGGCCATTTTCATCAAAGATATCGGCGTCTTTCCCGGTGACTTTCTTACCTAAAGTTTTTGAGAGGCCAATAACTCTTCTACAGGCAGCTAAATCCTCAGTTGGGCTCTCACACTCAACCAGAGCGCGCAGATCTTCCAACATCTCCATGGGGGTAGTCTGCCGTAAATTCATGAGAGCGTGACTCCGGTTATTCGCGCAATCTTGAATGGAGTAACACCATTAGTCATATGGTCTCGGGCTACCAAGGTTCCGAGCGAAATTGAAATTGGGTCAATGGTTCGAAGTGAGACCGCGCCATTTGTATCTGCGTAACCAATTTCAAGAGCTACACCTTTACCAAGATATTCGTTGAGAATCTCAAGAGTTTGGCTAGCGCTGTTTCTAGGAATTTCACCTTGAGTTCGTTTAGCGCTACCTCGCTCCCCAGTTCGTAAAGCTTTCAGCGCCATTCCCATAATTTCTTTACTTGGATTTTGAAAATCTCCAATTATTCTCGGAGGCTTTGGTCGCGACTTAGCGCGAAGCGAAACCGGCATTTGAATTACAGCTCCCTGACCATTTTCGCCAGATGGGAAATAACCAGACTCGCGAAGTTCCTCCATCATCTCGCCACTTTCGGAATCGCCAATCAATACGTGTGGCGCTATTTGGCGCAATCTAAGGTGTTCCAATTTCTTATCTTTGAGAATTGCGGCAATTACACTTTCATCATCACATCGAATATAACAATTCGCATAGCCAACTCGTAGCCTTCCATGTTTGCGCGAAACATCGGTGATCAAGTAATCCAGTGGTTGCGGAATCGGAGTCTTAGAGCTCTCCTTTAGAAAATTGCGGATTTCTTCACCGGTATGCCCATGGTCTAGTCCACGGCGAATCGAATTCTCACTAAACCGGTAAACGGTTGCGCTGCCGCGACTTTCAATATCGGCAAATGTAGATAAGTGACGCGCAACCTCCACAGTAAGCGGTCCAGGCGCAATTGCGGTGTTATCTCCTTGAATCAAGATGTGATCAACTGGTTCGGGAAGCGCACTATCTAGCCCTAGCCGTTTTTCATCATTTAGAAGTTTTCTCGCAAAAGAGGAGAGTGCGCCAGCGCCTGTTATGCCTAGCCACTCGGCCTCACGAACGGTCCACTCAGTAAAATCTTTAATATTCAGAGACTTACGATGAGGGTAGCGCCACGTTACCGCTGCAATTAATTCAATTAAATTGGGTGAGATTCCTTGGTATCTATCAAGAATCTCAATTATGTGGCGGCGAACTTTAGGAGCGTTTGGTCGATCTAATTCGATACCAAGAGCTGCAATATTTCGCGAATCTGTTCTTCCGATTAAACCTGCGACTCGTGAACTTTCTCGCCATGTTTCAACCAATTCGCGCCATTGCGCTTCATAACTCTTAGTAAGAAAGACATCAAAGTTTGCGTTCGGTAGAATTCGACCATCAGGTTCAACGCTAAGAATCGCAATCTGATAGGCCAACTCAGCAAGAAACGCTGTCTCCTCTTCGCTCACTCCAAGGTGCTCGGCAGTTTTTTTCAGATCTCTAACCCCGATCCCACCAGATTGAATAGCAACAGGAGTCTCTTCCGCCCAATAATTCAATAGTTCACTAATTAGACGAAGTAGAGAAGTTATCGAAGCAATCGAAGCTCTATCAATTTCATTTGTACTTTTCTTCTTGCCGATAACTTCAGGTTCACTTATTGATAGATTTTTAAATAATTTACCCGCTCGTAGATGAAGCGCTACTTCGCGTGGCAATAGAACGGTTCGAGAATCAACAGGAATTAGAAATTGGTTTTTTAAGAGCCACTCAATCGGCGTGCCTTTTTTGTGAATGTCATCTACTTGGCCCTTGGGAGGCCCCCAAGTCAACTTCTCTAACAATTCAATCGCCGCAGCCGGCGCGGTTTTTAACGGTTTAAAGTCGATGGTGTGCGCAACGCTTGGACCGAGCCCAGCAAGGTTCTCGCCCAAAATATCTTTTACAGCTCGTGGCGTTCGAAACTTCTTTCCATCGCGATAAAGAAGTGCTAACGACCAGAGTTCTTCCAGAGTTCCTTTAGCGGATGGATCAGTCAATTCAATAACATCGCTTGCAGTGAATGCGTTTTCAAAGGTCGCACATGCTTCAAGAAGATTTACTTGCCATCGATTAAGCAACTCAATTGCTCTGATCAGACTTGGGGCGGAAGTGGCTCGAGTAGCAAGTGATGCAATATCTGCTGGTATTGGAGTTATTAAGTCGGGGCGGAGTTCAAATAGTTTTACCAATTCATCATCGCTGCGGCCGCGTAATTCATCAGCAAAAGTCGTGCCGACGACAGCATGAATTGATTGAGAAAGCGACATAACTGGCTAACGTTACCGCTATTTCTTGCGCGCGGTTAGGTAAGTCCAAAAACCAGCAATACGGCTGACTGAAGGACCAATATATCTATTCAACCAACGTAATCTACGAAAATCATGTACCGGCCAACCTGAAGAAAATGAGATAATTCGAAGTTTGGCGTCAGGGTTTATCGCATTCGGATGACCAACTGTATTAAGTAGCGGTAAGTCATTATGCGAATCGGAATATGCAAAACAATCTTTGATATCAATCTTTCGATCTGTTGTGAGCTTTATGACTGCGCTTGCTTTCTCTTTTCCATGAAGTAATGGACCAATTAATTCACCGGTGTACTTGCCATCTTTGGTTGCCGCTTGAGTTCCGAGAGCTCCGGAAAAACCTAATTTTTCTGCGATTAATTCGGCGAAGTCTTGCGGAGAAGCTGTAACTAGCCAAACCTCGTCACCAGCATCGAGGTGTCTACGCGCAATCGCCATAGTTCCATCCCAGAGTGAAGGAGAGACGAATTCGCTGTAAATCTCTTCACCGATTTTTCTTATCTCATCAACTTTATGTCCAGCTATAAAATCAGTTGCTGATTTTTGGAATCGAGCAATCACTTCAGTTTTCTCAGTTCCCGTCATGCGAAATCTAATGTTTGCAAGAACCCAGGCGCCGATATCGCGTTTAGTAAAGAAACCTCTCTCATACATACCTTTACCAAGAAAATAGAGAGTTGAGCCACGCGTGAGAGTGTTATCTACATCAAAGAATGCGATACGTGGCATGTGGGAACAGTAACGAAACCACCTTAAGCATTCTCGTTTATGCTTATCTATATGAGCGAGCCGAACGCGATTTCATCGAGCGTTCATGTTGTGCGCCATGGTGAGGTCCATAATCCTGAGAGCATTCTTTATGGAAGACAGCCCGGATGGCGATTATCGGAGCGCGGGCTTGCTATGGCAGAAGCGGTAGCAAATTGGTCAAAAGATCTCTCTCTAGGCGCAATTCACTCCTCTCCATTAGAGCGGGCCCAACAGACTGCAACACCTATTTCTGTTGCTCATGGAATTTCAATCAAAAGCGATGATCGTTTAATTGAGGCTGCGAATATCTTTGAAGGTAAACCATTTGGTGTTGGTGATGGCGTTTTACGTCAACCAAAAGCGTGGCGCCATCTTTGGAATCCTTGGCGACCATCATGGGGTGAGCCTTATAAAGAACAGATTGCCCGGATGAAAGCTGCGATTGAAGCTGCGAGAATTTCAGCGAATGGCAAAGATGCGCTCGTAGTCTCGCATCAACTTCCGATCTGGATTCTTCGTTCTTCGATTGAGGGACGTTCTTTACTTCACGATCCGCGACGTCGCCAATGCTCACTCGCATCTGTGACCTCTTTCCATTTTGATGCTTCTGGCCGCGTTGTTGGACTTACATATACCGAACCGGCCAAACATCTCTTGCCGGTGAAGCGATGAGACGAATTGCGCTATTTGCCTCATTAATACTGCTCTTATCTGGTTGTGGCAATTCAGGGACGCAATTTGAAACAAACGAACAATCCTTTATCTCAGGCAATGGAATAGTCACAACGATCAAATCTGATGCAAGAGAGATCGCGCCACTAATTACCGGACCTACGCTTGACGGTGGAACGTTCACAGCAACTCCAGGAAAAGTTCAAGTAATGAATGTTTGGGCATCTTGGTGCTCTCCGTGTCGAGCTGAAGCGCCAGCGCTTCAAGATTTATCAGAAGCCCACCCGGAAGCCCAATTTGTAGGAGTATTAACTAGAGACACCATAGTTGCAGCGCGCGCATTTGTTGAGCGATTTGGAATTACCTACCCCACAATTACTGATGATGCGCTCTTAATTGATTTCACTGGACAACTCAGCGTTAATGCGATTCCAACGACGTTACTGATTGACAAAAAAGGCAGGGTCGCAGCAAGAGTAAGCGGAGAAATCACTTACTCCCAGATGGATGAATTGCTAAAAGGGCTTGCTAATGAGTAATTACTTTGTAAATCAAGTTTTTGATGGTGGAATCTTAATTGCTATTGCAGTCTCACTTATTGCAGGTCTTATCTCTTTTGCATCTCCGTGTGTAATCCCATTAGTTCCTGGATATCTTGCGTACACCAGCGGCGTTGCCGCAACTAGGCGTCGAGTATTTCTAGGAGCA
>JBEANJ010000056.1:0-5203 GCA_041165565.1 Actinomycetota bacterium | reverse complement strand
TTTCAAGAATCGAATACCGGTTGCAAGCGCCTGTTCACTATTTATTTCATATGAGCCAAATGGCAGATCGGCTACAACCAGCGCTTGGTTTGATCCGCGCACTACGGCTCTAGTCAATGGAATCAATTCTTCAACTGTTACTGGGACCGTGTTCTCTTCCCCAAGAAAGTTATTGCCTGCGCTATCGCCAACTAGGAGAACCGGAATACCGGCTTCATCAAAGATTGAAGCTGTAACGCTGTCATATGAGGTGATCACTGACCACTTCTTGCCGGAGCGCTTCCAGGCAGATAGATCAGCAATGGTAAATCGCTTCATATTTTCCTTCCTCGAAGCCATAAGGTCCCCGGGAGATACGTGGAAAGTCTATAGGTACTCTTGAACCGTGCCTATGGCGAACCAAACCAAGTTAAGGATTGCCGCTGCCCAGATAAATCCATTGGTGGGGGATATAACGGGAAACGCTGCAAAAGTTCTTGGTGCTGCAAAAAAGGCAAATACACAAGGAGCTCAAGTCGTCGTTTTTCCGGAGATGGTGATTACCGGCTACCCAATTGAAGATTTAGCGCTGCGGCCTGCCTTTAGTAAGGCAGCCAAGGAAGCGGTCAAAACTTTAGCTAGTAACTTGGAAAAGAATGGTTGCGGTGATCTGCTGGTCGTAGTTGGTTATTTGGATAGAGAAGAGAAACCATTAAATGCTGTTGCACTTCTGCATGGTGGAAAAATTGTGGCTAGATACGTTAAGCGCCACCTTCCAAACTATGGTGTTTTCGATGAGTTTCGTAACTTTGCCCCAGGAAATGGCACTCTGATTGTTCGCTACTTAGGAGTGGATATCGCGGTTGCAATTTGTGAGGATATTTGGAGAGAAGAAGGTCCGATGGCGGAATTGGTTGCCAGAAAACCTGGGATCCTTCTGGTTCCAAACGGCAGTCCATTTGAACGTTCTAAAGATGATCTGCGACTAAAACTTCTGCAACAACGTTGCGAGCAAGTACATACTCCAATCGTCTATGTGAATATGGTCGGCGGACAGGACGACCTCGTATTCGATGGCGACTCAATAGTCATTGCTAAGGATGGCATTGTAATCAGCCGAGCACAGCAGTTTGAAGAAGAGTTGATGATTTCTGATTTAACAGTTGAAATGAGATCTGCAACGCCAGATTTGATTATTAGTGATGTAATCAAATCCCAGGACGATGAAGTGAGAAATGAAATCAGCGCTCGACTATCTGATGAGGAAGAAGTTTGGCGAGCATTAGAGCTCGGACTAAGAGATTACATAGTGAAAAATCGATTAAAGAGCGTTGTTCTCGGACTGTCTGGCGGAATTGACTCTTCACTTGTGGCAACTATTGCTGTGGATGCTCTCGGTCGCGAAAATGTCTTTGGGGTCTTAATGCCAAGTAAATACTCTTCGGAGCACTCATTGGTCGACGCCGAAGAATTGGCCAATAATTTAGGAATTTCGACTCGAAAGATTCCTATTGAGCCTGCAGTAGAGTCATTTAAAAATCTGACTGAACTTAAAGGTTTGGCAGAAGAGAATATTCAGGCTCGAGTAAGGGGAGCGCTCTTGATGGGAATCTCAAATCAAGAGGGGCATTTGGTTCTTGCTACCGGAAATAAATCAGAGCTTGCCGTTGGATATTCAACGCTTTACGGAGATGCCGTAGGCGGCTTTGCTCCAATCAAGGATTTATTTAAAGTTGATGTTTGGAAATTGGCCAAATGGCGAAACAAGATTGCCCAACTTAAAGGCGAAAAACCTCCGATTCCCGAAAATTCAATTAACAAAGAACCAAGCGCTGAACTTAGACCTAGCCAACGAGACAGCGACTCGCTCCCTGATTATGAAACTTTGGATCAAATTCTGGAAATTTATGTTGCCGAAGGTGGCGATGCTGAATCCATCATCAAGCGAGGTTTCTCTCGCGAATTGGTCGAACGCGTAATTACCCTCGTTGATAAAGCGGAGTACAAACGCCGTCAATATCCACCTGGGACCAAAGTCAGTCGAATTGCATTTGGAAAAGACCGTCGTCTGCCAATGACCTCACATTGGCGAGAGCGAACTTAATGCAAATCATTCGCGAGTAGCGATTTTCCCCTTGCGATGTAAAATTTGGCTATGACTTCGATTTCTAACTGGCTCTTCACAAGGCGCCGTGTGATCGATTTTGGTCGCGTTGATATCTGTTGCTGTCTCTAAATTTCTCGCAGCAAATCTTTTATTCCAGAGTCAAACTATTATCTAAATATAAGGAGAAATCATGAAGGTTTATAACAACATCACAGAAATATACGGAAACACTCCATTAGTTCGATTAAATCGAATAATCGATGGAGCCAAGGCAAATGTTCTGGCGAAATTAGAGTTCTATAACCCCACTAGTACCGTGAAAGACCGAATCGGCATCGCCATGATTGATGCGGCTGAAAAGAGCGGACAACTTAAGCCTGGTGGAACAATCGTGGAAGCGACCTCGGGAAATACTGGCATCGCACTAGCCATGGTTGGCGCTGCTCGGGGATACAAAACAATTCTCACCATGCCAGACTCGATGTCAAAAGAACGCCGCGCACTCCTTCGCGCATTCGGCGCAGAATTAATTCTCACCCCAGCCTCAGAAGGAATGAAAGGTTGTGTAGCAAAGGCCGAAGAGCTGGGAAAAAATGGCGCGGTTATGGTTCGCCAATTTGAGAATGAAGCAAATCCAGAGATTCATCGCAAGACAACTGCGGAAGAAATTTGGCGTGACACCGATGGCACTGTTGATGCAGTTGTGGCCGGTAGCGGTACGGGTGGAACGATCACAGGCATCGGTCAGGTTCTAAAAGAGCGTAAGCCTGGCATCAAAATGTTTGTCGTTGAGCCGGCTGCCTCACCACTACTTAGCGGCGGCCAACCAGGCGGACATCCGATACAAGGCATCGGACCAAACTTCATCCCACCAATTCTCGATACAAAAATTTATGACGAAGTCATCGATGTTCAAGCTGAGGATGCTGTTGCATTTGCGCGGCGAGCGGCTGCGGAAGAAGGAATTCTGGCTGGAATTTCATCAGGGGCTGCACTTTGGGCGGCAGCACAAGTTGCCAAGCGAGATGAATTTTCCGGAAAGACAATCGTTGTGATTGTGCCTTCATTTGGAGAGCGATATCTATCCACGATTCTTTATAAAGATTTGATGGACTAATGATTAATCGAATTTTTGAAGATATTAATAATGCGCTGGCACGAGACCCCTCAGCAAGGAACCGTCTGGAAGTTGCTCTTACATTTCCGGGTCTTCACGCAGTTTGGGGTTATCGGATTGCGCATTTTCTTTGGAGGGCTCGATTTAAGTTACTAGCAAGAATCTACTCAAATTGGGTTAGAGCCGTAACTGGGATTGAAATACATCCCGGAGCTCGAATCGGGCGAAGATTTTTTATTGACCATGGAATGGGTGTAGTTATCGGAGAGACCGCAATTGTTGGCGATGACGTAATGATTTATCACGATGTCACTTTGGGCTCTAGAACTTTTACAAAAGAAAAGCGTCATCCAACGATTGGAGACGGTGTGGTCATAGGGTCTGGCGCCAGAGTTATCGGAAATATAACCGTTGGAGCTGGGGCTCGAATCAGCGCTAATAGCGTCGTTGTGCGGGATGTTGCGGCCAAAACTAATCAAGATGAGAGCGAAAACTTCGTAATTTGACGATTTAACATTGCCGTAACGCGGCTCGGGCATCATCTCTCCCATGATTCCCCGAGATGAAGTGCAATTAAAACAGCAGGAATTTGTACTGCGGACTCTAGAAGAGCGAAATATACGTTTCGTTTATCTCTGGTTTACCGATGTCTTGGGATATTTGAAATCTGTGGCAATCGCACCGCCTGAATTAGAAACTGCTTTTACTGAAGGTATCGGCTTTGATGGTTCCGCAATTGAGGGGTTCGCAAGATTTACGGAATCGGATATGTTGGCAAAGCCAGATCCAGCTACTTTTTCGATTCTTCCCTGGCGCGCAGATAGACCGGAAGCGGCTCGAATATTCGCTGATATTTTGATGCCAGATGGCACGCCATCTCCTGCTGATCCAAGAAATGTTCTCAAAAAAACTTTGGATAAAGCGGCGCGGCTTGGCTTTACCTGTTACACCCACCCCGAAATTGAGTTCTTCCTCTTTCAGGAGGCACCAAAGATTGGCGTTCGACCTAGACCGATAGATTCGGGAGGTTATTTTGATCAGACTCCAACTTCACTCGGCCACGATTTTCGCCGTGAAGCTATTTCGCTATTAGAGGCGACTGGGGTATCCGTTGAATTTAGCCATCATGAGGGCGCGCCTGGACAACAAGAAATTGATCTTCGATACGCAGATGCTCTTAGCACCGCAGACAACATAATGACATTTCGACATCTAATTAAGGAAGTTGCATTAAGCCAAGGAATATACGCATCGTTCATGCCAAAACCTCTCTCTGAGCACCCAGGTTCTGGAATGCATACTCATATTTCGCTATTTAAAGGCGAAGAAAATGCTTTCTTCCAAAGCGGAAGTGAAGATCAACTGTCACCGACAGCTAGATCTTTTCTAGCAGGAATTGTTAAACACGCACCAGAATTTGTAGCTGTTACAAATCAATGGGTAAATTCATATAAACGACTTCATGGAGGCGGCGAAGCGCCATCTAAAATCAATTGGGGTAAAGAAAATCGGGATGCCATGATTCGAATTCCGATGTACAAGCCCAAGAAAGAGAATTCAACTCGTATTGAATTTCGCGCCCCAGATGCAGCCTGCAATCCCTACCTTGCTTTTGCAGTAACTATTGCTGCTGGCCTAAAAGGAGTAGAAGAGAGTTACAAATTGGAAAAGGGCGGCGAGCAGCTGCTTCCGATGAATCTAAGTGAAGCTCTCCAAGCGATGGAAGGAAGCGAGCTGGTTCGAGAGACGTTGGGCGAGCATGTCTTTGAATATTTCTTACGTAATAAGCGCGCCGAATGGGACGAATACCGAAAGCAAGTAACTGCATTCGAATTAGATCGTTATTTGCCAGTTCTTTAGAGCAGCGATAGCCTTCGACCATGTTCCGCAGCGAAATCTCGACTTTGGCACTCTTACTTAGCGCCCTCCTTCTTCGCTGCCGCGGCGAGGCCAACTAGTCCGGTCTCCTCGCTGCGGGGTCAGTCACCACCGGCCAAAAC
>JBEANJ010000055.1:0-5435 GCA_041165565.1 Actinomycetota bacterium | reverse complement strand
ATTCTTGGCGCCACAATTGATGACGCAGCGGGCGAAGCTTTCGATAAAGTTGCTCGACTTTTAGGTTTTGGATTTCCAGGCGGACCGTTAATCGATCGCGAAGCAAAGAGCGGTAACCGAGAAGCTATAACGTTTCCGCGCGGGCTCTCACAAGCAAGCGATATGCTCGAACGACCTTTTGACTTATCGTTCTCCGGACTTAAAACCGCTGTTTCGCGTTATTTAGTAGCAAATCCCAATTCCAATCGAAGTGATATAGCTGCTTCATTTCAAGAAGCAGTCGTTGATGTTCTATTAAATAAAGCGATAAAGGCCACGATTGATTCTGGAATCGAAACGCTGCTTATCGCAGGCGGAGTTGCTGCGAATTCCCGGCTACGCGAAGTTGCTCAAGAGCGTTGCGAAAAAGCAAAGATTGAACTGCGGGTCCCACCGGCTGGCCTATGTACTGATAACGGAGCCATGGTGGCAGCGCTTGGGTCACTTGCCATCTCATCTGGCAAACCCCCCTCCAACTTGGGCCTTTCTGCCTCATCAAGTACTTCAGCCACCCAAATCCTGTTCTAGTCCTGTTCTGGCCCCTGCGCAAAGCGGCCCTTAATTTGAGTAAGGGAATAGAGAACCCTAGGCTTGGCGTTAGCACTCGCCGGGTGAGAGTGATAAGTCGCCCGAATCAGATAAGCAGTTCTAGTTACGAAGGAGCTACGACGATGGCCATTGCCATTAAGCCACTAGAAGATCGAATCGTTATCAAGATCAGCGAAGCCGAAGAGAAGACAGCTTCTGGTCTAGTTATCCCAGATACCGCCAAAGAGAAGCCACAGGAAGGCACCGTTGTTGCAGTTGGACCGGGTCGTTTCGATGATGGCGTACGCGTCCCGATGGATATCAAAGTCGGCGATGTTGTGCTTTACAGCAAATACGGCGGCACCGAGATTAAGCATGGCGGTGAGGAATATTTAGTCCTCTCTGCACGTGACATCTTGGCCGTAATCGAGAAATAACCATGGCCAAAGCACTTCACTTTGACGAGGCTGCTCGTCGCGGCATGGAGCGTGGCGTAAATATTCTCGCCGATACCGTAAAGGTAACGCTCGGACCTAAGGGTCGTAATGTCGTAATCGGAAAATCTTTTGGAGCACCGGTCATCACAAATGATGGTGTCACCATTGCTAAAGAAATTGAACTTTCTGATCCAGCTGAGAACATGGGCGCACAACTTGTAAAGCAAGTTGCTGAAAAAACCAATGATGTTGCTGGAGATGGCACAACTACTGCGACCGTTCTTGCACAAGCAATGGTCAAGGAAGGTCTACGAAATCTTGCTGCTGGCGCACAACCAATGGGAATTAAGAGCGGTATCGAAGCGGCAGTTACTTCGGTTGTCGAGAAGCTTCGCTCCAATTCCACAAAGGTTTCTGGAAAAGAACAGATCGCAGATGTCGCAACCATCTCAGCTCAAGATCGAGGCATCGGTGAGTTAATCGCCGAAGCTATGGACAAAGTCGGTAAAGATGGCGTCATCACCGTCGAAGAATCTTCAACTACCGGACTGGAACTCGAATTTACTGAAGGTATGCAGTTCGATAAGGGTTATATCTCACCTTATTTCGTAACTGATCAAGACCGTATGGAAGCGATCCTGGAAGATGCTTACATCCTGATTTCTGCCGGAAAAGTCTCAGCGCTAGCTGACATATTGCCGGTATTGGAACAGGTCGCAAAGACCAGCAAACCACTTTTGATTGTCGCCGAAGATGTTGAAGGCGAAGCGCTTTCAACCCTTGTTGTAAACCGAATCCGTGGCGTATTTACCTCAGTTGCCGTTAAGGCCCCAGGTTTTGGCGATCGTCGCAAGGCGATGCTCCAGGATATGGCGATCCTTACCGGTGGCCAGGTCATTTCGGCCGAAGTTGGATTAAAACTAGACCAGGTCTCCCTCGATATGTTGGGTAAAGCCCGTCGTATCGTTGTCACAAAAGATCACACAACAATCGTCGATGGCGCAGGTTCCAAGAAAGATGTTGAAGGCAGAATCGCAGAACTTCGTCGCGAAATTGATGTCGTTGACTCTGATTGGGATCGCGAAAAGCTTCAAGAGCGTCTCGCAAAACTCTCTGGCGGTGTCTGTGTTATCAAAGTTGGTGCACATACCGAAGTTGAGTTGAAAGAGAAGAAGCACCGTCTTGAAGATGCTATCTCTGCGACTCGTGCGGCTGTTGAAGAGGGAATTGTTGCCGGCGGTGGCGCTGCTCTTGTTCATGCTGCGACCGTCCTAGATAGCGATCTTGGCTATGAAGGCGATGCCGCAGTCGGAGTTCGTCTAGTTGCGAAAGCTTGCCAAGAACCACTTCGTTGGATCGCAGAAAATGCTGGCCAAGAAGGTTACGTTGTTGTCTCTAAGGTAAGAAATATGAAGAGCAATGAAGGCTTTAATGCTGCTAGTGAAGAGTATGGCGACCTAGTTAAAGCTGGCGTCATCGATCCAGTTAAAGTAACTCGATCTGCACTTGCTAATGCCGCCTCGATTGCCGCGATGTTCCTTACCACTGAAGCCCTTGTCTATGAGAAGCCAGAAGAGCCGAAAGAGGCTGCTGCTGGACATGGACATAGCCATGGTCCCGGAGGACATAGCCACTAATTTGAAAAGGGCCCTTCGGGGCCCTTTCTCATTAGACTCACGCCAATGTCTAATGAAACTTTGAACGTCTCAGGAACTGTCTGGCTAATAACTTTTGCAGTAGTCGGGCTCGTAATTCTTCTTGATTTAGCTTGGGCTTGGTATCGCAGAAATTCAATAACTAGCCTTCGCGAAGCCGCTACTTGGACCGCAATTTATGTAAGCGCCGCGATCGCTTTTGGAATCTCGATGCGCAGCTGGGATGGACCCACGGCGAGCGCTGAATTCTTCGCCGGTTGGATAACTGAGTATTCACTCTCAATCGACAATCTTTTTGTTTTCTTGATTATCTTGACTCGATTAAAAATTGAACGTGAAAAAGAGCAATTAGTGCTCTTACTTGGAATTTTGATGGCGCTAGTTATGCGCGGTATCTTTATTGTTATCGGCGCCGCCGTCGTTGAGCGCTTCGTAGCAATCTTCTTCTTATTCGGCGCAATCTTGCTCTGGACCGCCTACAAACTAATTACAGAAGATCCGGAAGAAGATGAATGGCAAGAGAATCGAATAATCACGGCACTTCGCAAACGTGGACTATCCACCTTCGCACTTGCGCTAGTTGCTCTAGGTACTACAGATCTTCTTTTCGCACTTGATTCCATCCCGGCAATATTTGGTCTTACCCGAGACCCCTACATCGTATTTATGGCAAATGCATTTGCTTTAATGGGCCTTCGCCAACTTTATTTTCTCGTAGGAATTCTCTTGAAGCGCTTGGTCTATCTATCGAAAGGTTTATCAATCGTCCTTGGTTTTATCGGAGTTAAATTAATTATTGAAGCGCTACATGGAATTGGTATCCATGAAGCTTTTGGATACGAAATCCCACATATTTCGTTAGCGGTATCGCTCGGGGTAATTATTTCAGCGCTGGCTGTAACAACTGTTATTAGCTTGCGCCAGAAACCAGGAGTAATTACTTAAGCGCTGAAGCTATGAGCTTGACGCGTTGCCTTACTAATAATCTCAAGCCGCTCATCTTCAGTTAAACCGCCCCAAATTCCATATGGCTCTTGCGCTGCGAGAGCATGAGCTCGGCATTGTGCGATAACTGGGCAAGATGCGCAGACCGCCTTTGCGGCAATCTCGCGCGCTCTACGTCGTGGGCCGCGCTCCCCATCTGGATGAAAGAACATCTCGGTAGGAAGAGATCTGCAGGCGCCCTCGTATTGCCACTCCCAATTGCTAGCAACTGGCTTAGGTAGGCGAGTCATCTCGGTCATGGGTAAACCATACAATCGCGCCGTAAGTTGTTCAAGTACCTTCTTTTCAAGATGCCGTTGTGGCGCGCTTAGGTGAGGATTCGGGTATGACTGAGAGCACATCCCTGACAGTCGCAGCAGTTGCCCGCCGGCTTGGCGTTGCTCCAGCAACCTTAAGAACTTGGGACCGCAGATATGGCCTAGGCCCTTCGGAACATAGTTCAGGTGAGCATCGCCGTTACAACGCAAATGACCTGGCTCGACTAACTCTAATGAGAAAGCTAGTTATCTCAGGAGTTTCTCCGGCCGAGGCGGCAGCGCGCGCACTCTCCTTTGAGGGATCGGTGAGCGATGGGGCTCGAGCTGTTGAAAGGGAGATAAAGGTTCGCGAAGAACTTGTTGAGACCCTTTATCGAGCCGCCCACGCTTATGACCGCTCTTTTGTTGAAGAGCTGCTGCGAACCGAGATCGCCGCAAGCGGGATTACCACAACATGGAATGAGGTAATTGTTCCGCTCTTAATGATGCTGGGCGATGAATGGGCAGATCAAGGTACAGGAATTGAAACCGAACACTTAGTCAGTGAGATTATCAAACGTCTACTCCATGCTAATCATGAAAATGTAACCAATCCGATTAATGCCCGTCCAGTCCTTCTCGCATGTATTGGAGAAGAAATGCATTCACTTCCATTGCATGCTTTAGCTGCCGCACTTTCCGAGAGAAATGTTCAGACGCAATTTTTAGGAGCTCGAACACCGATAGAGGCAATCAGCGCAATTGTGAAACGTTCCGCGCCACCAGCTGTATTTCTCTGGGCTCAATTAAATAAGAACGGCGACCCAGATATCTTGGCAGAGTTGCCAAGTGTGAGACCGGCGCCCAGGATTGTAATTGGCGGTCCCGGCTGGGGATCCTCAAATCCAAAGAGCGCGGTTTATGTCGAAGATCTTGTAGAAGCTTGTGAGGAAATCCAACGAGCAGTTGGAGCTTAATTACCTGACCCATTAGGGTTTCGGCATGACTGAGGCCGTAAATGAGAAGGTCGCAATGTTGGGCCTCACTTACGACGATGTATTACTGCTTCCGGATGCTTCCGAAGTTGTTCCTTCTGAAGTTGATACAAAAAGTTTCTTAACTAGAAAAATTCAACTAGATATACCGTTAGTTTCAGCAGCCATGGATACCGTGACGGAATCCCAGATGGCAATCGCAATGGCAAAACTCGGCGGAATCGGTATCATCCATAGAAATCTTCCAATAACGGATCAGGTAACCCACGTAAAGTTAGTGAAAGGCGCTGGTTTACGGGTAGGTGCTGCCGTGGGCGTTGGCGAAGATGGATTTGAAAGAGCAAGATCGTTGATTGAAGTAGGCGTAGATGTAGTTGTTGTTGATACCGCCCACGGCCATCATCGCGCAGTTCTAGATGCCATTGAGCGAATTAAGAAAAAATATCCAAGTCAAGAAATTATCGGTGGAAATGTGGCAACCCGTGCTGGCGCACAAGCGCTGATAAATGCTGGAGCAGATGCGGTGAAAATAGGAGTCGG
>JBEANJ010000054.1:0-13944 GCA_041165565.1 Actinomycetota bacterium | reverse complement strand
TACTGCGTCACCCGCAGGTTCCGTGCCGATGACAGAGATCGTGGCCGCGTCCCAAATTCCGTAGCGAGGATTTACAACTACCTTAATTTCATCTGATTTGCGCGTTACTAGAGTTTGGATAGCTTGATTAATGGTTTCATCATCAGCTCCAGATTCAGCAAGAGTAGTTCCGATTTTTCGTAAAATTAAATCTCTGCGCAATACATCATTCAAGGCATCTGGTGCGATAGAGGCATTAACTAATACTTCAGGAAGCCTAGGTTCGCCACCAATACTTCCGTAGATTTCGAGGCGATAAGCCTCTAAATCTGAATTTGAAACTTCAATCTCAACATCTTTAGCAATTTCATCCAAGATGATATTTGAGATTAAGAATGCGAGTTGGGAGCGCGCCAATACATCACCGCTTTCCAAACGCATCTGAGAAGTATCAAATTTCAAACGCTCGGCAAGAATGGAATCCACACGACCTTGCAGAGTCTCTAGCTTTATTTCGGTGGTTCCTACAGTTGCAGCAGAATCCATACGAGCGCAGCCGGTGAGAAGTAGAACCAAGCTTGCGAGGAGGACTGCCAGTTTTTTCACGCCTTAACCTCTCTAGATTTCAATTGGGCCAAGACTTCGCTTACCCATTCCAAGAGCGAAGTATCTCCTATATCTGAACTCTCTTTCGACCAAGCAGCCACTGCTGGACGCGCTACCAAGAGGGTTTTTGTCACAGATTTGTAGATTGTTCCCGGATAAATCCGTTCGATGCGAAGCTTTAAAGATTCACTTAAAGCTACCGGTGACATTCGAAGATGGCGTCCATGAATTGCCAAATCGGAAATTTCTAGACTTTTTGCAACAATCCGCAATTTTGCAATATCAAGTAATCGACTTGCCTCTTCAGGTAGGTCACCAAATCGATCTTTGAGTTCTTCATTGATTCCATCTACGTCGCCGAAACTATCTGCATCTGCCAATCTGCGGTAGATGTCGAGGCGTAATCGATCAGATGGTACATATTCTGTTGAGAGATGAGCAGTAATCGGAAGTTCTACTTTGCATTCTTTCTTTTCTTGGTCGCCATCGACAATTCCACGTTTAAATTCCGTTACGGCCTCGCCTACCATCCGCATATACAAATCAAACCCAACATCAGCTATGTGGCCGGATTGCTCACCGCCAAGAAGATTTCCGGCACCTCTAATTTCCAAATCTTTTAGAGCAACTCTCATTCCAGAACCTAATTCTGTGTTCAGTGCAATTGTATTTAGTCGCTCTAAAGCGATTTCCGTCAGGGGTAGATCGCTTGGATAAAGAAAATATGCATACGCACGTTCTCGACTTCTGCCGACTCGCCCTCTTAATTGATGCAGTTGGGAGAGGCCAAATTTATCTGCCCGTTCCACAATCAAAGTGTTTGCATTAGCTACATCTATTCCGTTTTCAACGATGGTTGTGCAGACCAGGACATCGTATTCTCGATTCCAAAAAGCAAGAATTACCTGTTCTAAAGTCCCCTCATTCATCTGGCCGTGCGCAGTGGCAATTCGCGCCTCCGGAATCAGTCGCCGCAAGCGAGCCGCCGCCTCATCAATACTCTCCACACGATTATGAATATAAAAAACCTGACCATCTCTTAACAACTCTCTATGAATAGCTGCTACAACCTGTTTATCGTCTTGAGGTCCCACATAAGTCAGTACTGGATGTCGCTCTTCTGGAGGCGTAGTAATTGTGGACATCTCGCGAATCCCTGTTATAGCCATCTCTAGAGTTCTAGGAATTGGTGTAGCAGACATCGCCAGTACATCTACTGTGGTTCGCAGCCGCTTCAGGCGCTCTTTGTGCTCAACTCCGAATCGCTGTTCTTCATCGACAATAATTAGACCAAGATCGCGAAACTTTATATCGTCAGAGAGCAATCGATGAGTTCCGATTACAACATCTACAGTTCCTTCAGTAATACCTTTGAGCGTCTCAGTTAACTCTTTTGTTGAGTTAAATCTAGATAGTGAATTTACTCGAATTGGAAATCCTGAATAACGTTCTGTAAAAGTTGCTAAGTGTTGCTGGACTAGAAGTGTCGTCGGAACCAAAATGGCGACTTGTTTTCCATCCTGGACTGCTTTAAATGCAGCCCGCACTGCAATCTCAGTTTTTCCATAACCAACATCTCCACAGACAATTCGATCCATGGGATACGGTTTTTCCATATCGCGTTTTACTTCATCGACTGTTACTAGTTGATCTGCCGTCTCGACATACTCAAATGAATCTTCTAACTCTCTCTGCCAAGCAGTATCTGGACCGAAGGCATATCCAGGAAGACTCGTTCGCGCTGCATAAAGTCGGATTAGTTCTCCAGCAATCTCTTTAACAGCTTTCTTGGCGCGCGCCTTGCTCTTTATCCATTCGCTACCTCCGATCTTGTTAAGAGTTGGCGTCTCACCACCAATGTATGAGGTAACTAAATCCAATGAGTCCGTCGGCACAAATATCCGATCTGCGGGTTGACCGCGCTTAGATGGTGCATATTCGATAACGACATACTCTCGCTCTACTCCAAGTACTTTTCGCTTAATTAGCTCTTGATATCTGCCAACTCCATGAATTTCATGGACAACATAATCACCTCTCTTTAACTCAAGCGGATCTATTGCCTTTTTTCTTCGCGTTGGCATCTTTGAAGTCGCACGTCGATCTCGAGAACCGCTGATATCCGCTTCGGTAATCAAAAGCACTCGATTTACCAAATCTTCAAATCCATGTTCAATCGAACTTTGTATTAAGGAGATAACCTCACGCGCCGGAAAAGTTGAAATTTCATCAACAATCCGAGTTGGAAGATCGGCTTCCGAGAGAAGTTGTAAGTAGCGCTCGGCTAGACCGTGACCATGAAACGAGAGCACTACCGATTTATTATCTTTTACCGCGATTCGAATATCAGAGATTAATTTCTCAATATCTCCGCGATAGGAAGGCGAATCTCGATATTGATCTAGCTTCGCCTCATCCGTATCACCAAAGAGATTGATACTGCGCCAAGCGATTCCTCTCTTTTCTGCTTTTATCTCAATATCAGAGAGCGAGACATATCCGGCCCGCTGGAGTTCAGTTTTCAATGGTGCGTTACCAGCTAAGGCAGCGCTAGACCAAGACGCTTCCAGAAATTCTTCACTAGTTTTAATTAAATCCAAGGTTCGATTTCGAATCCGCTCATCTTCCAGAAGTATGATCTCGTGCGAATCTTCTAGAAAATCTGTGAAAAATTTCGTCTCGGGATAGAGCGCACCAACAATTGATTCCATTCCAGGTGGATAAATTCCCTCAGAAATCTTGCTACACATCTCCAAAAGTTCGGGATGGAGATGTCGCAGCGCCTCAGCTCGCTCTCTAACATCTTTATCGATCAATAATTCGCGACCGGGAAATATCACAACGGATTCAATCTCGCTCTGAAATGTTCGTTGATTCGCTATTTCAAAGCTTCGAATATCTTCAATCTCATCACCGAAGAATTCAATTCTTACCGGATAGTCGCGCCCCGTTGGGAAGATATCGATGATTCCGCCTCTTACTGCAAATTCACCCCTTCGCTCGACCATATCGACTCTCAAATAGGCGCGCTCAACGAGATCTCGCACCAACTCTTCAAATTCAAAGTGTGCACCACTTCTTAATTCCAAAATTGGTTTCGTTAAAACGTTTGAAATTATCGGTTGCACTAAAGAGCGTATGGGGACTACCAAAATCGGGATTTCTTTAATGGTATGTAAAACTCTGATCCGCCGAGCAATCGTTTCACCATTAGGACTTAATTTTTCATGTGGCAAGGTCTCCCACGCGGGAAACTCTTTTACCCCATCTACATATGCTGATAATTCACCGACTAATTCCGCGCTTCTCTTACTTGAATGGGTGACAACTACTAACTTTTTTTCCTGGGAGCGTCGCGCGATGAGTTGTGAGAATATTGAGGCTGGAGCAACTAAAACCTCACTCTCTTCAAGCAGAGATAAAGTCTTTGAAGATGGCGCAATTAGCCCACTTAACTTGGACATACTCGCCTCCAAACGCCAATTGG
This sequence comes from Actinomycetota bacterium, assembly GCA_041165565.1. Lineage (GTDB taxonomy): Bacteria > Actinomycetota > Actinomycetes > Nanopelagicales > Nanopelagicaceae > MAG-120802. The sequence goes on along the minus strand of JBEANJ010000054.1, from coordinate 9,872 downwards.
CCCCGCTCCTGAAAGAGGAGGGGGCTTTTGGAAATGATAATGAACTAAATTAAAAGTTCCTAATTTATTTAATTATGAATATAAGTACGCCACTAGAAAGTCCTGGATGGAAGGTTTCCCGGACTCTCTAGTGCGATCGATTAGGAGATGAGTCTTCTGGCGTAGTCGCGCTTTCTTTAGCTGTAAGGAAAGAAGCTTTCGCCGCTTTAATCTGAGCAGATGCTGCTTGCTTCGCCGCTTTATACGTTTCCATCGCGCTTTTAAAAGCAGAGCGCTCTGCCTTATATGCAGATTTTTCAGGAGCTGGGGTCGTATCTGCAATGGCGCTCGGATTAAGCATGAGGGCAAGTGCGAATGTTAATGCCGCGATAATTTTTTTCATTTAAACCTTTCTATCGTCGACTCTCGACGAACATGCGAAACTTAACTTCTAATCTTGCGAAAACTTTGTGATATCTCTTCTGAAAGCTATGGAGCTGATTGTTAATTTTGGAAAGGGAGCGATTGAATTTTAGGAAGCGCCTGGATACGGCGATCTCGCTCAAGGGAGGCTGCTGCAATTCCTTCGTCTTTCCGAGATTTATTGCTGAGATTTAACTCTCTAGAATCAGGAACTCTTGGAAAAGTAATCTTTAATTGTCGAATTGTGTTCTTAAAATCTCTATTTATTGACTTAATACAAATTCTTAGTTGCTTGTCGGCTCGTCTCTTTAATTTCTCTAGTTTTCTACGTTCTTGTTCGTCATTAGCGGTATTTTGCAGATAAAGCGTAAGCGCCTGGTCGTATTCGGTTGTAAAATTCTGACAATCAAGATTTGCATACGTAGCTGCTTGAGGTGCTAACGTCATAACCATTGCAAGCATTATCATTTTTGCCAAGAATTTCATGGGACAACTCTTTCATCTCACTTTGTGAATTTCTTGTGAAGTTCTTGTTTTTTGCTTTTGACTCCCCTTTTACCTCTATCCTCAGAGCGTGGCGCGCGAAATCCTGGTTGTAGATGACGAACCGGGTATTCGCACTTTATTGGGTGAGGCATTACGCATTGCCGGTTTCCACCCCACACTAGTCTCAGATGGCCAGTCCGCTATAAACCTCTTACAAAATCAAAATTTCGATCTTCTTTTACTAGATATAAATATGCCAATAATGTCGGGATTTGAAACCTTGAAAAAAGTGCGCCTATTTCAGCCGACAATTCCAGTAATTATAGTTTCGGCACGCCATGAAAAGATCGATGTCATCGAAGGGTTTCGAATTGGAGCAGACGATTACATCTCAAAACCATTTGATTTAGAAGAATTAGTAATGCGAGTTAATTCCGTCCTGCGTCGCAGTAATCCCTCGGTAGTCAACTCAACTCTTCGGGTAGGTCCTATCTCTCTTTCCGAGGAAACTTATGAAGTAACATTTAATAGTCAACCTATAGAAGTCTCAAAGACTGAATTCCGTCTTCTGCAATACCTAATGGAAAATTCAGGAAGAGTTGTCACAAAGGAACGATTGCTTGACGCCATCTGGGGTTACGATTTTCAAACCACTACGACAGTAGTAGATACCTATATCTCTTACTTACGAAAAAAATTCCATAAGGATGGATTTGAAGGTATTAAGACAATTCGTGGAATTGGCTTTCAACTAAAGGCGCAGTAATGCAATTGCAGAGGCGCCTAACCTGGTTCACGCTGACTCTTACAATAGTAGTTTCACTACTTCTTGGAATTACCCTTATCGAAACTTCTCATAGTGATGCTATCCAGCGTACTGATAAGGCAATAACTGAGATCAAGAACTCGATAGATGAGTCATCGGGGGATAAAATAATTACGGCGCTAAGTTTGGTGCGAGGTAGCTCCTTATCTCCAATTCTTCTTTTAATAGACGAGATTGGAGAATCTACGGTCATATTCGACGCAGCGGATGAAGAGTCAAACCTAAATCTGGATAAATTAAAGTTAACCAGCGAAAATATACTTATTAATATCCCTGATGGATACAGATCGGTATCTAGTTTGATTGAAGGCGATTCCTCACTTGTAATTTTGGAAAACATCTCGGAATTTGATTCGCAAAGAAAAGCCAATTATCTCTCTCTTTTATTCTTTGTATTGATTAGTGCCTTGATATCTCAATTTATCCTTCGCAAAATAATTTCAAGAGATGTTTCAAGGGAAGCTGAAAATATTCGACTAAATGAAAAACTTAATTTTGAGATGTCTAAGCGCAATATGCTTCTCGAATTCATCTCAGATGCTTCCCACGAGTTACGTACACCGCTCACGATCATTAAAGGATACTTATCTCTAGCAAAACGTGACTCCAGCATTTCGAATAGGGAAACTTTCGAAAAACTAGAGCTGGAATCTTCAAGATTAGAGAGGAATATTGAAGGTTTACTTACTGTATTGGAGTTCGAATCGGTTAGAGAGAGCATTTTGGAGGAAATAAATCTTTCCTTTATTCTAGAAAATGAATTTAGTACCTTTGCACAACGAGAATCTTCTCGAGAAATTTCTTTCACAATTGCTCAAGGAATATACGTTCTAGCAAGTGAAGAGTTAATCTTAAAACTAGTTAGGAATGCGCTGTTGAACATTACGCGCCACACCCCCAAGAGCGCTAGCGTCTCGTTGAAATTAGAGCAATCTTCAAATTTGGCCATGATAAGCATTGAGGATTCAGCGCCCCTAAATAGCGAACAGAGTATGCAGATAGAGGATTACATCAAACGCTTCAATAATAATCGGGCCTTTGAAAAAGGTGGCTCTGGGCTTGGGTTTAGCATTATGAATTCTGCTATTAAGAAAATGTCTGGAACCCTGAGAGTTTTTAAATCTGAACTCGGAGGATTTGGCGTAAGTATGGAGCTACCAATATCAAAAATTAACGTTACGAATTAAAGCGAGTTTGTGCGATATCTAATCCATCTGAGACGAGCGATTCGACTGCGCTAGCTCCTTTGGCTATGAAATCTTCCAGCGAATTTCTCTCTTGCGAATTAAATGGCTTCAAGACAAAGTCGGCGGGGTCTTGCGCCCCGACTGGGCGTCCAATTCCCATTCGGATTCTGAAGTACTCCGAACCGAAAGCGCTCGTGATGCTTTTCAAGCCATTATGACCATTATCGCCGCCACCGAACTTCAATCGAATTGACTCAAAGGGAATATCAAGCTCATCATGGATTGCAATTACATGATCTGGTTTCACTTTAAAGTAATCCGCGAGAGATTTTGTGGGACCGCCTGATTCATTCATATAGCATCGAAGTTTTGCAGCAACTATTGAAGATCCATCAAATTTGAATTCCGCAATGTCGGCGCGAGATTTGTGATTTGTAAATTTCGAGCTATTGGATGTAGCCAACTGAGAAACCACCATGGCTCCGATGTTGTGGCGTGTTCGTTCGTATTCCACACCGGGATTTCCAAGACCTATAACTAACCAACGTTCCTTAGAACGAAACATGAATAAAGGTTAGTAGGAAGCGGTTACTTCTTGGCTTTAGCGTCAGCGCCTTCAGCCGCAGCTGCGCCTTCAGCCGGAGCTGCGCCTTCACCTTCAGCAGGAGCTGCGCCTTCACCTTCAGCAGGAGCTGCAACCGGAATAATTTCTTCCATCGCGGCACGAACTGAAAGGTGAACAACAACCATCTTTGGATCGCTCTTTAGAATGATTCCTTCAGGTAGTACAACATCAGATGCCAACTTCGAATCGCCGGCCATCAAACCAGTGAGATCCAATTCGAGGAATTGTGGAATGGCTGTTACATCTGCTTCAACTTCGATTGTGTTATGAACGTGCTCGAGAATACCTTCAGGATCATGCTTGCCAGATGCGTGAACTGGAACGTTAACCACAACTCTCTCGCCGCGGCGCACGATAATCAAATCAATATGTTCCAAAGTTCCTTTAAGCGGATTGCGAACTATGGACTTTGGAAGAACTAATTCTTGTTTTTCACCGAGATCAATATTAAGAAGTACGTTTGAAGTTTTAATTGCAACGCCAACTTCACGAGCTGGAAGGGAGATATGAGTCGGCTTCTCGCCGTGGCCATAAATTACTGCTGGCACTAAACCATCGCGTCTAATTCTGCGAGAGGCGCCTTTTCCGAATTCATTTCGGAGCGAACCCTGGATTGCTACTTCTGCCATTCTCTTGCCTTTCGTCGATTACGGGGGCTACCCCCTCGCCGTGGAGCGGAAGGCTACCGAGCCGAACGGCGTTTCGACAAATCGCTAACTATCTTCGAATGCGAAGGAAAATCCGCCAGCCGATGAGCGAAACGAGCGCTAGCGCTACGTAATGCCAGAATCCAAATGGGAATCGCGCGTGATCGGCAAGTGCGGGGTCTGTGATGCCAGCGCCTCTTGGTAATTCAATAGTTGCCACAACTCCGGCGTGATCAGAAGCAAAACATTTCTTATTTCCGCAATCCCAAATTGAAGAGCCATCTGGATAAATATTTCCGATCATCTTTGAACTTGAATTGGCATAAACATTTTTTGTGAAAATGTAATCTAATCGGTCGGTAAATCCATATTGATTTCCATAGCTCGTGGCAACAAGAGCGCGATCTGGATCTGGGCCATCAAGGAGCGCGCCCGCTCCCCACGAGAAAAACTTGGGATCTTTCGCGTCAGGAGATGCGTTGGCAAAACCAGCTTCAATCATCGTCTGGTAAGCGTTACATTCACTCGCCCCCGAAATTGGGCAAGCCTCACTAACAACTGGTTGTAGCCCCGGATTTGGCGCATCGATGGGTCGCGGGTCTCGGTAATCTGCATTGAAATCACCCATAACAATGAGTGGCATCTTTGAATTTGCTAAGTCTGAGACTAATTGCCTAGCTTGAATCGCTGAGTTTGGAACTTTATTTTCATCCCAGATAGATTCAAGATGAGTTGAAACAACCCGAACAAGAGAATCATTTAATTGGTAATCAACCCAGGTATATCCACGATAAATCTTCATGATTGTTGGGACGATTGAATAAATCTGATCGTATTCGGTATTTCCGACTTGCTTAATTGAGCCGGCAACATCGGAGCGAACTAAAATCGCATCACCGATAGTGAAACCACAGGCAGCAGTATCGCTATCAAATATCGCTGGAAATACCTCCGGGTCCTTTACCTTTGTTAGGTATGGAATAGCCGCAATTGAATAACCTGGGTTAAACGCAGTGACCCCATTTGCGGTCGCTACTTCATAACTGACACTTGTTGCTTTGGTAGCAGAGACAAATTGTTTGAGAAAATCGAAGACGACTATTTTTTCATCCCATAGATTCTTCTTGCAGTACCACTGGGTCGCTTCTTGAATTCCTATCAGGTCAGGTTTTTCAGCGGCTGCTTCACCTGCTAATTTCAAAACTCGTTTATTGAAATCTGTTGTTTTTACCTGGTCCCACATAAATTGTGCAGCTGCCGGAAAATTTGGAATAAGTTCCAGCGCAACACCAACATCAGCCCCTAGGTAGAGGTTGCGTGACATCACCGTTAATTGGGGGAGAGAAATTAACGAAATTAAAGTAATCGCGAGAATGCGATTTAGTTTAGGCATGGCCGTCGAAGAGGCTGGTTACTGATCCATCTTCGAAAACCTCTCTAATTGCGCGCGCAATTAGCGGTGCAATCGAAAGTACGGTGAGATTTGGGAATCGTTTCTCATCTGGAATCGGCAGAGTATTGGCAACAACTACTTCACTTACCTTTGAATTTACTAGGCGTTCTGCGGCCGGGCCGGAAAAGACAGCGTGGGTTGCTGCGACCATTACCTCTTTAGCGCCATCGTTATAGAGCGCTTCCACCGCTTTAGTTATGGTGCCTGCGGTATCAATCATGTCATCGATAACTACACAGGTCTGACCCTTTACGTCTCCGACAACTCGTCCTGTGACAGCCTCGTTCGGCAATCTGGGATCGCGCGTCTTATGGATGAATGCAATCTGGGCGCCGCCCAAAATATCGCTCCAGCGTTCTGCAACGCGAACTCTTCCGGAATCCGGAGAGACAATTGTTAATCGTGATCTATCTACTTTAGATCCAACATAATTTGCAAGCAGCGGTAGCGCATGTAAGTGATCTACCGGCCCGTCAAAAAATCCTTGGATTTGAGCGGAATGTAAATCAACCGTCATTAATCGATCAGCACCCGCAGTTTTAAAGAGATCTGCCATTAATCGAGCAGAAATCGGTTCTCGCCCTCGGTGTTTCTTATCTTGTCTTGCGTATCCATAAAAGGGTGCAATTACTGTGATTCGTTTTGCGGAGGCGCGCTTAAGGGCATCGACCATTATGAGCTGTTCCATAATCTGTTTATTTACAGGAGCTGAGTGGCTCTGGATTACGAAGGCATCGCAACCACGAACGCTCTCTTCAAATCGAATAAAAATTTCACCGTTAGCAAAGTCATATGCAGAAGTTGGGGTGATTGGAACTCCGAGTTCGGCGCCAACTTCCTCAGCTAACTCGGGATAGCCACGCCCAGTAAAAATTCGAAGGCGCTTCTCGGAACTAAGGCGGAGTTCGCTACTCATTTCCCTTTCTCCTTCTTCTCGGCAGCTGCTGCGGACTTTGTACCTTTTCGCTTCTTTAATACCCAGCCAAGAATATTGACCTGGCGGGCTCTTCCTATGCCAAGCGCGCCCGCCGGCACGTCTTCATTAATTACAGAACCAGCGGCGGTGTAGGCCCCATCTCCAATTGAGACTGGGGCAATCAACATCGAATCGCTTCCGATTCGAACATGATCGCCAATCTTGGTCTCATGCTTTGCAACGCCGTCGTAATTTACAAATATCGTAGCGGCGCCGATATTGGTCTCTTCTCCGATTTTTGCATCGCCCACATATGAAAGATGAGGCACTTTCGAGCCGGTGCCGACTTGGGCATTTTTCATCTCAACAAATGAACCAACTTTAACTTGACCTGCAAGTACGGTTCCCGTTCGAAGGTGAGTGAATGGGCCAACTTTGGCATGGGCGCCGACCTCACTTGATTCACAATGTGATTCAAATATTTTTGCTCCGGTTTCGACTTTACAATCAATTAATGTGGTTCGTGGTCCAATGATTGCTCCAGATCCAATTTTGCTATTCCCAGAAATTGAAGTTCCCGGTTCAATTCGGGTATCAGATCCGATCTCAACACTTAAATCAATCCAGGTTGAAGCGGGATCTACGATAGTGACACCACTTAACATCAGCGCTTCATTGATTCGATCTCGATAGATTGCCGCCACATCTGATAGCTGTGATCGATCATTTATACCGAGGAATTCCGTAAAGTCTAAGCCTTCGAATGAGGAAACTGTTTCACCTTTATTTTTAAGGATAGCAATTACATCAGTCAGATACTCCTCGCCTTGAGAATTTCCGTTACCTAACTCGGTTAGCGCGCCTCGTAATTTTGCGATATCAAAAGCATATATTCCGGTATTTATTTCGATAATTTCACGTTCTTGCGCATTAGCATCGCGCTCTTCCACAATCTTGGCTAATTCATTTTTCTCACGCACGATTCGCCCATATCCAGTTGGATTTGGGACTTCTGTGGTGAGCACAGTTGCTGCGGCAGCGTTCTTTTTATGCTCTGCTAAGAGTGAGGCTAGAGTATTAGTTGTAATTAATGGCGTATCGCCAGCACATACCAAAACCGTACCGACATCATCTTTAGTTAGCGCCCGGCGGACTGCATCACCAGTTCCGCGTCGAACCTCTTGGAGTATTGTTTTTGCCTTAGCGTTGACTCTAGAGAGTTCGTTCGTAACCTCATCAGCAGCAGTACCAATTACTACACGTATTTCTTTTCCTTCAAGTTTGGTAACGGCTGTTACTACATGTTCGAGAAGCGTTGCACCGGCGACTTTATGGAGAACTTTGGGGTGAGCTGATTTCATTCGAGTTCCCTCGCCAGCGGCGAGGACGATCACTAGATCGAGCTGGCTCAACACCCCACCTTTCCTAGCCATCTTCGAGAGCTAATTCTCTCGCAAAATCTTCTCGTCCAATTCCGCAAATCTTTAACTTCTAAGCTCCTCCACCAGGTATCGATCCTGGACCCTGGGCTTCAAAGGCCCATGTGCTAGCCACTACACAATGGAGGAACCTGAATTCTATTGGGTTCTCTCGCTAACTATGCGCGCGCCCGGAACTGGCCCTTGAGCACGAACCACATTGCCGACCACGCCACTTGATGTCAGGGCAACGACGAGGTCTAACGCATGCTCCTCGTTCTCCGCCAAAAAGGCGACAGTTGGTCCCGAACCAGAGACGATGCCGCCTAAAGCTCCATAATCAATTCCAACATCGAGAATTAAACGCAGCGCTGGTTTTAATGAACATGCAGCTGGTTGTAAATCATTTACCAGTTTCTTGCCGAGTGATTTGGCATCACCGTGAGTTAATGATTGCAATAGATCATCGTTTACATGTGGCGCTGCGATATCCATTCCCTCGCGTAACCGATCACACTCGCTGTAGACCGCTGGCGTAGAGAGCCCAGAAGTAGATAGCGCCAGCACCCAGTGATAAGTGCCTCTGGAAAGAACTGGAGTTATTCGATCTCCTCTTCCCGTTCCAATCGCCGTTCCCCCAGAAATCGTAAATGGCACATCAGCGCCTAACTCAGCGCCTAATTTCTCCATCTCATTTCTACTTAAGCCAAGTGAAAATAACGAGTCAATTCCGACAATTGTTGCGCCCGCATTAGCACTTCCACCGGCCATCCCACCGGCTATGGGAATTTCTTTTTTAATCTTTATCGCGACGCCAGATTCAATATCAAAACGGTCTAGCATCAATTCTGCGGCACGATAGGCGAGATTTTCTTTTCCTTCCGGAACCCCAGCCTTACCACCACTATCAATTGTTATTGATTCAGTATCGATTGAAGTAAGTATCAATTCATCAAAGAGTGAGACAGATTGGAATACGGTTGCTAATTCGTGATAACCATCTTTTTGTAGCGGACCGACTGAGAGTTGGAGATTAATTTTCCCCGGCACCCTCACTACCGCTCTATCAATCATGTCGTGAGCGTATTACTTAGACCGCTTTATCGCCTATCGGTAGCAAACGGGCAATTGACACAAAATCACTTATCGAGAGTGATTCGCCTCGATCAGTAGGTTTAATGCCTATGGCGCTTAAGGCGCTCTCTGCAGCGCTTGAGGAACCAAACAACTCCGATAGCGCCGAGCGCAACATTTTTCGACGTTTACCAAAGGCTAGATCGATAACTTTGAATGTAGCCTTTCGCAATTTTTCATCTCGATCGACCGGTTCGATTCTTTCGAATGAAACTAAGGAAGAATCAACATTAGGGATAGGCCAGAAAACTTTCCGAGAAATTGAATCTGATAGTTCTAATCTGGCCCACCAGGCAGCTTTTGCACTTGGCGCTCCATACTCCTTGGAGCCAGGCTGGGCCGCTAGCCGTTCTGCAACCTCACTCTGCACCATAACTATGCCTGATCTAATGCTGGGAAAGCTCTCTAGAAAATGGAGTAAAACTGGTACCGAGATGTTGTACGGCAGATTTGCTACTAGTTTATTTACATCTCTTGGTAGCTCTTTTATGTTTAAGGCATCTATTTCAATTACTTGAAAATCACGAGCGCCATGTTCTTTTAAAGTTTGTGGCAACTTTTCTGCTAACCGATGATCAATCTCAAGTGCTGTTACCCTCGCATCTCGCTCTAAAAGAGCCAACGTAAGAGATCCAATTCCAGGGCCAATTTCTACAACGTGATCAGAGCTTCCGATATTGGCTAACCGAGCAATTTTCTGGCAGGTATTGGCATCAACCACAAAATTTTGTCCGAGAGATTTCTTTGGAAATAACTTCAATTCATCTGCAATTTTTCG
>JBEANJ010000053.1:0-5559 GCA_041165565.1 Actinomycetota bacterium | reverse complement strand
AAAACTTTTGTTGCTCCACTTATTAATAGTAAAGCGCTGGAAAATTATGAAGCCGCTGTCGAGAGAGCTAGGAAGATTGGAAAAGTTTTAACCGGAGGTAATGTGGTGGACGGAGCAAGTAGATTGGTGAAGCCAACCATCACTATCGATGTGCCTCATGATGACCAACTTATGTGTGAAGAGGTATTTGCCCCGATAGTCCACATAGCCGATGTTCCGGATACTGCATCTGCAATAGCCCTTGCTAACGCAGTTCCTTACGGTCTTACCGCTTCAGTCCATACCCAAGATCTAGCTGCAGCTCTTCAGGTGTCAACGCGACTTGTTACTGGAATGGTGAAAGTTAATGGTCCAACTGCCGGCGTCGACTTTCATGCACCATTCGGTGGAACGAAGGACTCATCTTTTGGAGCAAGAGAGCAAGGAAAATTGGCCCTTGAGTTCTATTCGAGAATTCAAACCGTGACGCTAAATAGTGGAAATGGGAAGTTTCCTTGCTAGAAGCAGTCTTTTTAGGTCTACTACAAGGTCTGACTGAATTTCTACCCATCTCATCAAGTGCCCATATCCGAGTGGCTGGATTATTTAATCCGCAATCTGCAGATCCTGGAGCGACCTTTACCGCAATAATTCAAATCGGAACTGAGCTTGCGGTAATTCTTTACTTCCGAAGAGAGATTTGGCGCATCCTCACCAATTGGAGCCGTTCCATTTCAAGAAAGCCGCACGATAGCGCTGAGGCGAAATTAGGTTGGTTCATCATATTTGGCTCGCTGCCAATCATCTTTTTTGGCTACTTTTTTCAAGAGACAATTAGAGACGAATTTAGAGATCTTTGGTTGATTGCAATGGTTCTAATTCTTGGAGGAATCTTCATTGGATTAGCTGATAGATACGGTAAGCACCAGCAAGAACTCGCCTCGATGCGGCGATCGGATAGTTGGATTGCTGGTTTTGCCCAATCTCTTGCGCTTATTCCTGGAGTCTCAAGATCAGGAGCCACAATCGGAGCATTGCGCATTCTCGGTTTCAAACGAGTAGATGCTCTTAAATTTTCATTTTTACTTGCTATTCCTGCAGTCATGGCGAGCGGTATATTCGAATTGGCAAATTCACTTTCTAACCCAGAACTTTCGCGCTTTTCTGGAGTTGAAACGCTCGTAGCTACATTAATTGCATTCTTAGTCGGATATGCAGTCGTCGCATGGCTCCTTCGATTTGTTTCAAAATACTCCTTTATGCCATTTGTGATTTATCGTCTGATATTGGGATCTATTCTTCTCATACTTTTAAGCCTTGGCGTAATAAGTAACTAATTAGAGATATTAGATTTAATAAACTCCAGGGAGCGCTGGAAGATTAACTCCTTATCAAAATCTAACGTGGCCACATGATAAGAGTTGAAAAGTTCAACACGCTCCTTATTCTTGCTGCCGATTTCGTTCATTATGATTTCAGTATTGCTAACCGGCAATACATGATCTTCAACGCTGTGAAATAGGAGTGTCGGCGCTGAAATCGCCGGAAGAACAGCTCGCGTCGCCTTCAATAATCGATTTAATTGAGCCACTCCCTTTGTTGGAAGCGCGTCATAACCCCATTCTGTGGTGTTTGGCTTCTTAATGTCATCACCAACTGATGGTCTTTTCGCAACCAAATACTTTATCAATCCAATTAATTTAATGGCTGGATCCTTGATGTGGATCATTGGGTTAACGAGAACTATCCCAGCCACCTGGCCCGGCTTATGAGCGGCTGTGTAGAGAGTATTAGCTCCCCCCATAGAAAGCCCAAAAATAAATATTTGAGAACATTCGCTACGAAGTTGATCAAATTCTCGGGAGGATTTCTCAATCCATTCTCGCCACTTCACTTTATTTAAATCTTGCCAACGTGTCCCATGGCCGGGAATTTGAGGAACTCGCACCGTGCAACCCATCTCTGATAAGTAATCGGCCCAAGGTCGCATAGAGGCTGGTGATCCGGTAAAGCCATGTAATAAGAGAACCCCAATTTTTTCTAACTCTCCGTGGCCACGACGAAAATGATCATTAAGCCAACCTGCTGGCGCGCCGTCAATTGCCACTCGCAAAGAGTAAGGCACGTCTGTCAACAAGGGGCGGATGTCGTCGCAGTCTCATAGATTCGCCCTGTGTGTGACTCACGAGGTAATGACGATACAGAGTTTGGTTGGCAGCCATCTCTAGAGGAAGTTGAGTTAACGCTTGCCGAAACAACATTTGTGGTAATTGATTTAGAAACAACCGGCGGCTCGCCTCGTGAATCCAAAATTACTGAGATTGGTGCGGTGAAAATTCGCGGCGGTGAAATCATCGGCGAATTTCAAACTCTGGTAAATCCAGACTCGCCAATCCCGCCCTTCATCACAGTGCTAACTGGCATAACCGACGCTATGGTTATTGAAGCGCCGCGAATAGGTGAAGCCATGTTCTCCTTGATTGAATTTATTGGAAGCGCAAATGAGAGCGTATTGGTCGCTCATAATGCTCCGTTTGATATTGGTTTTCTCAAATCAGCTGCCGAGTCACTTGGATTAGCTTGGCCTAAATACCAGGTTCTCGATACGGCGCGAATTTCACGATATGCGCTATCGCGCGATGAAGTTCTCAACTTTAAACTACAGACGCTAGCTAACTTCTTTGGCTCATCCACAAATCCTGACCACAGAGCGCTCTCAGATGCTAGGGCGACCGTCGATGTTTTCCACGGAATACTTGAGCGATTTGGATCTCTAGGAGTTTTCACACTCTCAGACCTAAAGTCTTTTTCAAATCGAATTACCGATTCACAGCGCAGGAAACGGCACTTCTCAGATGGGCTGCCCCATTCACCTGGTGTCTACATATTTCGTGGCGAGCGGAATGAACCGCTTTATGTGGGCACAACACGAAATTTAAGGAATCGAGTGAGGAGCTACTTCACCGCAGCTGAAACCAGACGACGTATTCACGACATGATCTCACTCGCGGAGAAGCTTGATCACATAGAAACGGCGACAATTCTTGAGGCTGAGATACACGAATTAAGACTTATCGAAGAATTTCAACCACGCTTTAATCGTCGCTCTCGTTTCCAGAGTCGAGCAATTGCCACAAAGCTCACGAAAGACGATTTTCCGCGTTTGAGCCAAGTTCGCGGAGTCCACCAAATGTCAAAGTCAGATAGTTGGTTGGGACCCTTCAGCAGCAGAGATGAGGCAGCTTTAGCGATAGAAGCGCTATATGAAGTTTTCCCAATTCGCCAGTGCACATCAAGAATTACATTGAAGAGTATGAGAAGCGCCAGTCCTTGTGCACTTTTAGATATCGGAAAATGTGGTGCTCCTTGTATCGGTTTACAGTCAACCGAAAACTACTCATCAATTTCAGCCGAAGTTGCAACTGTTATTGAAAACGACAGCCGGGTGGTTTACCAGAGACTCCAAGAGAGAATGCGAGATCTATCTCTGAAAGAGAGATTTGAGGAAGCAGCTTTTGTGAGAAATCGACTGGGAGCGTTCGCAAAAGGAGCGGCGCGAAGCCAGAGAATTCGATCCCTCACTGAAATTCGTGAATTTATTTTTGCCCGAAAAATCACAAGTGGATGGGAAGTTTTCTTAATTCAATCAGGTCGACTCATTGCTTCGCGATTAACCAAAGCCTCACCATGGGATGAAGTTGCAGCGATTAGAGAACTTTGCGAAAAGTTGGAGCCCTCTGACAAATGTCTGCCCGCATCCACTCATGAGGAGATTGAATTAATCCTGCGATTTCTCCACAACAATCAGATTGAAATTCTCCACTGCTCAGAACCGTGGCAGAGCCCAGTCTTTGGAGGCGAGTTTCTTCGGGCTTGTCTAGATGAGAATCGCTTTAAAACTGAAGGCCTTGGTTACAAGGAAGATTTTTCGAATTCTTTCGGCGCGCTGCGTCACCGTTAATAGTTCTAGTTACTGTTTTCAGCTTTGGCTAAAGATCTATTCTTGGACAAAACCGAGATCACTGTTTTGCCAATTGTGAATGGGTCTATTGGGTGAGTGATAACCCCATCGGCCCGGGACCAACCTGCTAACCAGGCATCTTGTGATCGCGCCACAACCACGATGGTTGGTGGGCAATTGAAAAGCTCATCCTTAAGTTGCTTGGCAAGACCGAGACCACCTTCTGGAGTGGCTTCACCATCTAAAATAAATAGCGAAATCTTCTTCCGATTCTCGCGATTGCTCTCGACTGCAAAGAGTCGGAGCGCATCGGCCGTTGCAAATTCATGGATTTCATTCTCAGGAAACTCGGGTGAAAGCCGCACTCCTAAAGCTTTTTGCAGGGATTGTCGGACGGTGGAATCATCAGAATAGATCACTATCGATAACTTCGACATAACTGGAGTCTAGAGGCAGATTCGTGATGAGTCTCACCGGTGACCGGGCTCCCATTTACCGGGGCGGAGTGAGCAGTTGGATGCACTTTTGCGGAATAATCCCGACTATGTCCTCGGTAGCCGTCACGCGACCCAATAGACCAAACATTGTCGCTGTAGGCACAATCGTATGGCTTGCCAGTGAGTTGATGTTCTTCGCAGCTCTCTTTGCGATGTATTTCACCACGCGCGCAGTTCAAGGTCCGGAGAAGTGGGCCGAAGGCGTTGAGATGCTAAACATTCCGTTTTCGGCGATAAATACAACGGTTTTGGTTCTCTCATCTGTTACCTGCCAATTCGGTGTATTTGCTGCCGAAAGATTTCAAAACGCGAGAACGGGAAGCATTTTCCAACTTTCAAAATGGGGAATGCGTGAATGGTTTGCTCTGACTTTTGCAATGGGAGCTTTCTTCATTGGTGGCCAGATTTATGAATATGCAGAACTTGTCCATGAGGGCTTGACGCTCTCATCTTCACCATATGGTTCAGTTTTCTATCTTCCTACTGGTTTTCATGGTCTCCACGTCACCGGGGGCTTAATAGCATTTTTGATAGTCATGGTGCGCGTCTCTAAAGCGAGAAAGTTTGGCCACCAACAAGCGACTACTGCAATCGTTGTCTCTTATTATTGGCATTTCGTAGACATAGTTTGGATTGCTCTCTTCTCTGCAATCTACTTGGTGCATTGATGACTCCCTTAATAAGAATTTTCGAAAAACTCTCCAAGTATCGACGCCATAAATTTGCTGGTCCTGCGCTCTTAATAACAGGACTATCACTTGCCGGCATTGGATTCTCTGTAGCCCAAGCTGCAACGACGGAGATCCAACAAGTAGCTACATCAGATAAAGCATCTCTGATCGCAGAAGGTAAAGAGATATTCGCCCGTGGATGTTCTTCTTGCCATGGACTAAATGCTGAAGGCGCCGGCGCCGCACCTTCCCTAATTGGCGTAGGCGCTGCATCCGTTGATTTTCAAGTAGCGACTGGTCGCATGCCGATGGCAGATATGAGCCAACAGGCGATGCGAAAGGAACCGGTTTACAACGAAGCGGAGGTTGCAGCTCTCGCTGCATACGTTGCTTCATTGGCTCCTGGGCCAGCCGCAGTAACAAACGAAGAATTAGCTTGGGAACGAAGCGG
>JBEANJ010000052.1:0-5647 GCA_041165565.1 Actinomycetota bacterium | reverse complement strand
CCATTTTGGAGATACTTCGATTTAGCCATTAATGAAACTAGAGGTTTGGTGAAGAAGAAAATAATGAGTAAGTCAATTATCGTTGTAAGTCCGAGCGTAAATGCAAAACCTCGGACGCTTCCTACAGACACAATATAAAGAACAATTGCGGAAATTCCGGAGACCAAGTCTGCGACGACAATCGTCCTTCGTGCTCGAATCCAACCGGTTTCAACTGCAACACGCAACGGCTTGCCATCGCGCATTTCATCTCTAATACGTTCGAAGTAAACGATAAACGAATCTGCTGTGATACCAATTGCAACAATAGTTCCCGCGATTCCTGCGAGAGTTAAAGTGAAACCGACAGTTCTACCTAGAAGAAATAGCGATAGGACTACTTGTGCGGCAGCCAGAGCCAGCGAACCAATTACCGCGATTGAGAGAGCTCGATAGTAAAGAATTGAATACAGGACAACTAGCGCCAAGCCCAATCCACCCGCTAATAAACCTGCGCGAAGTTGGTCGCTACCTAATGTTGGAGATACTTGTTGAACTTCACCGCGATCAAAAGCAAGTGGCAGCGAGCCATATTTAAGAACATTTGCCAGATCTTGTGCTTCTAACTGGCTAAATGAACCCGTAATTTGAGCGCGTCCGCCCAAAATTGCTTCATTAATTCTTGGTGCCGAAACGACTGCGCCATCCAAAACAATTGCGACTTGGTTTTGCGGAGTCGGTAGATTTACAACCGCTTGGGTTAACTCGCCAAATTTCTTGGAACCATCCCCAGTGAAATCCAAACTCACAAACCAGCCACTCGCGCTGGCCGGATCAATTGCTGCAGTTGCACTCTCTACATCTCTACCAACTACTTTGGCGGGTGCTAGAACGTATCTTGCTCCACCAGTGCGGTCACAGGTAATTAAGTTCTTGGCTGGATCTTCTGTTACTGATGTGATGTTTAAATCCGTAGCAGTGCAATCAAGGGTAGCGAAAGCGCTCTGCTCTTCGGGGGACAAATTAAGTCCAGCAATTAATTCGCCATCGGTCGGAGTTGGTACGCCGCCTGTTTCAACGAGTACTTGTCGAAATCGCAGCTCGGCGGTCTGTCCAACTAACTCAACGATTCGCCGTCCAGTCTCTCCAGGAACTGCGATGACAATCTGGCGATTGGTTCCGGATCCTTCTGCTGTAACTTCGCTCTCAGCAACGCCGAGCGAGTCGACACGTTGTCTGATGATAGAGACGGCTTGATCAATTGCCTCGGCCGTGACAGTGCCAGAATCCCCAGTTTGAACTCGTGGCTGCAAAGTAACGCTAGTACCACCGCGCAAATCAAGACCAAGATTTATTGAGGTAGCACCGATTCCAAAAGCGGTTGCGAATAATGCGCCAGTCAAGAACAGGTGGATGAAAAGCGTTCGCCCGGGTCTTGAGCGATTGGCGCTACCGGAGTTTCGTGAGGAACCGAAAGACATGAGGCGAGAGTCTATGGTCCAACCACTGGGTTGTCGAAAAGCCCGGGGGCTTGTGGCGGTGGATTTCTTCCAAGATGGCTCCAGGCCAGCGGTGTAGCGCTTCGTCCTCTCGGAGATCGAATCATGAAGCCAGATCTAACTAGAAATGGTTCTGCCATCGATTCGACAGTTTCTCGCTCCTCGCCGACTGCCATTGCCAAAGTATTTAATCCGACCGGCCCGCCTCCAAACTGATCAATGAGAGAGCGGAGTATTGCGATATCAAGCCGATCTAAACCCTTTTCATCTACTTCGTAAATTTCTAATGCACGTCTTGTTACATCGCCGGTAATGATTGAATTTGCGTGGACTTCGGCATAGTCCCTTACTCTTCTAAGCAAACGATTAGCAATTCTCGGCGTTCCTCGAGAACGTTTGCCTAATTCAGCAACCGCATCTTTCTTGATTTCAATTTCAAGCAAGTTTGCGCTACGAACGATGATTTCTTCAATATCGACAGGATCGTAAAAATCAAGATGTGCGGTAAATCCAAATCGGTCTCGAAGCGGAGCTGGAAGAAGCCCCGCTCGTGTAGTTGCTCCAACTAGCGTGAAGTGCGGCAGACTTAATGGGATCGCCGTCGCCCCAGGGCCTTTGCCGACAATTACATCTACTCGAAAATCTTCCATTGCAAGGTAGAGCATCTCTTCAGCCGGCCTAGCCATCCTATGAATCTCATCTAAAAAAAGTATCTCTCCCTCTACGAGAGAAGAGAGAATTGAAGCTAGATCTCCAGCGTGTGTTATCGCCGGTCCACTCGTAATTCGGATAGGAGCGCCCATCTCTGTTGCAACGATCATTGCCAATGTCGTTTTACCTAATCCCGGAGGTCCTGATAACAAAATATGATCTGCCGGCGCTGATCTCTCTCTCGCGGCTCTCAATAAAAGATCGATTTGATCTCTGACTCTCCCTTGACCGATAAATTCACTTAAATTTGATGGACGAAGCGCCTGCTCTGCGCTTATATCTTCTGCAGATAAGTTTGAGTTAAGAAAATCGGATTCACTCATTTTCGCACCTGGCTCAACGTTTTCTTGAGCAATTCGCTTAACTCCAAGTTATCCGGGCTAGAAACTCCCGCCTCTGCCAATTCAGTGACAACTTGATCAATGGCTTTCTCAGCCTCTTTCGCGGAGTAGCCAAGGCTGATCAATGCGTCCTTCAAAGAGTTTCGCCATTTACCGCTAGGTCTGTTCTTCCCACCATGAGTTTGGAACTTATCCTGAAGTTCGAGAATTATTCGAGCGGCCACTTTCTTACCTATCCCGGGAACCTTTTCTAGGGCAGCTACTTCTGCCAGACCGATATGGTTTCGTAGATCATCAGGACCGAACATGGAGAGAAGTGAATGTGCGACCTTAGGTCCGACACCTGTTACGGTTTGCAATTCATCGAAGAGATCTCGCGAATTTGAAGTTAAAAATCCATAGAGAGTCCATGAGTCTTCACGAATTATTTGAGAGGTATAAAGTTCAATCTCTCCACCAGACGAGACGCTGCCCGATATTTCTGGCGCTACAGTAACTTCGTAACCCAAACCGGAAACATCAATAATTAGAGAGGTCAAACGAGTCTCAAGTACTCTGCCTTTAATTCGCGCAATCATCGCTTAGCTCTTCTCCCGGTAATACTCTCTATTCTCCTTCGCTCTGCCTTAGCGGCAACTTTAAGCCTCTCACTTCCTGGTCCACGCCAATGATGACAGATAGCCAGAGCTAAAGCGTCCGTGGTGTCGACTGGACTCGGAACAGAATTCAATCGAAGAATCTTTACCACCATGCGAGCAACCTGCTTCTTGTCAGCGCGCCCCGATCCTGAGACGGCTGCCTTCACTTCGGTTGGAGTATGTAGCGCTAACGGTAAATTTGATCGCGCCGCAATTAGCAGTGCGACTCCGGCGGCTTGTCCTGTCGCCATAGCGGTCTTTACATTCAGTTGCGAAAAAACTCGTTCAACGGCTATCGCATCAGGTTTACAATTATCAATCCAGCGCAGCAATTCGTTTTCTAATTGTAGAAGTCGGTCCTGCAAGGGCGCATCAACGTTCGTTCTTATGACGCCGCAATCAACTAACGATAAACCACCGGCGGTTCTCTCAACAACGCCAATTCCACATCGCGTTAAACCGGGATCAATTCCAAGAACTCTCACCAAACAAGCCTATTCAGGACTTGGGAGACAGCTATGAAAGGCTCGCCATTACCTCTTCAGAAATATCGAAATTGCCATACACATTCTGTACGTCATCCAAATCTTCAATAGCGTCGATAAGGTCGAGAAGTTTTTTTGCGGTTTCGCCAGTAACTGGAATCGAAAGCGATGGGAGAAATGACGAATCTGCAGATTCGTACTCATATCCGGCTTTAGTTATTGAATCGCGAATTGCGACCAAGTCACCTGGAGAACTTACAATTTCAAAGTTTTCGCCTAAATTATTTACCTCCTCGGCCCCCGCTTCTAAAACAATTTCCAGAAGCAAATCCTCAGTCAAATTTTTTTCCCCTTGAAGCTTTCGAACTATGACTACGCCTTTCCTTTCAAAAAGATAGCCAACAGAACCGGGGTCAGCCATCGTCCCACCGTTTCGCGTTACTGCTACTCTCACTTCAGAGGCAGCACGATTTCTATTGTCAGATAAACATTCGATAAGAATTGCTACACCGCCTGGTCCATAACCTTCGTACATGATGGTTTCCCAATTGGAACTGACACCATCTTCTCCGGCAGCGCGCTTTAGTGCGCGTTCGATATTGTCACTTGGTACCGAATTTTTCTTCGCTTTTGTGACGGCATCGTAGAGAGTTGGGTTCGCTGCAGGATCGGGACCACCATTTCGCGCAGCAACTTCTATTGCCTTTATGTATTTGGCAAAAGCCTTTGAGCGCTTGGAGTCAATTAGAGCTTTCTTGCGCTTTATCGTTGCCCATTTGGAATGGCCTGACATTAAGCGTTCACCTTCGCCACATCTTTACAGACAACATCTAGAAAGTAGCGGTGTATTCGATTATCGCCTGTTAGCTCCGGATGGAATGATGTGGCCAGAATATGACTTTCCCTTACCGCAACAGCATGTCCTTCAATTTGAGCCAGAACTTCTACTTGTGGTCCAACCGACTCTATCCACGGCGCACGTATGAATATAGCGCGAAATTTCGGAGAGCTTATTCCTTTTATTTCGAGATCCGTTTCAAAAGAATCAACTTGACGTCCAAAAGCATTCCGCCGTGCCACGACATCCAATCCCCCAAAGGATTCCTGACCAACAATTGCATCCTCAACTTTGTTTGCTAGAAGTATTAATCCTGCGCAAGATCCATAAGTAGGCATGCCATTTGCAATTCGCTCTGCAATTAAGTCAAACAAATTAAAACTTCTTGAAAGCTTGCTAATGGTAGTGGACTCGCCGCCCGGAATAACTAATGCATCAATTGCAGAAATCTCTTCGCGAGTTTTAACAGCTTGAGCGGTAGCGCCACATTCATTCAGCGCCAAAATATGCTCTCGCACATCTCCTTGGAGCGCTAGGACTCCAACCTTCACTGGATTTACCAGCCTCGTTCTGCGAGACGGTGTGGGACTGGAATATCTGAAACATTGATGCCGACCATTGCCTCGCCTAAGCCACGTGATTGTTCCGCTACAACTTTCGGGTCACTGAAATAAGTTGTGGCTTTTACGATAGCGGCGGCTCGCTTTGCCGGATCGCCAGATTTGAAGATACCTGAGCCAACAAAAACCCCATCTGCTCCCAATTGCATCATCATCGCAGCATCAGCAGGAGTTGCGATGCCGCCAGCAGTGAAGAGCACCACCGGTAGCTTGCCAAGATTGGCTACTTCGCGAACTAATTCAAAAGGTGCCTGTAGTTCTTTGGCAGCAACATAGAGTTCATCCTCACGCATTGAGGTCAATTTTCTAATCTCGCCCGCGATTGAGCGCATATGGGTTGTGGCATTTGAAACATCACCTGTGCCCGCTTCGCCCTTGGAGCGAATCATGGCTGCCCCCTCATTGATTCGTCGAAGGGCCTCTCCCAGATTTGTAGCGCCGCATACAAAGGGAACAGTGAAATTCCATTTATCGATGTGATGCGTGTAATCAGCGGGAGTTAAAACTTCGGATTCATCAATGTAATCCACGCCTAT
>JBEANJ010000051.1:0-6179 GCA_041165565.1 Actinomycetota bacterium | reverse complement strand
CTTTAGTGAGTTATTGGTACCAGGTTGGGCAGAAGGCGAGAGCGCAAAGCTTGGCCTCGATTCCATAACTGGTACTTATAGCGATCAACGGTCAGTAACTCTGCCCTGCCACAACTCCGATCCAGAACTTTTCTTCTCAGAAAAGACCGAAGAGATCGCATTAGCGAAGAGCCTTTGTGGCGCCTGTCCGGTAAGACGTGAGTGTTTAGCTGGAGCAATTTCACGTGAAGAGCCATGTGGGGTATGGGGCGGCGAATTATTTGAAGATGGTCAAGTAATCGCCAAGAAGCGAACCCCGGGTCGACCTCGGCTTATTGAAATTTCAAGCAATGATGTTGAGCTTGATATAGAAAGTATTGAGTTGGCGGGTGCGAGCGCTTAGTTCTACACCTGTTGCAGATGGGAAGGCGTGATCTCGGGGAACCAAGAGAGCGCCTCATCCCTAAAATTACCTTGAGCGCGTAGCTGACAGAAAATTCCAGTAGTTCCTAAAGTAACGCGATGAATTAATACATACTCGGCAGGTAGATTTAATTGGAAGCCAATTTTTGCAGTCGGATTTCTTGGATCGCCAACTCGGACGCTCTGTTCGCGTAACCATTCGCGGGTATATTCAAAATAAGGAGTACGGAGCGGTTCAACGAGTGGCAAGAGATAATCAAGAACTAATTGTGGGTCAACATCAACATCGGGAAGTATGAATCCATCCTCTTTAAAGCCGTTGTATAGAGCGAGCGCATCGCCTTCTAAAGCATTACGAAGTAAGCGCTTAAATGGTTCCGGGAAGCCATTTGGTAATCGATTACACGCACCAAAATCAAGAACTCCCAATCTTCCATCTGCAAGAACTCGGAAATTGCCAGGGTGAGGATCGGCATGCAGTAAGCCAGCTCGCATCGGGGCGGTGAAATGGAATCGCGCCAATTTAATTCCAGCGTTATTTCGCTCTTCTTGGCCACCTTCGGCGATGACGCGGGCAAGAGGTTTACCCTCCAACCATTCGCTAACCAAGATTCGATCGGTAGCTAAGACCACTTTTGGAATTGCGATATCTGGATCATTTAAATAGGCGTTCCAACAGGCTTCCTGGGCCTGCGCCTCAAATCGATAATCAACCTCTTCGATGATGCGCGCTTTCAATTCCTCTAAAAGCGGTTTCATCTCAAGACCTGGCATAAATAACTGGAAGATCTTGGAGAATCTTTCAATCTGATTTAAATCAGAGACCAGCGCTTCTGCGGCTCCAGGGTATTGAATCTTTACTGCAACAACTCGACCATCTTTCCAGCGGCCGCGATGGACTTGGCCAATTGAAGCTGAAGCGGCAGGTTTATCTTCAAATTCAGCAAAGTTATCCCGCCAATCTTCACCAAGTTCTTTCGCCAAAACTTTATGAACCACCTTTGCAGGTAGCGGTGGCGCAGCCTCTTGGAGTTTAACCAGAGTCTGTCGATATGGTTTTGCAATATCTTCAGGTAGCGCCGCTTCAAAGACCGAGAGCGCTTGGCCGAATTTCATAGCCCCGCCCTTTAATTCACCGAGAACTTTGAATACTTGTTCTGCAGTTTTTTCTTGTAATTCTGCAAATGCAAATTGCGGCGATTGACCAATTAACTGTCTACCAAGTCCAAGCGCACCACGTCCTGCGACAGCTAGCGGAATACTCGCCAACTTGGCGCTGCGCGTGCTGGTCTTGCGGGGGATTTCATCGGCCACCCGCGAATTCTCTTACTTAGGCTGGGGTAGCGCGAGTTGAAGGCAGATTTCTACAGCCGCAACGAGGCTGGAACTGCCAATTTGTGATGTGGGGCGCAATGAATTCAGTTCCTTTGTAAAGAGCGCTCTTGCCTATTAATTCGCTAGTTCCGGAATCGGCAAATCTCATCACCTCAAGCGCTGCGATTGTGGCAGCTAAATTTGCAAGCGCCGATCCAGTTTCACGATGCGGTGATCTAAAAATGTAATTTCCATTTTCAGGAATTGCTCCGGTTTCAATCTCAGATAGTGAAAGACAGTTTGCGCATGGAGTTTTCCCCGCGATAACTATCGGACCAACTCTTACCGAATCTTGCGCGAAATTGAGGAGAAGATGGCTAATACCGTTATTTAGCCATCGGTGTTGAATATCTGGAGATGGCGTTCCGATAGAAATTGCAAATGTGAATCGACTTGGCGGGTCAATTGGTTCTGGGTAGAGCGAGGCATCCCTATCTATACGCTTTATTAAATCTGAGCGATTTAATCCGAGTTCGCATTTCTGCATTTGAGTACCGCTTAAATCTCCGATTACAGATTCGCCAGGAAGTTGCAGCGAGGTGCTTTCAAAGCCAGCAGCTTTAAGTGCGGCAAAAAGATTTAAAGCGATACGATTTGAAGAATTTGGGGCCGTTGCTATTTCAATAGCAAAGTTCCGTCTTGCAATTAATTTCAATCGCCCGCCGTCAATATCACCTACTTGATGAGCTGCGCTATCAGATTCAATCTCAAATCTTTCGAGAAACTGTTGAAGCGCAAGGTTTCGAGTTCCATCTATCGAACTCAAAGAAAATCGATCAGCTCGATATCGATATGAAATCTCAGTAATTTGCTTATCTATTAAGTTAAGTCGTGTCAACGCTTCAATAATTGGCTGATCTTCAGTTTCTAAAGAGTTACTAATGAGCCGGTTCAGCACCTGTATAAATAGTTTTTCGCCGATTTTCTCAGGTAGCAGATAATGCTTGAACGGATTGCCGATGAAGAGCCGTTCGCCGCTGCGCCAGATAGAGATTCCCGCTTTTAATTTCGTTGCCATTACCCGATATTCCGATGAAACCTAGGCTCAACGGTTGGGTGCCCAATACTTAATGTGAAGAGTTATGCAATTTGTTTAAGTTCTGGGCGCTTTAAGTTCTGGGAAAGAAAAAAGCGGGGGCGTTGCCCCCGCTTTCAAACTCCTTGATGTGGCTATTAAGCCTTGCCTAGGATGCGATTAACAGTGGTGCCGCATACAGGGCACTTGCCCTTCGCCATACGACGACCAGAGTCGGATACGTTTACAAGACCTTCGAACTGACGCTTCTCTTTGCACTTAACGCAGTAGGCCTCACCTTTGTATGTCTCAGCCATTTCTTCCTCCGATCCTCACAGGTTCATCCCGTGAATACCCTGACCATACCCCCGGGCCGCGTTCAAAATGCCGCAATCCACGCATGCGAAGCGAGATTTCTCGCTCAAAACCGAGATTTTCACCCCGATTCATGGATTTTCGAGCCTTACTGGCCGCGAGCGCCCGCCTCATACCCTTCGAGATAGGAATTGGCCAAGTCGCTCTTCTCGTAGCGGGCAAGAAGTGAATGGAAACTTTCGCCGTGATCTGGGATTTCGAGATGGATAAGTTCATGAACCAGTATGTAGTCGAGAACATAATCTGGCGAGCCATTTAGCCGTGATGAGATTCGAATTGTTCGATCAACGGTTGTGCATGAGCCCCAACGTTCATCCATATTCCGCCACTTAACGCTAGCTGCATGTACTCGAAATTCTGGGAGATAGCGCGCCTGCAAAAATTCTGCTCTTGCAAATAGATCATCATCGCTTATTTTTTCACGCGCCTCTCGAGCTAGAACTTTTTCAACCATCTCAGGGATAACTTCCTGGATCTTTGAGTTAGAGAGGTGGGCTGGAACTTGGATCACAATTGAACCATGCTCTCGGTAGGCGCTTATCGAGCGGCTTCTCCTTGAGCTTCGAACTACTTTGATTTCTGCTCCTCCCGAAACCTCCATAGGTGGAATTCGCTCGGTACTTTTCTTCGTCTTTGTCCGCATTCCGGCGAGATTAGCCCCGAACAATTCATCTTGGATGTAGTTATCCACACGCCTACGCCTCTCTAAACCAAACTCTGCGCTCATAACTCTAGAGGTGTACCTGAGTCTTTTGTTGGAGAAACTTGCCTAAAGAAGTTGATTATTTCCGTAGTGATGTCGTACGTTGCGACCACGAAGTCCCCGGATAACCGTTCTTTATCTGCAAGGGGAAGGCAGATAATGAATTGTGCGCCCGGGGGCTTCGCTTATTTTCTAAGGATTTAAACCGGAGAGATCATCTGGAACTGTCATCGCCCTAAGAAAACCTTCCGCATCAACTAGTTGTTCCGCGTTTGGCAAGAGGACCGCCTCATCCCAGATAGCGTCTCGCTCCTTAATATCGCGCAATTTTGTCACCTGGCTCCAGAACTCTCTCGCCTCGCGGGTTCGTCTTGGTGAGACTTCTAGACCAACTAGCGATGCAAATAACTGTTGCGTCGGAGACTTGGTTGCGCGGCGGCGCTGTTGGGTCTCACTTAACTTTGCAAAGTCAGGTAGGCGATCTTGAACTGCCTGGGCAACAACTGAATCAATCCATCCCTCAATAAGCGCAAGCAAAGTCTCTAACTTCTCTAGCGCGGCTTGTTGAGCGGGAGTCTCCTCCGGCGTAAATAGACCGCCCGACATAGCCAAGGTCATCGATTCTGGATTGGTGATATCTAATTCGCCGGAATCAATCGCGCTCTGTGCCTGTTCGGTCATCGCAGTTATATCTACTCTGATTCCCTTTCCATAAGTAGCGATTGCAGAGTTAATGTGAGAGCGAAGCCAAGGAGCGCCTGCAAACAATCTCGCGGCAGCAACCTCGCGAAGTGCAAGATAGATACGTACTTCTCGCTCATCAATATCTAGACCGGATCCCCAAATAGTTACATTTTGCGGAACAAGTTGTGCTCGTACCGGATTTAAAAGAGGTAGGGCAACATCGTTAGCTCCGGTAACGCTGGTAGATAGAGCGCCAATTGTCTGACCGAGCTGAGTACTAATCATTGAACTCATAAAAGTCGAGATGATGGAGGTAATTGTGGCTTTAGATAGATTAAAGGGGGCTCCCGGGATAGTTATCTCATCGCCCTCGCCCGAATTCTCCTCAAATAGTTGAGTCATCGCCTCACTCATGCCGGAAACTAGAGGTTTAGCAATTTCTTGCCAGCCAGCGAGCGTTGAGTCGATCCAATCGCGTCGACTGAGAGCGCAACCTTCTGGGATGGGAAGGTTAGGAAATACCGTAGCTTCATTCATCCATAGATCCGCAATTTGTAGAGCTTCGCGAACCTGGTTCTGAGTTGCGAGCGTTACTGGAACATCGCCATGGGCTGAAAGAAACTTCTTTGAGATATCTCTTATCAATTCTTTAGAGAGCGCAGCGGGCGATGCTTGGCCCGAGAGAGATGCCATCAATCCAGGTAGGTTTAATCCAAGGCCAGAGAATTGTTTGAAAATTTCCTGGAAATCAAAAGGATTGTTGGGATCTTTAGGATCCTCAGATGGATCATCAGGCGTAAATCCAAAGCCACCCAATTTCGACACCTACCTTCACTCGCTTATTCGCTAAAGCGTTTATTTCTACTATTCCTAGAACTTAAATTTCTAGGTATCCCTTCAACCACTTCGCCATCAGATTTCTTCCCGAACAGTTTTCTCCGCGCTTTCTCAGCCACCCTAACCTAGGCTAGGACTATGTTGAATCAACTCGCTAGCGATACTGCCAGCGCCCCAATTTCTGCCCTAGTCTGGTTGGTTATACCGGCCCTCGCCCTTGTCGGCGGTCTTGCCTACGCTTATTGGGTGACAAAGTTAAAGAGCAAATACGATAACCAAATTAATCGTTCTGTAGGAAGATTTAGAAAATTTCAAGATTCATTTAAAGATACCGAAAAGAATTCAAATACATCTCCTATTTCAAATTCTATTTCAAATCCTATTTCAAAGAGCGATGAGTAATTTGATCTAATGCGAGATATTTCCCCGCTTCGCTATCGCTGGCCATTGACTGCGCGGATATTTTTCTTCTTTCTAACGATTGCAACTCTCGCGACTCCGATTCCATACGTATATTTCAAACCGGGCGTACCGAATGATGTGACGGGAAAACTAATCACCATTGAACGAGCTAAAACTTATGAACCAAATGGCAAGCTCTACCTAACATCAATCCTTGTCACCAACCCACAATCTCCAGTTTTCGGTGCCGAAACCCTCTATAACTGGGCGATTGGACCGCACGCTGTACTGCCTCGAGAGAGCGTTTATCCACCAGCAAGTAAGGACCGCGAACTGCAACGCGACTCAAGAGTCGAAATGGCGGTCTCTCGCACTGCGGCCACTGCT
>JBEANJ010000050.1:0-6301 GCA_041165565.1 Actinomycetota bacterium | reverse complement strand
AGGAGAAAATTGCTATGTTTTCGCGTCAGGAAGAGATTCTGAGAGAATGGCGCTCTCGCTCATGAGCCCATTTAATTTAATCCTAGTGATATTGCTATTGCTTTTTGCTGGCTTTCTCGCAGGTAGTGAAGCTGCGATAAATTCAGTTTCTCGCGTATATGTAGAAGAGCTAAAGAAATCTTCTCGTAGCGTTATGTGGGTAAGAAAAGTTTTGTCTGAACCTGCTCGATACTTAAACGTCTTACTTTTTGTTCGAAAAGCATCGGAATTAACAGCTACAGTTCTTGTTGCCCAGACACTCATCGGCGAAATTTCCTCGCTAAATTTGGCGTTGGCAATCTCAGTTTTCACCATGCTAATACTTTCTTATGTAGTTGTGGGAGTAGGCCCTAGAACTCTTGGGAAACAGCGCGCGGGTACTTGGATTATTCCGGCCAGCATTGCTGCGGTCTTACTATCTAAGGTTCTGGGACCAATTACGGCATTACTAATTGCAATAGGTAACGCTCTAACTCCTGGAAAAGGTTTTAAAAGTGGACCATTTGCGAATGAAGCCGAGCTTCGGGATTTGGTGGATCAAGCTAGGGAACGTGGCTTAGTTGAAGAGACTGAGCACGAAATGATTCATTCTGTTTTCGAACTGGGTGACACATTGGTGCGTGAGTTAATGGTTCCTAGAACAGAGATGGTGTGGATTGAAGGAAGTAAGAATCTTAGACAAGGACTCTCGCTTGCATTGCGATCGGGCTTCACCAGAATTCCAGTTATCGGCGAAGGTCTAGACAATATAATTGGTATTGCTTACGTAAAGGACTTAGCCAAAAGAGTTCACGAATATCGAGAATCTGAAACCCAAGAATTAGTCTCTTCACATATAAGACCCGCAACATTTGTTCCGGAAACTAAGACAGCTGCTGATCTTTTGAAAGAGATGCAGCGAAACCAAATTCATCTTGCAATCGTGGTAGACGAGTATGGCGGCACTGCTGGATTGATTACGATAGAGGACATAATTGAGGAGATAGTGGGAGAAATAGCTGACGAATACGATGATGAAGTAGAAGAGATTGAATGGTTGACGCCAAACTCTAAAGCGCGAGCGTCGGCTCGACTTCATCTTGAAGACCTAGCAGATCATTTAGAAATCGAGTTGGACGAAGAAGAACGTGAAGACGTTGACACCATCGGTGGTTATATGGCGAAGAAGCTCGGTCGTGTTCCGATCCCGGGAAGTGAGATAACTCTTCACGAGTGGAAAATTGTGGCGGAACGCCCAATAGGTCGAAGACACCGAATCGGAACCGTATTGGTTGAGCGAATTTCACTAGGCAATTCAAAATCTGGCGATTCCAATAATGAATAGGCCAAAAAAATGAGAATTGTACGTTTTACGCCAAGCAGAAAAACCTCTTTAGGCAATGATCCCCAATTCGGAATTTTCGAGAACAAGGATTCAATTAGATTGATTTCTGGAGATCCACTTTATACAGGAATTCTGCCACTTGATGAGGTAATCAATATTTCTGAAGTAAGGCTATTGGCTCCAGTGATCCCGAGAAGCAAAGTTGTATGTATTGGAAAGAATTATGCCGATCATGCAACAGAAATGGGCGGAGATGTTCCAAAAGAGCCGATAATTTTCCTAAAGCCGAATACATCCATAATTGGACCAGACGAAATCATTCGCTGGCCAGCTGATAGTTCAAGAGTAGATCATGAAGTTGAGCTCGCCATTGTGATTTCTAGAATTTGCAAAGATGTCCCGAAGGAAAAATATTCTGACGTAATTTTTGGTTACACAATCGCTAAT
The DNA here is from genome assembly GCA_041165565.1 of Actinomycetota bacterium. Classification (GTDB taxonomy): domain Bacteria; phylum Actinomycetota; class Actinomycetes; order Nanopelagicales; family Nanopelagicaceae; genus MAG-120802. The sequence continues at coordinate 4,491 of JBEANJ010000050.1, read as the reverse complement.
GACGTGACCGCCCGCGATCTTCAAAAAATAGATGGGCAATGGACTAGGGCTAAGAGTTTTGACACTTTCTGCCCTATCGGTCCTTGGATTGAAACCGAATTTAAGCCAGGAAACCAAAAAATTTCGGCAAGTGTCGCAGGTGAAATTAAGCAATCGGCGCGCCTTGATCAGATGGTTTTCGACATTCCCACGATAATCGCCTTTGTGACGAGAATTATGACCTTATTGCCTGGAGACTTAATCCTTACTGGTACGCCTGCTGGAATTGGGCCAATGGTTCCAGGAAGTAAGGTTTCGGTAACAATTGAAGGAATTGGTGAGTTGGTAAATACGGTGGCGAAATGACTCGCGAAGTGCGAACTAGATTTGCTCCATCTCCAACAGGAGACCTTCATGTAGGCAATATTCGAACCGCCTTATTTGCTTGGGCGTATGCCCGCCATACAAATGGAAAATTAATTTTTCGAATTGAAGATACCGATAGAGAGAGAGTTACCGATGAATATATTGGTAGAGCTCTCGATACATTAAAGTGGTTGGGAATTAATTGGGACGAAGGCCCAGAAGTTGGCGGACCTTACGGCCCATATCTACAGTCCCAGCGCCTGGGAATATATAAAGAATGGGCTGAAACATTCTTACGCAATGGCGATGCGTATCACTGTTACTGCACCACGGAAGAGTTGGAAGCGCGAAGAGAAGCGCAGCGTGAAAAAAATCTTGCGCCAGGTTACGATGGAAAATGTCGTTCCATACAGGATTCGGATTTAAAGAAATATCAAGAAGAGGGCCGAAAACCTGTAATTCGAATGCGCATGCCAGAAGGTGAGACTAAGTTTCAGGATCTAATTCGAGGCGAAGTTGTATTTGAGCATAAATTTGTCCCGGATTTTGTGTTGATGCGAGCAGATGGCTCTCCGCTTTATACGCTCGCAGTCGCCGTCGATGATGTCTTGATGAAGATTACGCATGTTTTGAGGGGAGAGGATCTACTCTCATCAACGCCGAGACAGATTCGTGTTTATCAAGCAATGGGAGTTTCAGATTCTGATTTTCCTGAATTTGCCCATCTTCCTTTTGTGATGGGAACTGATAATGCCAAGCTTTCGAAACGAAATGGCGAGGTGTCTATTGCTTGGTACCGTGAAGAAGGTTTCTTGCCGGAGGCTATCTGCAATTATTTGGCGCTTTTAGGATGGTCACCTGGCGACGATCGAGAAAATATCTCTATGAAGGAATTGACTGAACTTTTTACAGTAGAACGTGTTAATAGCTCTCCAGCAAGATTTGATATGAAGAAACTAGAAGCAATTAACGGAGATAAGATTCGAACTCTCTCCCTCGCAGAGTTTTTGAATCGTTCCTTGCCATTCTTACTACGTGAGAATGTGATAACCGGTAGTGAAGATGAAGTTTCGCTGGTTAAAAAGGCCCTCCCAATAATTCAAGAGAGAATTATCAAATTAAGCGAAGTTGTACCGATGCTTAGCTTTCTTTTTAAGAAGAAACTTGAATTTGATGAAGAAACGAAGAGTAGGATTAAGGAATCTGACTCACAGAACGTCCTGAAAAGCGCTATTGCGTCACTTGAAACGCTTAGCGAATGGAGTCATACTCACATTGAAGAGGCTTTGCGAAAGTCGCTTCTAGATGGGTTAGGACTAAAACCAAGATTGGCATTTGGTCCTGTGCGCATTGCCGTTACCGGTAGCCCGATATCGCCACCACTATTTGAATCCATGGAACTTCTCGGCAGAGAGGTTTCGATGCAGAGAATTCGGGAGGCGATCGGTTAGCTAACTTCGCGCTATTCTTAGCGCTTTGGGGTATGGGGTAATTGGCAGCCCAGCTGATTCTGGTTCAGCTTGTCTAGGTTCGAGTCCTGGTACCCCAGCAGAAAAACTAAATATCGATGGCCCCGTCGTCTAGTGGCCTAGGACTCTGGCTTCTCAAGCCAGCTACGAGGGTTCGAATCCCTTCGGGGCTGCCATCATTTCTTTAATAAGTGTTCACTTAATTTCGCTGCAGTTGCGACAACAGCAGCAGCGTGAATTCTTCCCGGCTGTCTACCTAATCTCTCAATTGGCCCTGAGATGCTTACTGCTGCAATTACTTTGTTATTGGGTCCGCGAACTGGCGCTGAAACGGATGCAACTCCTGGCTCTCGCTCACCAACGCTCTGCGCCCAACCGCGTCGCCGAACTGCAGATAATGCTGCTGCGCTAAATCTCGCGCCATTAAGTGCTCGATGAAGTCGATCAGCATCCTCCCATGCAAGAAGTACTTGGGCGGCTGAGCCGGCGCCCATTGTTAAGGCGGCGCCAACCGGAACCGAATCACGGAGTCCAGATATTCTCTCTGCCGCTGCAACACAGATTCTTTGGTCGCCTTGTCTGCGATACAACTGCGCACTTTCACCCGTTGCATCTCGAAGCGAGGTGAGAGCAGGCACCGCAACGGCCAACAATCGATCCTCTCCAGTTGCGGCTGCAAATTCGCTATTTCGAGAGCCGAGAATGAATCGTCCATTTAAATCCCGCGCTACTAATCGATGAACTTCCAGAGCCACTGCTAGCCGATGGGCCGTGGGACGAGCGATTTTGGTCGCCTTCACTAGCTCGCTCAGAGAATGTGGACCAGATTCTAAAACGGTCAAAATTCTTACCGCTTTATCAAGTACTCCGACTCCGCTATTCTTCTTGTCCATAATCTGATAATGCCATCTCAATAGGTGAGAAGTAAAGATGGACGGAGGGGCGATGGGCAAGACACTAGCCGAGAAAGTTTGGAACGACCATATTGTGCGCCAAAGCGCTGGCGAACCTGATCTGCTTTACATCGACCTGCATTTAATTCATGAAGTTACGAGTCCGCAAGCATTTGATGGGCTGCGTCTTGCCGGACGAAGCGTGCGTCGACCCGAATTAACGTTGGCCACTGAAGATCACAATGTGCCAACTATCGATATCGATAAACCGATTGCTGATCCAGTTTCTCGTCTACAAGTAGATACGTTGCGTAAGAATTGTTCTGAATTTGGCATTCGAATTCATTCACTTGGAGATGTTGAACAGGGAATAGTTCACGTCGTTGGTCCGCAACTAGGAATTACCCAACCTGGAATGACAATTGTTTGTGGCGATTCACATACTTCGACTCATGGCGCATTTGGCGCTCTTGCATTTGGTATTGGGACTAGCGAAGTTGAGCATGTGCTTGCCACCCAGACACTTCCTCTAAATCGTCCAAAAATGATGGCTATAAATGTCGAAGGCACTCTAAAGCCTGGAGTTACATCGAAAGACATCATTCTCGCTGTTATTGCAAAGATATCAACGGGTGGAGGCCAGGGCTATATTTTGGAGTATCGCGGAAGCGCTATTAGGAAACTCTCGATGGAAGCGCGAATGACAATTTGCAATATGTCGATTGAGGCCGGTGCGCGAGCAGGATTAATCGCACCTGATGAAATAACTTTTGAATATATTAAAGGAAGACCGCATGCGCCTAAAGGTCAAGAATGGGATGCTGCGCTTTCTTATTGGAAGACTTTGTATAGCGATACCGATGCAAAGTTCGATAAGGAGATAACTCTTAATGCCGATGAACTCTCTCCATTTGTCACATGGGGGACCAACCCCGGGCAAGGCGTGCCACTAAACTCTTCCGTGCCAATTCCAAGTGAATTTGCTGATGAGCAAGAGCGAGTTGCTGCACAGAATGCACTTACTTATATGGATTTAAAAGCAGGGACTCCAATGAAAGCCATCAAGATCGATACGGTTTTTCTTGGTTCTTGTACAAATGGTCGAATAGAAGATTTACGATCAGCCGCAGAAATAATTAAGGGGCGACGTATTGCGGGCGATACGCGTATGTTGGTCGTTCCAGGTTCGGCTCGAGTTAGATTACAGGCGGAAGCCGAAGGTTTAGATCGAGTATTTCTCGATGCAGGCGCTGAATGGCGAAGTGCAGGTTGCTCAATGTGTCTTGGAATGAATCCGGATCAATTAAAGCCGGGAGAGAGGGCAGCTTCCACAAGTAATAGAAACTTTGAAGGGCGACAAGGAAAAGGTGGCAGAACACATCTTGTTAGTCCACTTGTAGCTGCAGCCACCGCAATCAAAGGAACGCTGGCTTCGCCAGCTGATCTCTAGGAGTTAATATGGAGAAATTTATTTCGCATTCGGGAACCGGCGTTCCATTAAGACGTAGTAATGTCGATACCGATCAAATTATTCCAGCTGTTTATTTGAAACGAGTGACAAGGACTGGGTTTGAGGACGGATTATTTGCTGCATGGCGAAACGATCCAGACTTTGTACTTAATCAGCCGCAATATAAGAATGGAACCATCTTGGTAGCCGGAGTTGATTTTGGAACTGGTTCTTCTCGAGAACATGCTGTCTGGGCGCTTCAAAACTATGGCTTTAAAGTTGTAATTTCATCAAGATTTGCTGATATTTTCCGCGGTAACTCTCTTAAAGGCGG
>JBEANJ010000049.1:0-6509 GCA_041165565.1 Actinomycetota bacterium | reverse complement strand
GCGCCTCTCAGGCCGGACTGGCTAAGGATAAGTTTTGAAAGAGATTCAAGTTGGTTAGAGGAACTAACAAGATTTGAAAAGAATGAATGGGAAGCTTATTCCATTGAAGTTCCAAATGAACTAAGACTGAAACTTTCTGATGAGCCAGAAAATGAGGAGATTGAGCAGTTTCTAAAAGAACATGGTCCCGATCTTTCAGTTTCACCGGGTAATCCTGAAATTGTTCGTTGGAGCAGTATTCGTGACGGCGCCGGTGAATTAGAAGGCGTCGCAGCAATTTGTAAGTGGCAATCAGGTGAGCATGTTGTGGCTTCAGTTGCTACACATAGCGCTCGTCGCAATCAGGGGTTAGGAAAAGCCCTAATGAGAGTTGTGTTGGGGGAGCTTGCCACACTTGGTATTAAACAAGTTTGCCTCGGGGTTACTAGCACTAATTTACCTGCCATAAAAATCTATGTAGATATGGGATTTAAGAAGCTTTTTGATTTTACATACATAAATAAAACTTCTAGTTAACCTAGAGTTCACTTATGGCTTCGCTCTACAAGTAAGCCTAGATAGTAGGTTTGCGTCATGAAGAATTTGTTTGCCGAATTTCTTGGAACCGCCTTAATAACCACGGCAGTTATCGGATCTGCGCATATGGCCACCATATGGACTAAAGACGGAGCCGTATGGCTTCTAGTCAACATGATAAGCACAGTTGCCGTGCTTTATATAGTTATAAATTTATTCGCAGAAATTAGCGGCGCACATTTCAATCCGGTCGTTACATTCGTAATACTTCTAAACCGCAAACTAAGGCTGAAGGAATTTTTTCTCTATCTTTTTGCTCAAATCTTAGGGGCCATATTTGGATCGATGTTAGCCCAAGGGTTATTTGACCGACCACTCTTCTCAATATCGGAAATTGAACGTAGCGGATCAAATCTGTTAGCCGCCGAATTGGTGGCCAGCGCTGGCTTAGTACTAATTGCTATTGCTAGCTGGAAGAAAATAGAAATACATCAGCGTGCCGCACTAATTTCGCTTTGGATTGCTTCCGCATATTTCTTCACATCCTCAACCTCATTTGCAAATCCAGCGGTATCGCTAGGTCGAATGTTTACTGACTCCTTAGCCGGAATTAGCCCCTCTTCGCTATGGGCTTTTGTTTTTGTCCAAATCTTGGGCGGTTTGATTGCACTTGCAATTAATAACTATCTTCAAGAGGAGCGAAAAGACCAGAAATGAAAAAACCAAGTGTTCTTTTTGTATGTGTTCATAACGCAGGCAGATCTCAAATGGCTGCTGGATTTTTAGAGCATATTGGTGGCGATAAGATCAATGTCTATTCAGCCGGTAGCGCGCCAAAGGATTCAATTAATCCAATTGCGGTAGAAGCTATGCGGGAAAAGGGAATAGACATATCTGGGCGGTCACCGAAAATTCTTACAACCGAATCAGTTCAAGCGAGTGACGTTGTGATCACCATGGGCTGTGGCGATGCATGTCCGTTCTTTCCCGGAAAACGGTATGAGGACTGGGTCTTGGACGATCCTGCCGGTAAAAGTATTGATGAAGTGAGAAGTATTCGCGACGAGATTGAGAATCGAGTGATAACTCTCTTGAAGGAATTGATCGCGTAAATCGCCACTAGGATTCTCGCATGAAAGCGTCATATCTTGACCAGGAACGGTTGTTAGCGCTACAACAGATTGACTCTGACATATTAAAAATTAATCATAAGATTAAAACTTCGCCCCTAAATTCTCAATTAGATGGAATTAATAGGGAGCTTTCAGAAAATAAGAATTTACTCATTGCGGCCGAGACAGAAAAAAGCGACATCCAACACGAACTATCAAAATCGGAAATAGATGTAGAGCAAGTAATTTCACGTATTGAAAAGGATGAGAAGCGACTTGCCTCAGGTGGAGGCACGCCCAAAGAGTTGGAACAAATTCAACATGAACTAGGAACATTAGCTAGGCGTCGATCTGAGTTGGAAGATATTGAGCTTGAAATTATGGTTCGTATCGAAGAGGTTAGCTCTCGTGTTCAAGCTATTAAAGAAAAGATTAGCGTGCTCGAATCAGATTCTTTAAAATTGCAATCAGATTTAAGTCTTGAAAAAAATCAATTAGATTCAGCTAAGCAGCAAAGTCTTGCGGCTCGAGATGTTCTTGCTCCCCAGATAAACAACGAATTGATTGCACTCTACGAAAAGATCCGCAGTGCTTCTGACGGGGTAGGAGCTGCTCAATTGTTGGGCGAAAGCTGCGGGGGTTGTCATTTGAAATTGAATGCGGCTGAAATTGAAAGAGTTAAGTCTTTACCCGATGACGAGCTAGTGCGTTGCGAGGAATGTCGACGGATTTTGATTAGAGTTAAGTAATGGCTAGAAGTCTCACCCTCTTCGCCGATGGCGGATCACGAGGCAATCCGGGGCCTGCGGCCTACGGGGCGGTAGTTTTTGAAGAATCAAAAGTACTAATTGAGCTTTCCGAGAAGATTGGTGTCACTACAAATAACGTTGCTGAATACAGCGGTCTAATTGCGGGATTACGCGCCATAAATGAACTAGATGAAACGGCTCATGTTCACGTAAAGATGGATTCAAAATTAATTGTGGAACAAATGAGTGGAAACTGGAAGATAAAGAATCCAGAGATGAAGCGATTGGCAATTGAAGCCAAGAATTCCCACCCGGCAAATCTAGTTCGGTACGAGTGGATTCCAAGAGATGTAAATGTTCACGCGGATCGCTTAGTGAATGAGGCTCTTGATGGAATTATCGCTGAGCATAGCGGCCCATTAAGAAGAAATTATTTAACCGAGAGATTGCTGTCGAACGAAATTCCAACCATGATTTATTTGGTTCGTCACGGACAGACCGCGCTTACTCCGCAGCGTAAATTTTCGGGGATAGGTCCTCTAAATCCCGAGCTAACTCCGTCTGGCTTAAAAGAAGCAGATCTCGTTGCAAGCGAAATCGCTCGAATCAAACCTGATGTTCTCATTTCGTCTCCACTTCAAAGAACTAAACAGACTGCGGAAGCGATTTCTAAGTCGACTGGATTAGAGATTGTGTACGAAGAGATGTGGAAGGAATGTGACTTTGGAATATGGGATGGGCTATCAATTGATGAAGTTAAGGCAGGTTTTCCTGATGAATACGCAATGTGGGTATCAACTTCATCTTTCGCTCCACCCGGAGGCGAGTCTTATGACTCGGCTATGGCACGCGCTCTCCAGGGTCTACAAGATATCTCTGCTGAATTTCCTCATAAGAAAGTCTGTGTAGTTACACATAACGGCATGATAAAAACAGCGCTCGCAGCGGCGATCAAAGCCGAGCCAAGCGTAATATTTAATTTAGATGTATCTCCGGCCAGTATTTCTTGTATTTCGATCTGGCCTTCGGATGGTTTGATGGCAATTCGCTCAGTTAATGAGCGTGGACATCTACGATAGGCCAACCAGTTGCCAGGGAGAAATTTTGAAGCGTAATACTTTGCGAAGTTTTGCAATTGCTTGTGGATTAACACTGTTGCTCACTTCGCAACCTACATATTTTGCTTGGGCTGCAAAACCAAAAGCAAATAAAAGCAAAAGCGCTAAACCAGCAGTTCTCAAGCCAACGCCTGGAGGCACTTTGAATCTGCTGCTCAACACGCCGCAATTTGCCCATCTTGATCCCGCTCGAATCTACTTATCACGTGATCGCGCCTTTGCCTCATCATTTTTATTTAGAACTCTTTTGACCTATCGACAAGCTTCGGGCGCTAAAGGAATAGAACTAGTTCCTGATCTGGCAACTAATTTAGGCCAGGTATCAAAAGATGCGACTACCTGGAGCTTCAAACTAAAGAGTGGTATCAAATTTGAAGATGGAAAGGCGATTAATTGCGAACATATCAAGTATTCAGTCTCACGCGTTTTCGCTCAAGATCTAATCACGGACGGACCTATGCATCTAATTGCACTTCTTGATATTCCAATGGACGCCAAGGGCAAATCAATTTATTCCGGGCCCTACGTTAATTCCCCAGAAGGCCTCAAAGCTTTCGACAAAGCTGTAACTTGCGCCAAAGATAAAAAAACAATTACTTTTAAGTTAAGCAGACCAGAACCTGATTTCAATCATCTCGCAACGTTTGGCTATACATCTCCTATACAGCCTGAAAAAGATACAAGAGAGCTCTATGATCTAAAGCCGGAATCAACGGGCCCATACAAAATTGCGGAAAATAGCGATATTCAACTTCGCTTAATAAGGAATAAGAATTGGAGCACAAAAACTGATCCAAATCGCATTCCGATGCCCAAAGAAGTAATTGTTAAATTTAATATGAATCGAGAAGTAATTGATCAAGCGATACTTGATGACTCGATTCCTAACGCAATCAGTCTCGTTGAACCGCTTCGCGCCAACCGCGAGAAGTTCCAAGCGACCAAGAAGTTGCGCGCAAGGAACGTGATTACGACCAACAATTACGTAAGGTACTTTGCTTTCAACACAAGAGCGGTGCCTTGTTTAGAGGCCCGCAAAGCTATTTACCTTGCTTGGCCTACGAAAGCATTAACTGATATCCAAGGTGGAGAGAAATATGTTGGTTCTTACGCAACCGGAGCATTAAGTCCGCTGCTTCACCTTGATTACGCCGCCACCAAATTAGTCGGCCCTGGCAGTCCAGAATTTTTGCCTGAGGGAAATATTGAGAAGGCTCGGGGCGCTTTGGAGCAAGCACGAAGCGTTTGTCCAAATGTTGTAAATAAGTTAACTACTTCAGGTCTTAAAATTGACGTACGGAAATCAGAGGATTTTGCCGCAACTTCGATTCTCGTAAATGAAGCGCTCGCAAAGATTGGAATTCCAGTCATTTGGAATGAAATTGTTTCAGATTACATCTCAACGGTTCGCCAACCAAGTAAGCAGAGCGATCTATCATCAGCTGGTTGGTTTGCAGATTGGCCAAGAGCTTCAGCCGTAATTCCGGAAATCTTTCTTGCAAAAGGAGAATTCAATCTAACTCAGAATGAGACCGACGAAAAGTACAAGAATTTTGCCGCCAAGGTTGAGAAGGCTCGCAAGACTTTAGATTCAAAAGCTCGAGCAAATCTATGGAAAGAGTTAGATGCGGACGCTGCTCGATATTTCTGGCATTTGCCGACACACTTTGGCAAGACACAGACGATTTGGGGGTCTTCGGTGCAGAATGTTATGTACTGGGATGCCTTTGCTGCGCCTGCTTTTGGAAAGATTTGGATAAAGAAATGACAGTAATCAATAATCTAATCGATATCCAAGTGAATGGTCATGCCGGAATAGATTTTCTAAACGCTAAGAATCATGATGAATTAAGACTTGCCAGCAGATCGCTTCGCAAAGAGGGAGTTTCGGGATATCTAGCATCACTTATCACAAGTGATTTTGATCAACTCAAAAGAGCCTCAACGTTGATAAATGAGTTAATCGGAAATCAAAGTGAAGATGAAGCGAAGATTTTAGGACTTCACTTTGAAGGCCCTTGCCTATCGTTTGAGCGAAGGGGAGTCCACGCTCCAGAACTACTAAGGAATCCAGAAAAGAACCTTATTCAAGAGATGCTCAAGATCCCGAATCTAAAGATGATCACTCTCGCCCCCGAATTACCTGGGGCAATTGCCGCCATAGAAGAAATCTCCAAAAATGGAGTCGTAGTCTCACTCGGCCATACAACTGCAGAACGAAAAGAAGCGGAGGCTGCCTTCAATGCTGGCGCTAAAACCGTAACCCATCTTTATAACGGAATGCGAAAAGATGGCGAACTCGTCGAACTAGTACTCGAACGCGAAGATATTATTTTTCAAATGATCATCGATGATGTCCACGTATCTCGAGAATTGGTAAAGAATGCCTGCGATAGAGCTTTAAATCGCTTAGTTATAACGACCGACGCGGTAGCTGCCGCTGGACTCGAAAGCGGTAAACATATGTTGGGCAAAACTGAGATTGAAATCAAAGATGGTAGAGCCGTAAGAAGCGATGGGACTCTTGCTGGCGGTATCGGAAAACTATCTAAATCCTTGGAAATCTTGGAAGAGTTGGGTTATCCGCGGGAAAAGACTCTAGCAAGCGTAACTTCTCGCCCACTTCAACTGATTAACGCAAGCCACTAAAACTGGCGTAGAATTCGCCTCGAAGAGTCGCCCGGATCACCGCGTTACTTAAGAGCCTAATTAACTTTTAAGCATTGGTAAGGGTGAAACGGTGGTGTAAGAGACCACCAGTATCGGTAGCAATATCGATAGCTATGCAAACCCCACTTGGAGCAAGACCACGTAGGCCAGCGTTAAGAACTGCTCGTTCGTGCTGGTGGGTAGGTTGCTTGAGTTCGTAAGTAATTACGAACCTAGATGGATGGTGATCTCGCTAGAAATAGCAAGACAGGATCCGGCTTATAGGGCGACTCTTCTTAACCATAAGTGGGCGGGGGCCAAATCCCCGCTCACTTTCCTATTTAGAAGTGTTTAACTTTATGCAG
>JBEANJ010000048.1:0-6654 GCA_041165565.1 Actinomycetota bacterium | reverse complement strand
AATAAACATTACAACTTTATTCTTCAGTTTTTGGACTCCAAATAAGGAAGCATAAAAATCATTAGCTATGTCCTACTTACTCCCGTCGCCACACAGAGATTTTTATGAATCCGTAGCTTAAGATCTTGTAAAATATCACTACGATGCAATCTGTATTTGGGCGGAGGAAAACTTGTGAAGTATCTTCTCTACTTCTTTGGAATTCTCCTTGGAGCCCTTGCGATAATTGCCGGAGAAGCTGATGATTCGCCTGGACTACAAGGTTTGGGGCTGATTCTTGTTTTGCTGATGGTATTTCGATCTTACAAGAGACTTAAATCTAGCCGAAAAGCCGGCTAGGCTGTATTCATGACTGAGGATAAGACTCGCTCGGAAATACTAGATACTGGTAATTCACAGGTTAGATCAGCAAGAATAATAATCCAGGCAATTCCAGAAAAAATATTTTCAATTCTCTCTAATCCTCAGCGCCATAGAGACTTTGATGGAAGTCACACGATTACTGCAAATATCAGTGGTCCATCTGAATTGGTGCTTGGCTCAAAATTCGGCATGAAGATGCATCTTGGAATCAACTACCGAATCCTGAATACAGTTGTGGAATACAAGAAAAATGAGTTGATTGCCTGGCGCCATCTGGGTAGGTGGAGATGGCGATATGAGTTAGTTGATTTAGGGAATGGTTCAACGCAGGTAACCGAAACTTTTGATGCAACTTATGCCCCAAGAATCGCCCACCTCTGGCTAAACATCCGCAAGGCTTACCCATGGACACAGTTGGCGGTTGCAAAAACACTTGTCCGATTGAAGAAGATTGCTGAGGACAAAGAATAGATACGTATGTACTTAGATCAACTCTTTACTTTATTGACATTAGATCGCGCTCAGGCTGAATTAATCGCAGAATTGGATAAATTCTTTGGTCAACTCCACCAGGAAAAGTTAATCGACGAACAACATATGCCAACACTGTCCTAGTCTCAGGATCGGCAAAAACAATTGATCCTCCTGCTCCATCATGTCCAAATGCTGATGGTGAACCAAATGGTGTCGATTTAGTTGGCTTCATAAAGACGAGCCCGTGGTGACGATCCGGGATTTGTTGCGCAACATCAAAGCCATGTACTTGAGTTTTTGCAAATTCATAAATGGTTTTTGAACTTACACCAGGTGAAAATTCTCCAAACCCAGTTGCCCAGTTGAAGACAGCAGCGAGACCGCGAGCACTAGCTACTCCTCCAAACGCTGGCCCGCCAAACGTGAGTCTTTCGGGGGTATAAATCAGAGTGTCAATTCCCCCATTTTGCCGCATCGCATTTGCAAACTGTCCCCATGATTTTTCCGCTAGTGAGTCCTTTGCCGGGAGCGGTAACTCTCGGTTTGCAGAGAGTGGATGTAGAAACTTGTGCTGAATATTTAAAGGAAGACCAAGGTAGGCATCTACATTCAATTTACTTCGAATTTCCCGCTCATAATAAATCTGAACAGACATCCCAGTTATTCTAAATATCAACTCACTTATTAAAATTCCGATAGTTGTAGCATGATAACCAAAGGCGCTACCTGGTTCCCATAAAGGCGCTGTATTTGCTAACAACGCGGCCGCGTCATGATCAGTATGAAGCTGCTCAATCGTTAATCCAGCCTCAGTTTCAACTAACCCTGCCTGATGGCTAAGTAACTGACGAACAGTTACATTTTCCTTACCCGCAGATGCGAACTCAGGCCAATAACGGCAAACTTTTTCATTCACATTCAACTTTTCCTCATCAACTAATTTTGCTAAAGCAATAGCACAAAGCGCCTTGGATACTGAAAATATTCCCGTGACTGAATCTTGGTCTATCTCACCTGCGATATCCACAACTTTCTTACCATTCGCATAAATGACAAGTTGCGCTTGGTCTTCTACCGGAATCAATTTATAAAAGAGATCTTCCACCGCATTAATAGTTTGAACATTCATGATTTCACTCAATTTGATCTTGGTTTTGAGGTGCTAGAACGAATAACCAATTTTGCACTTGTAAGTATTTCAGTAGCTGGCGATTTCTCATTATTAATTCTTGCAATTAGATTAGAGATGGCCGCTTCCGCCAGTTCTACTGCATCCTGATGCACCGTAGTTAGATCCAAGAATGGGAATCTTGCGACTGTATCGTCAAAACCTATAACTGAGATTTGATTCGGAATTTTTATACCTGCTTTAGCGAGAGTCAAGATTAATCCCAATGCTACTTGGTCATTACTACAAACCACTGCAGAGGGCATTATCTTTTTTGATAAAAAAATACCACCGGCAATTGCCCCAGCCGATTCAATATATCCACTTTCTATAACTATAATCTGCGAATTCAGATTTGACTTAGCCATAGCCGCCTCATATCCAGCCAATCGGAATTGGTTTTCCATCATTTCAGGAGTACTGACATAAGCAATGGATTTATGTCCTAGTGCAGTCAAGTATTCAACCGCTTCAAATATTCCCGCACCGCCATCTGAGGATACGACCCCACAGCGAAGGCCAGAAACTCTTCGATTTATACTAACCACTGGACTGTTTTCTGAAATTTCTTTCAATCTTTTTGATGAGAGCTCACTGGATACTAAAATTAAACCATCACAGCGATGCCCAATTAATTCCTCAATTGCCCTTTCTTCAGGGTGATTAGTTGAGATCATACTCAAAACCAAGCGAAAACCATGAGCTCCTGTAGCTCTGTAAAGAGCAGGAATTAAATCGATACTTGAACTATGTGAGGAGTTGTATGCAACTCCTATGTATTTTGATCCATCGCGCCTTAAAGATTGCGCGGCCAAGTTTGGCGAGTAACCAAGTTCAAGTGCAGCTTTTCTAATTTTTAATGCAGTTTGTGGACTAACTCCATTCGCATTGCGGAATACTAAGCTTACTAATTGCCTAGATACTCCAACCTTGGCTGCTACATCCGCCATAGTTGTAGCAGACTTAAACTTTCTTGGTGCCTTCTCTTTCATGGGCTAACTCTGGGCAATAATCTCTTGAGTCCACTTCACTGCACTTTCATTTGGCAGTGTCCCAGTTTGTGCATCATGTCGACCATATTCACCAATGCGACTCGCACCCAACGAAGTTAGTAGAGTATCAAAATGCTCACTACCTCTACTGTAATTTTCATACGAACTATCTCCGAGACCAAATATTGCATATTCAATATCCGACAAGTCTGGTTTGAGTGACTTGATCGAATCGTACAATGGGACTGCACCACTGGGGAGATCCCCTTCACCATGTGTAGAACAAATTAGAATATACAAATTAGTCGAATCAAAATTTTCCGAAGAGAAATCAGACATGTCGAAAATTTGAACTCCACGGTCAGTAATTACAGCTGCCATATCTTCCGCTGCAAATTCAGCATTTCCAGACTCTGTGCCAAAAAGAATTACAACATTTTTACTCAACGGATTTCTACCTTTCCTTGCATTTTGGAATAGTAATCACTGAAGATGGCGTCACATACAATCTTGGCATCTGCTCGACTCACCGGGATTGTTCCTACCGGTCCGCGCCTAAACCAGCCGACACAATAGAGGCCATCATCTAGAAAGCCGCGATTCAAATCGAATTTTCCTAAAGTGTGCTCGGATTTCTTTATTGAGGCACTTTTAGCTTCCTGAAATCCAATCGCGGTATAGACGGTATCTACCGGAATTCTCATTTTCTTCTGTTTTGACACTAAATCAACACCAGCAACTCGATTGGATCCAAAAAAAGAAAGAGTAGTCCAACCAAAGTAAAAATTTACAATCTGTTTAGCACTAGTTGGGGAATGAGAAACTAAAAAATTAATAGCTTCGCTTCTTTTTTTCGAGTCTTCATCCATAAATTTTGAGTAGTCAATATCTGCAGTAAATTTAACATTTGAAAATTTTGAAATTTCCTTAATCATAGTAGTATCAAATTTTGCTTTTTCGATGGGCGAACGTCCGATTACAGAAATTGTTTTAGAGGCATGTTTGCCCATCAAATTAGCAATCTCTTTTGTCACTCCAAAAGATTGCAATTCTTCTGAATCTAATAGTGAGAGTCTTAGCAAGTCTATTGCCACATTACCTTGCCCGATAATGGCGATATTTGATCCAACTGAAATTCCTTCACTATTTTCATTTGGGTGAGAATTCAATAATCTAGTTATGCGTCCCGCACTATAGATACCTTCCAAATTTTCCCCACTTATCCCCAAAGAACGGTCTTCATTCAATCCAGTTGCAATTACTACGATATCGAATTCATTTCTTAACTCACGCAGCGATTTATCTTTTCCAATTTCCATATTGCCAATAAATTCGACCCCTTCTCTTTCAAAGAGTCGTTCAAATTGTTGAGCAATTGATTTAGTGCCTATGTGATCTGGCGCGACGCCAAATCTGAGCAAGCCATAAGGAACCGGGTCGCGCTCGAAGATTGAGATGAGTGACTCAGAGAAAGCTTTGCGCAAATATTGGGCTATGTAACATCCCGACGGGCCACTTCCAACAATGGCAATCGATGGAGAGCTCAATGTATTTACCCCTAAATTTCCCCAGAACCTTGACAGGATACTAGCACGTGCTAGTCTCGCTATTTAATTGAGTGATCGGAGAAATAAATAGTGTCAGAAAATACAGAGCAGTCCTCAATTGAAGTGGACGCAAACAGCCAGCTCGGCCATCTTCACTTGAAGCCTCCTCACGGCGTAAATATTTTCTACGACCCTTTGTCCTATTCAGTTTATGAACACCCTTACGATATTTATAAGCAATTGCGTGATTATGCCCCGGTCTATTTCAGCCCTCGACTCGGCGTGTACGTTCTATCGCGGTACGAAGATGTTAAATCTGCCTTCAAGAATCACGAACAAATGGTTAATCGCCTAGGAAATGATATCGATGGTACCCACGATTCGTACGGCAAAGGAAATCTAGTAGCCCAAGATCAACCACGGCACACGGCTTTGCGCCAAGCATTGCGCAGAGTTTTTGCACTTAAAGAAATTTTAGAAAAAGAAGATGGGATTCGTTTACTTGCCCGTCAACTGATTGTTGAAATGAAGGATAAGGAAGAAAGCGATTTTGCTACCGATTTTGCGCTTCCATTGGCTTTTGCTGTTACCACTAAACTTGTTGGCTTGCCAGATGGAAAATCTGATATTAGTTGGCTCATAGACCATTTATCTAGATCAATGGCACGTACTGTTGGTGAGTTAGGAGTTCCCGCAGATGCGGCAATCTCTAATCATGAAACCGAAGACTTTTTTCAAGCCGCTGTTACCAAACGGATGGAAGAATTAGCGATGAGCGCTGATTCAAATATTTCCGACGTCATCACTCAAGTTCTAAATGCCATGGAAAAAGGCAAAGTAGAATCCGATGAAATAGTCGGTCTCACCCATCTTGTGTATTCTGCGTCAACTGATGCGCCTTCTGCGCTACTAACTAACGCAGTCGTGGTATTAGATAAATACCCTCAACTTCAGGTATTTCTTAGAGAAAATCCTCAAATGATTGGCAATTTTATTGAAGAAGTTCTTCGCTACGACACTCCAGGCCAGAATGTATCGAGACAAACAACTGTAGAATTAACATTCTCGGGGGTCACAATTCCAGCCGATTCTAGAGTTATGCTCTTACAGGGCTCCGCAAACCGAGATGAGCGTATTTTTGAGAATCCCGATATGTTTATTGTTGATCGGGACTTTAGTCAGAATGACAAAATTTTATCTTTTGGAGAAGGAATTCACGCATGCATGGGTGCACCCCTTGCTCGGCTGATGGCGAGAGTCACTATTGAAACCCTGCTCGAGCAACCGGATGAAATAAGAATAGTTGGTCACCCTGAGCGATGGGTAAAACAGCTGATTAGAGGTTATTCTAAGCTGCCAGTGAAATTTATACCTCAAGGTACGAAATTTTCAGAATGATTTTAGAATTAGGCCGGACTTGAGATTTTGTAATAATTTCTTGGCCAATTGAATTCGGCAATTTTACTTATCAATTCTTGTGGGAATTCTTGTCCGTCAGAATAGGCAACATTTCGGTCTACGATATCCAGAGCATTCATCCCTGGAATAGTAGTAGAAACACTAGGGGAGCTTAGTGAGTAGCGGATGGCCGCCTCAGCAAGAGTCGAAAAGTAGGGCCTAACGACCTCTTTCAAAGCCTCAACCTTTTTGAAAGTTTTTTCAAATCGATTTCCACCAAAGAGTTGCTCTTGAACAGAACCTTTAATCCAAGAAGAAGGAGTATCTAAAGTCCACGTTCCTGAAAGTGCTCCAGAATCCAATGGTACGCGCGCGAATGCCGCGACATTGTTATTACTACAAGAGTCAAATAGTCCTTCAGTCGCAGGACGTTGCTCGAACATATTAAATATTACTTGAATAGAAGTGACAAGCCTTAAGTTTGCCAAATGTATTCCCCAAACGTCTAGAAGACTTCGAGTCCTGACAACGCAGTCGGGTGCTACTTTTACGATTGCAGTAACAGTTAATGGAAGCTCAATTAGAGCCGCTAATTCAGGCACAAGTTAGTGAATTTTTTTTGTGAGATACTTTTTCAATGAAATTCTCAATTTTCGTCATTGATGACCACTCCAATTCAGGAACTTCTGAGGAAATGGCTGCCATTAACGCC
>JBEANJ010000047.1:0-6907 GCA_041165565.1 Actinomycetota bacterium | reverse complement strand
TCCATCGGCTCATTTAATTTTCCATCAATCATCTTGGTAACCACTTGCGGTTTTCCTACAGTTAGTTCAAAACCCTCGCGGCGCATCATCTCGACTAGAACTGCTAATTGAAGTTCGCCTCGACCCTGGACCTCCCAGGTATCTGGACGATCGGTATTTAGAACTCTAAGTGAAACATTTCCTACCAATTCGCTATCCAACCGATTCTTCACAAGTCGCGCGGTTAATTTCTTTCCAACTCGACCCGCAAGTGGTGAAGTGTTTATGCCAATTGTCATAGAAATAGAAGGTTCGTCAACAGTTATAGGCGGCAATGCATGTGCATTTTCGCTATCTGCAAGGGTTTCACCCAAAGTAATCGTTTCGATTCCGGCTACAGCAATGATGTCTCCGGGACCGGCCTCGGCGACTGGGACTCGCTCTAAACCTTCAGTCATCATTAGCTCAGAAATTTTTACCTTTTCTTGGCTGCCATCGCTCTTAATCCACGTTACAAGTTGGCCTTTTTTAATTCTGCCTTCATGAACGCGGCAGAGCGCCAATCTTCCAAGATAAGGCGAGGAATCTAAGTTTGTGACATGGGCTTGAAGTGGCGCGCCGTCATGATATTTCGGTGAAGGAATCGTTTTGAAAATAATATCAAAAAGAACATCAAGGTTTTCTTGATCTGGCATTCCGCCGTCGCTCGGGCGATTAAGTGAAGCTCGACCAGCTTTAGCCGAGGTGTAAACGATTGGAAAATCAATCTGTTTCTCAGTTGCATCTAAATCTAAGAACAATTCATAAGTCTCATCCACGACTGCGGCGATACGAGCATCTGGTCTATCTACTTTATTAATAATTAGAATTACTGGAAGATTTTTCTGGAGCGCTTTACGTAAAACGAATCTCGTCTGTGGCAACGGTCCTTCAGAAGCATCAACCAACAGCGCGACGCCATCGACCATTTCAAGTCCGCGTTCGACTTCGCCACCAAAATCTGCGTGACCTGGGGTATCGATGATATTTACGATGGTATCTCCGCGCTTTACCGCAGTATTTTTCGCAAGAATGGTGATCCCTTTTTCGCGCTCCAAATCCATTGAATCCATAACTCGATCTTGTGATTCGGATTGGTCTTTGTGGGCCGCAAAGGCGCCGCTCTGCCAGAGCATGGCATCAACGAGTGTGGTCTTGCCATGGTCAACGTGGGCGATGATTGCGATGTTTCGCAGATCGTCACGCTCTAGTAGTGGTAGACCGGTGAGGTGAGCTGTTGATTTCTTTATCTCAGACATTGAACCTAAATTCCACTACGTCGCCATCTTGCATTACGTAATCCTTTCCTTCCATCCGAACTTTGCCGCGAGCTTTCGCTTCTGACATAGAACCAGCGGCAACTAGGTCCGCGAACGAGACGACTTCAGCTTTTATAAATCCTTTTTGGAAATCGGTATGAATTACTCCAGCCGCAGCAGGTGCGGTATCCCCTTTGTGAATCGTCCAAGCTCTCGCCTCTTTTTCACCCGCAGTTAAATATGTTTGTAGGCCAAGAGTATTGAAGCCAACTCGAGCCAGAGTACTTAAGCCCGGTTCGGTTAAGCCAATTGATTTAAGTAATTCCAAAGCCTCTACATCATCAAGCTCCGTCAATTCAGATTCGGTCTTTGCATCTAGAAATATTGCTTCGGCTGGCGCTACTAATTCTTGTAATTTCTTACGGAGCGCAGCATCACTCAATTCACTCGCATCAACATTAAATACATAAAGAAATGGTTTTGCTGTAAGTAGTCCAAGTTCCTTAAGTAAAGCTAAATCAATTTTTGAGCCGAAAAGAAGTTTTCCTTCACCAAGAGTCGCTTGTGCCGCTTTCATCACTTCGAGCACTTTTGCTCGCTCTTTATCTTGACGCGCCTCTTTTTCGACTCTTGGAATTGCCTTCTCCAGAGTTTGCAAGTCGGCAAGTTGTAATTCAGTATTTATAGTCTCGATATCACTTGAAGGATCTACGCGTCCATCGACATGAACCACATCAGGATCGGAGAAGACTCGAATTACTTGGCAGATTGCATCGCTCTCACGAATGTTTGCCAGAAATTTATTGCCAAGTCCCGCGCCCTCAGATGCTCCTTTAACAATTCCAGCGATATCTACAAAAGAGACAGCGGCCGGGATAATCCGTTCGGAGCTGAAGAGTTTTGCTAGGACGGGCAAGCGGGAATCTGGAACGCCCACAACGCCGACATTCGGTTCAATGGTCGCGAAGGGGTAGTTGGCTGCCAAGACGTTGTTCTTCGTTAACGCGTTGAAGAGGGTCGATTTTCCGACATTGGGAAGGCCGACGATTCCGATAGAAAGGCTCACGAGGGGTAGAGCCTAACCGTCAATGTCAGCCCAGACTGCCACGATATGCGCATGAACGGCGCACTCTCACTTGTGATTGGTCTCATTATTGGCCTAGCTATCGGCGCCTTATTCGCAACTCTGCGCACAAATAGCGAACGCGGAAAAGTTGCGCTACTTAACTCGCAAATTGAAGAGATGCGCAAAGAAGAGGCGAGACTTACTACTTTGAATGAACAACTTCGTTCGGTCACCGTCGGCATGACCCAACTCGCAACCCAAAGTCAAGAAGCTGAGGTAAAACGCGCACGAGCAGAGAGCGAGATGCGCACCCAGATAGAAACGATGCGACTTGGTAATGAAAACTTACTTCGCGAGACAACAAAACTTGCCGGCGCGCTCTCTAACTCACAGACGCGCGGTAAATATGGTGAGGCCCAACTTGAAACGCTCCTTGAGAGCGCTGGTCTTCTTGAAAATGTACATTTCTTTAAACAAGATTATCGAGCTAGCGGAACTGAGATAACCAAACCAGATATAAAGATTGCTGTCCCCGGAGGTAGCGAAATCTTTATCGACTCTAAGTTTCCTTTTGATCGATTCCTTGATGCGATCGTTGAAAAAGATCCAATAGAGCGAAATCGCCTAATGCAACTTCATGCGAAAGATCTTCTAGGTCACGTAAACGCTCTCGCTAAGCGCGGCTACCAAGAGAGCGGTAACTCCCCTGATTATGTAGTGCTATTCGCACCGTTTGAATCTATTCTCTCTGAAGCTCTAGAAGCTGAACCCCAATTACTCCACAAAGCCTTTGAAAAGAATGTCTCTATCGCAACTCCGACAACCATGATGGCCTTGTTAAGAACTGTTGCATATGTTTTTAGTCGAAGTGAACTTGCCAAGAACGCCCAAGAAATCACCGATTTAGCCGGTGAACTTTTAAAGCGAATTGGAAAAGTTCATAGCAAGATCGAAACACTTGGCGAGCGCATCAAATCCTCAGAACGCGCCTTTAATGACCTAGTAAAGAGCGCTGAAGAGAATGTCCTAAAACCCGCAAGAAAAATGGTAAAACTGGGCGCACCCTCAAGCAGCAAGTTAAAGGCGATAGAAGATGTCGATGATGAACTCCGCCAGATTGCACCTAAAGAGTTAACAACTGGTGATCTATTTGATGAAGGAAGCGATGAAGATTTAGGTGATGATGACGATGCGAAATGACCTACCCCAACCACCCTTTAAATCTCCAGTAAAAGGCGCTGGCTTAACTAAACCCGGAATTGCAATTCTCCAATTTCTACTGATCTTCCTCGTTGCTATCGTTGAAATTTTCTTCCGCTCAAATATTGGATTTCTTACTGGAATTGCTATCTGGGCTACTTATTACGGCGGTTTGATTTACGGAAGAAGCGGGACAACCTATGTCGCAGTTGTTAATCCCCCAATTGCTCTCGCCATCGCCACTTTAGTACTTCTTCCAACAGTCGGTGGTTTTTCACTAAGCGTTACTCGACTTGGCGTAGACCTTGTGACTGGGCTTGCTAGCGTTGCGCCCTTCTTAATCTCTGGCTCACTATTTGGTTGGTGGTATTACTTTAGAGAAGCAAAACGATTACTTTCCAGCGGCGCGTAAATCTTTTCTAAGCTCAGGCGGAAGAGCAAATAAGAGGCTCTCTTCCATCGCGGTAATCTCTTTCACATCGCTAAAGCCCCGCTTAGCCAAATCGCTCAATAGCTCCTTCACCAATAACTCAGGAACGGAAGCGCCACTCGTAACTCCAATAGTTTCAACGCCGTTAAACCACTCTTCTTTTACCTCACGTGAATAATCAATCAAATAAGCTTGTTTTGCGCCGTATTCCTTGGCAACTTCCACGAGACGGACTGAGTTTGAGGAGTTAGTTGAGCCAACCACTAAAACTAGATCAGCTTCGGGAGCAATCTGTTTAATGGCAATCTGGCGATTCTGGGTGGCGTAGCAGATGTCATCTGAGGGTGGATCTTGTAGTTGTGGGAAACGTTCTTTCAAAATTGCAACGGTTTCAAGGGTCTCGTCAACGCTAAGTGTTGTCTGGGAGAGCCAAGCAACTGGGCGTTTGGGGTCAATCTCGATTTTTTTTGCGTTATCAAGTCCATCTACCAATTTGATGTGATCTGGCGCTTCGCCTGCAGTTCCCTCAACCTCTTCATGGCCATCATGACCAATTAGCAGTATCTGTAGGTCTTCTGCCGCAAAGCGTCGTGCTTCCTGGTGCACTTTTGTTACCAAGGGGCAGGTTGCATCAATAGTTTTCAAATTTCGAGTTGCTGCCTCTTGGTGAACTTTAGGAGAGACTCCGTGCGCAGAAAAAACAACACGGGCACCTTCAGGAACCTGGTCAGTTTCATCTACAAAAATTGCGCCGCGTTTTTCGAGTGATTCGACAACATGCTTATTATGGACAATCTGTTTGCGCACATATACCGGAGCTCCGTATAACTCAAGAGCTTTCTCCACAGTAATGACTGCTCGATCTACGCCGGCACAATAACCACGTGGTGCAGCGAGCAGAACTCGTTTTGGCATAGGCGCATCCTATCTGCGCCATTACTATCGTGTCGTGCTAGAGACCTCAGCCGAAAAACCAGTCCCGGTGAGAGTTGTCTCAGAAGCAATTAGTGATTACATAAATCGACTTGGACAGATCTGGGTTGAGGGCGAGATAGCACAACTTAATGATCGGGCCGGCTCCGGAATGGTCTACATGAGATTGCGAGATCCGAGCGTCGATATGTATTTAGAAGTTACCTGTCCTCGTTCAGTATTTAAATCAATCGCACCCTTGAGTGAGAACGCTAGAGTTGTAATTAATTCCAAAGTTAATTTCTATACCCCGACCGGCAGGCTCTCCTTAAATGCGAAAGAAATTCGCCAAGTTGGCGTCGGTGAATTACTAGCGAGGCTAGAAGCCTTAAAGAAACTATTAGCAGCGGAAGGTCTCTTTGCCGCTGAACGAAAGAAGCCACTGCCATTCTTGCCGCGAAAAATTGGCTTGATCTGCGGTCGTGCTAGCGCTGCCGAGAAAGATGTGAAAGAAAATGCCAAACGCCGTTGGCCATCAGTTCAATTTGAAACTAGAGAAGTTGCGGTTCAAGGAGCAGATGCCGTAATTCAAGTTTCGGCTGCACTCAAAGAATTAGATGCAGATCCAAATGTCGATGTCATCATCATTACTCGTGGCGGCGGATCCTTCGAAGATTTATTGCCATTCTCAGATGAGGGACTAGTTAGGCTTGCCGCTAGTTGCAAAAAACCAATAGTTAGCGCAATCGGCCACGAACAAGACACCCCACTTCTTGATCTCGTAGCCGACCTTAGAGCCTCAACTCCAACTGATGCAGCCAAGCGAGTTGTGCCTGATATAAAAGAAGAGCTAGAGAAGATTCGCCAATTACGAAATCGAGCTGACCAGAAGATTAATGATCGAGTAATACTTGAAATGACAAAGGTCGTTAACTTGATGCAACGCTCATTTGCCAGCATCAACTCAAGGATTATGAGATCTAGCGATGAGCTAAACCATATGCTCACCCAGATTCGCGCGCTCTCGCCACAAGCGACTTTGGATCGCGGATATGCAGTCGTACAGAAGAGCGATGGCTCAATTGTGCGAACCCCGACTGCGCTTGCCAAAGGCGAGGCGCTGCGACTAAGACTTGCTGAAGGTGTGGCTCTGGCTACAGCAACCGGAGATTCCGAGCTTGATCGAATCCGAGGCGAGTAGATTACGAATATGGCGAAATTGAGCTACGAAGATGCAAGAGATGAATTGGCAAAAGTTGTCTCAGCTCTGGAGTCGGGCGGTCTTGGTCTAGAAGAGTCGCTGAAGCTCTGGGAACGTGGCGAGGAGTTGGCCACTATCTGCCAAGAGTGGCTCGATGGTGCGCGCGCCAAATTGGAAGCAGCTAAACAGGTAGATAACTGACGGTCAAAAATATGAGTGAATTCATTTACGAAGACCTACTTCCAATCGGCCCCGATAAAACCGAGTATCGCAAGATTTCTGGAGATGGCGTCTCTACATTTGCCGCAGATGGCAAGACTTTCCTCAAAATCTCCCCAGAAGCAATTCGTAACTTAACTGAGATAGCAATGCACGATATCTCGCATTATCTTCGAGGCGAACACCTCCAGCAATTGACTAATATTTTGAAAGATCCTGAGAGTTCTCCAAACGACAGATTCGTGGCCCTAGATTTATTGAAAAATGCCAATATTTCAGCTGGTGGAATCCTTCCTATGTGTCAGGACACCGGTACCGCGATTGTTATGGGAAAGAAGGGCCAATACGTAATAACTAGCGAACGCGACGAAACCACCATTTCTCGCGGCGTCTTCGATGCTTTCACCAAGTTAAATCTTCGATACTCACAGCTTGCGCCAGTAACGATGTGGGAAGAGAAGAACACCGGAAATAACCTCCCGGCACAGGTCGAAATATATTCAGATTACGAAAAGAGCGATGAATACAACTTTCTATTTATCGCCAAAGGTGGCGGAAGCGCGAATAAATCTTTCCTTTACCAAGAAACAAAGGCGATATTA
>JBEANJ010000046.1:0-6914 GCA_041165565.1 Actinomycetota bacterium | reverse complement strand
ATGCAAGATGATGTGCTATCTGAAGATAAATTAGTCCCAGAAGGTATCGAAGGAAAAGTTGCATATCGAGGTGCGGTTGCCACGGTGGTACATCAATTAGTAGGCGGATTGCGCTCCGGAATGGGTTATGCGGGGGCTGCCGATATATCTACTTTGCAACGGCGCGGAAGATTGATTCAAATCACTAGCGCCGGATTACAAGAAAGTCATCCTCATGATGTACTTGATGTAGCGGATGCACCTAATTATCAAAAGGAACGTCATGGTTGATATCGAAATCTCCGAGGGTAAACGCGCTCGCACAGCCTATTCATTTGATGATATTTCAATTGTTCCTTCGCGCCGTACCCGCGAACCGCAAGATGTTTCGCTCGCCTGGCAGATTGATGCCTATAAATTTGATCTTCCCTTACTTGCTGCGCCCATGGATTCTGTTGTTTCCCCAGAAACCGCTATCGCTATTGGGCGGTTGGGCGGGCTTGGCGTTCTTAATTTAGAAGGTCTTTGGACAAGATATGAAAATCCCAAAATTCAACTGGGCGAGATCTCATCAATTCCCGCAGAACAAGCAACTGCGCGAATGCAGGAGCTTTATAAAGCGCCAATTCGTCCAGAATTAATTAAGGAGCGAATCGCTGAAATCCGTGCTGCGGGTGTAACAGTCGCCGGCGCGCTTTCGCCCCAAAGAACTGCTGAATTCCATAAAGCCGTGATTGATGCGGGCGTTGACCTCTTCGTAATCCGTGGCACCACCGTAAGCGCTGAGCATGTTTCTGCTAAAACCGAGCCGCTTAATCTAAAGAAGTTCATCTATGAATTAGATGTGCCGGTAGTTGTTGGTGGATGTGCAACTTCCCAGAGCGCACAACATTTAATGCGAGCCGGCGCAGCCGGCGTTTTAGTTGGCTTCGGTGGCGGCGCCGCTCATACAACCCGTCAAGTGCTAGGAATTTCTGTTCCAATGGCTACCGCAGTCGCAGATGTTGCAGCCGCTCGCCGCGAATATTTAGATGAATCTGGCGGCCGATATGTACATGTCATAGCTGATGGATCAATCGGCAAGAGCGGTGATATTGCAAAGGCGATTGCATGCGGCGCTGATGCAGTAATGCTCGGATCTCCACTTGCGCGCGCTGAAGAAGCACCTGGAAGAGGTTGGCATTGGGGGACGGAAGCTCACCATGTAGAACTACCGCGCGGAACTCGAGTACATGTGGGCACATCTGGTTCACTAACTGAAATTCTTGTTGGACCATCTCATTCAGCCGATGGCACTATGAATTTATTTGGCGCGCTCCGTCGCGCCATGGCAACCTGCGGTTACTCCGAGTTGAAAGAGTTCCAGCGCGTTGAAATTGTTTTGAATCGAGGCTAGTAATTGCTTAATTCGCGAAGCAATCATGTTTTGGTTATCGACTTTGGCGCTCAATACGCACAACTAATCGCACGGCGAATCCGACAAGCTGGCGTATACAGCGAAATTGTTCCTTCCAATATGTCGGTCGATGAGATCAGAGCGCGCAATCCACGCGCCATAGTTTTATCTGGCGGTCCATCCTCAGTTTATGCTGAAGGAGCGCCACAAATCGATCGCACCATCTTCGATAGCGGAATTCCAATATTTGGAATCTGTTATGGATTTCAAGCGATGGCTCAAGCTCTCGGTGGCGCGGTCGCAAAGACAGGAAACTCCGAATTTGGTCGCACTAAATTCACCACAGATCAAAGCTCTAAATTGTTCGCTGGTTTTGAATCAAGTTTCGATGTTTGGATGAGCCACGGAGATAGCGTGATTGAGCCACCGGATGGATTTCAGACTATTGGACACACAATTGGCACCCCGGTAGCAGCCTTCGAGAATAGCGATGGGACTTTGGCTGGAGTGCAATTTCATCCCGAAGTAATACATAGTGAAAATGGCCAAGCAATACTTGAACGCTGGCTCTTAGAGACCGTCAGGTTGCGACCAAATTGGAACGCAGAAAACATAATTGAAAATGAAGTGATAAATATAAAATCAGAAGTTGGAGGCAAGCGAGTTATCTGTGGCTTATCAGGTGGAGTCGATTCCGCCGTTGCTGCCGCTCTTGTTCAGCGAGCGATTGGATCTCAACTTACTTGTGTTTTTGTAGATCACGGACTTTTACGTAAAGGAGAAGCCGAACAGGTTGAAACTGACTTTGTGGCCGCAACTGGCGTCAATTTAGTCGTAGTAAATGCGCAAGCAAGATTTCTTAGCGCGCTCTCCGGCGTCACTGACCCAGAGGAGAAGCGAAAAATCATTGGTCGCGAGTTTATTCGCGCCTTTGAAGAAGTAGCTAAAGAATTAGTTACGACTGGAGAAGTTGAATATCTAGTTCAAGGAACGCTCTATCCAGATATCGTTGAATCAGGTGGCGGCACTGGAACCGCAAACATCAAATCGCATCACAATGTTGGTGGTCTTCCTAGCGATCTTAAGTTCAAATTAATTGAACCGCTTAAGAGTTTATTTAAAGATGAAGTAAGAGAGATAGGAATTCAATTAGGACTTCCTTACCCCATAGTTTGGCGCCAACCATTTCCTGGACCGGGTCTTGCGATTCGAATCGTCGGTGAAGTTACTCAGGAAAGACTTAGAATCTTGCGCGAGGCCGACTTTATTGCGCGCCAAGAATTACAATTGGCTGGTCTCGATCGTGAGATCTGGCAATGCCCAGTCGTATTGCTTGCTGATATTAGGAGCGTTGGAGTTCAAGGCGATGGTCGCACCTATGGCCACCCTTTAGTACTTCGCCCGGTATCAAGCGAGGATGCGATGACTGCAGATTGGTATCGAATACCAACTGATGTCCTTGCCAAGATTTCTAGTCGAATCACTAATGAGGTACGAGAGATAAACCGAGTGGTACTCGATATAACGTCGAAGCCACCAGGCACCATTGAATGGGAGTAGAAGCGATGCGTTCTAGAACCGCCGCAATCGTTATTCTCTGCGTAACTCTTGCTTCCGTATCTTTTCCCGCTAGCGCAGATACCAATGGCAAGAAAGCCACACGCACTGTAGAAGATGTTGTCTGTGTCGATAATCCAGTGGCAGCAAACTCTAAAGAGTCAAAGAGAGTCGCCTTGCCTAGCCAATTAATGAAGCGCCCACCTCGCTTTATCGATCTAGTAACGAACTGTGGCGTAATTACGATTCGCCCAGATTTTGGAAGGGCGCCGGTCGCCGTTACATTTATGAGCTCACTAGTCCAACAAAAGTATTTTGATCTTACTTCTTGTCATCGCCTAACAACTGATGTCACAAGTTTCATTCAATGCGGCGATCCCACGGGAACTGGAATGGGCGACAAGGTATTTACCTACCAGAAAGAAAATCTTCCAAAACGATTTGGAAAATATCGCGAGGGGACCGTTGCCCTTCAAAATCGAAACGGCATCAGCAGCCAATTCCTAATCTTTTATGAAGAGACAACGCTTTCGCCAAACCATAGCGTTTGGGGGCGAGTCACAAGTGGAATCGAAATTTTGCACTATATATCTGAAGGCGGGATTGATGGTGGTGGTACTGATGGAAAGCCGATGCGCACTCTCGTAATTGAGCGGGCAGTACTTCGTTAATCAGAACTTACAACTTTAAAAAGTTCCGCGACTCGTCCAGCGGCTAAACCATTTGCTTCACCATTCTTTTCACCCCAACTTCTAACCATCGCTTCTAGCTCGGGGTTATGAGCCGTCTGACTTACATGAGCTTTTAGAGCATCAATCTTTTTAGAAAATGTTTCGGTGATATCTACGAAATGATTTGGATTTGGGGATCCAGTAATCCAAAGTTCTCTGACGCGCCACGGTTCAAATCCAGAGGCTTTTAAGTCGGTAAAGGCGTAGGGATTTCTCGCATCTGGATATACCGCTTGGATTGCAGCTTCGCCCGCAGCAAGATGGTCAGGATGACTTGCAAAGATTCTCTCCCAGTTACGTTCTGGCGACTGAACCACCATTCGATCAGGTTTCGCTCTTCGAATTTCTCGAACAATATCTTTACGTAGCTCTAGCGTAGGAACGAGCGAACCATCTCGGTAATTCAAATAAGTTACTTGGGAGACACCCAAAACCTTTCCAGCCTCACGCTGCTCGCGTTGTCTAACTTGAGCCATTTCTTCTAGAGAGAACTCCGATGATTCGCCGCCTTGGTCGCCATTTGTAACTATGCAATAGGAAACTTCAATGCCTTTGTTGGTCCAGAGCGCAATGGTGCCACCTGCGCCAAAATCGCAATCATCAGGATGGGCCATCACGACCAAAATGCGTTTAATCTCTTCATCGGCTAGCGGAGTCACCGCCGTATTCTAGACTTCTAACATGTCCGATAAATTGCAATCTTCTTTGCTCGACGGACTCAATCCAGAACAACAATCTGCGGTAACCCATGAAGGCGGACCACTTCTTGTTGTAGCAGGCGCTGGATCTGGCAAAACGAGAGTCTTGACTCGCAGAATTGCATACCTTCTCGCCAAGCGCGGTGTTGAGCCATTTGAGATATTGGCCATCACATTCACTAATAAAGCAGCCGGAGAGATGAAAGAGCGAGTCGCCGCACTCGTTGGAAAGCGTGCCAAAGCAATTTGGGTTTCGACTTTTCATTCTGCATGTGTTCGAATACTTAGACAAGAGGGCTCACGCCTTGGCTTCACGACTTCATATTCTATTTATGACCAATCCGATAGCGTCCGACTTATTACGCTAGTAATGCGAGATTTAAATATCGACCAGAAAAGATACAACCCGCGAGCGGTGGCGGCTCTTATTTCAAATGCGAAAAACGAGTTATTGGGCCCAGCTGATTATCGAAATAGCACCTCTACCTATTTCGAGGAAATTGTCGCTGAAATATATGCCATATACCAACAGAGATTGACCACCTCAAATGCAATGGATTTCGATGACCTAATTATGAAAACTGTGGAGGTTCTACAGAAATTTCCTGAGGCTAGAGCAAGATATCGAAATCGATTTAAACATATTCTGGTAGATGAATATCAAGATACTAACCATGCCCAATACATTTTAATTAGAGAACTTGTTGGATCTACTCGCGAAGAGATACCGCCAGCTGAACTTTGCGTTGTTGGAGATGCTGACCAGAGCATCTATGGATTTCGCGGTGCCACCATTCGAAATATTCTCCAATTTGAAGAGGACTATCCGGATGCGACGACTATCTTGCTTGAACAGAACTACCGCTCAACCCAGAACATCTTAAGCGCCGCAAATTCCGTCATCTCAAAGAACGAGTCTCGCAAAGAGAAAAACCTCTGGTCTGAATCTGGTAGTGGTGCAAAACTAATCGGCTTTGTCGCAGAAAATGAACATCACGAAGCCGAATTTGTAAGGGATGAGATGCGTCGACTCATAGATGAAGGAGTTTCGCGCTACGGCGATACTGCTATCTTCTACAGAACTAACGCCCAATCACGTGTATTTGAAGAGACTTTTATGAGATCCACAATTCCATATAAAGTTGTGGGCGGAGTCCGTTTCTATGAACGGAAAGAAGTCAAGGATTTACTGGCTTACCTACGTGTTTTAGTAAACCCCAGCGATGAAGTTTCGCTCCAACGTATTATCAATACGCCAAAAAGAGGAATCGGCGATCGGGCGCTTGATGTCATAGGAAGCGCTGCTAAATCAGAATCGATAACTTTTTGGAGCGCACTCACAAGGGCGAATTCCTCAGATCTAACCCCGAAGGCAACTGCTTCCATCTCGGCTTTTGTTTCAATGATTAGCGCGCTACAAGTTCTAGTTGAAGCAAACCGCCCCCCAGCAACAATTGCCGCAGCTGTCCTTGAACAATCAGGGCTGCTCTCTGAACTACGCGCCAGCGGCGATCCCCAAGATGAGGTGCGAGTAGAGAATTTAGAGGAATTGGTAGCGGTAATTGAAGAGTATGAAGAGCGAATTATCGCGGAGGGAGAAACGCCAACACTCGCTGGTTTCCTAGAAGAAGTCTCACTCGTCGCAGATGCTGATGAAATTCCGGAGGGTGAGGATCACGGCGGAGTTGTAACTTTAATGACGCTTCATACTGCAAAAGGTTTGGAATTCCCAACAGTATTTTTAACTGGGATGGAAGAGGGAGTTTTCCCACACTCTAGAACTCTCGGTGAGAAAAAAGAATTAGAAGAAGAGCGTCGTTTAGCTTACGTTGGTTTAACTCGCGCCCGAGAGAGACTTTATTTATCACGTGCTGAATATCGTTCTGCCTGGGGAGCGCCGAATTACAATCCGCCCTCACGGTTTCTTGAGGAGATACCTGATGAATTAATTGAATGGAACAAATCAGCGAGTGGATTCACAACTCCACCCATTATCCGCAGAAAATCAACGACTCCATCACCGCGTGCAACAGGAAAACAGAGTTCTACCTTGCAACTTGCTATTGGCGATCGGGTATCGCATGACACTTTTGGGTTAGGAACTGTGATTGCGGTCTCAGGCGAAGGAGATAAATCAGAAGCGACTATCAATTTTGGAAGCTACGGTGACAAGCGTTTGTTGCTCCGATATGCGCCAGTAGATAAGTTATGACCCGTGGACCTCTTTGAGTATCAAGCGCGCGATCTATTTGAGGCAAATGGAGTCCCAGTTCTTGGCGGTGCAGTCGCCACAACTCCTGACGAAGCAAAATTAGCGGCTGCTAAATTCGGCGGAAAAGTTGTTGTAAAGGCCCAGGTAAAAATTGGTGGTCGGGGTAAAGCCGGTGGCGTAAAACTCGCAGATTCCCCTGAAGATGCATTTGAAAAAGCGAAAGCAATCTTAGGGATGGATATAAAAGGCCATCTGGTCCGTAAAGTCATGATTGCCCAAGCCGCTCCTATCGAGAGTGAGTACTACCTCGCAATACTTCTAGATCGCGCTGCTCGATCTTT
>JBEANJ010000045.1:0-6926 GCA_041165565.1 Actinomycetota bacterium | reverse complement strand
GTAGCAGCTAATCAAGTCGCGGTTCCATTCTTGGTTGTGGCTCCAGAATCTACCGTTGATCGAAATATTGAATCCGGCGCCGAGATAGAAATTGAATTCCGCTCAGATTCAGAAGTTACTTCTTTTGCTGGCGTTAACACTGCACCACTTGGTTCCAAAACTTACAACCCAGCCTTTGATGTGACACCGGCAAGATTTATAACTGCAGTAATTACTGATAAACGGGTTTATCGAGTCAAAGATGGCGAAGCGCTATGAGTGAGTTACTGAAATTAGTTGAGCGATCCAAAAAACTTGGCGCTGACCAGAATTTAGTTCTCTACGGTGGCGGAAATACTTCTGCAAAAGGTGAGATTAAAGATCATCTCGGAAGAAATCGAACTGTGCTTTGGGTTAAAGGTTCGGGCGCCGATATGCAATACGGCGAAGCGGTTGACTACCCAGCTTTATATCTTGAAGAGTTAATAGCATTGAATAAGATGAATGAATTAGATGATGAAACGATGGTCGATTATGTGACTAGAGCGCTTGTTGATCCGACTGCGCGCCGACCATCTATCGAAACTCTTTTACATGCTTTTCTCCCGGCTCGCCATATTGACCATGTTCATGCCGACGTCATCTGCGCCCTCACAAATCATGAAGATGGTAGAGCTGCCGTAAAAGCAGCATTGGGTGAGGGTTTTGCTTATGTCGATTGGATTCGACCGGGATTTCAATTATCGAAGTCAGTCGGAGAACTTAAAGACTATGAGGGTGTAGTTCTAGCGCACCATGGTTTGATTGTTTGGGATGACGATAGCGAAAAATGCTATAAGAAAAATTTGGTGGCAGTAGATAAAGCACAAAAATATCTCGACACCCTTAAGAATCCGCCTAAAGCGCAATTCAAGCACCAAGATTTAAGTGATGCTGAGGTGAGAGAGTTACTTCTAAAGTTACGAGGCAAACTAGGGAAGCGACAGCTGTTAAGAACGGATAATCGACTAAGAACAATTGCAGATAGGCCAGACCTTCCAAAGGTTATTTCGGCTGGCTCCTCAAGCGCTGATCACATGCTACGCATTAGACCTTGGTCTTGCGCAACTACCCTTAATACAGTTGAAGAATCAATTACTTCATATCAAAAAAGATATGCCGATTATTTTGAAGCGAATCGTTCGCTCTTGCCTGCTGGCTACGTTAGTCATGGCAATGATCCTCGGGTATTTCTAGTTCCTGGACTCGGCGCGGTGACTGCTGCAACAACATTAAGTGAAACAAAAATGTTGGCCGATATTGCCTTTCACACTCACTCGGTAGCAGCATTAGTTGCTGATAGTTTTGCAAAGCCCCGAGCGCTACCCGATAGTGAAATCTTTGGCTTTGATTACTGGCCAATGGAGCTCTACAAATTGAAATTAAAACCAAAACCGGCGCTACTCGCAGGAGCAATCTTTGTAGTTACCGGCGCGGGAAGCGGAATTGGTCGCGGAATTGCCCTTTATTTAGCGAGCTTAGGAGCTAACTTAACGCTTGCTGATCTTGATCAAGCTGGACTTGCTGAAACGGCAAAAGAGTTGCAAGAGAGAAAGTATCCAGAACCGCTACTAATTGTTGGCGATCAAAGTAATGAATCTATAGTCGAGTCGACAATATCTGGGACAGTTTCGCATTTCGGCGGATTGGACGGACTCGTACTAAATGCTGGAATTCCCGTTGCTGGAACAATTGAAGAACTCTCCCTTGATTCTTGGCGAAAAGGTCTAGAAGTGAATTTAACTTCAGCATTTCTCTTGACTAAATATGGAATGAAAGCCATGCGCACCCAAGGTATGGGTGGGAGTTTGGTTTACATCGCAAGTAAGAATGCATTTGCACCAGGCGCAGGTTTCGGTGGATATTCCGTATCTAAATCGGGGATGATTCAATTAATGCGCATTGCAGCTCTAGAAGGTGGCGCTAGCGGAATTCGCGCCAACGCTTTAAACCCTGACGCCATCTTTGATAACAGCAAACTCTGGGAGGGTGGCGTGAGAGAACAACGAGCCAAAGAACACGGCGTTAAGCCAGAAGAGCTAGAAGACTTTTACGCAAAACGAAATCTCTTAAAGGTCCATGTTCGATCGGAAGATGTAGCACGCTCTGTTGCATATCTTCTCTCAGATGAATCATCACGAACCACCGGTTCAGTGATCCCAGTAGACGGCGGTGTTGTAGGAGGATTCCCAAGATGAGTTCAATTGATTGGAATTTATTAAAGAATGAGGCAAAACTTGCGATGGCGAAAGCTTATGCGCCCTACTCAAAATTTCCAGTAGGGGTAGCTGCGTTAGTTGATGATGGACGCATCATTAGCGGCTGTAATGTCGAGAATGCTAGTTATGGATTGACGCTCTGTGCCGAGTGTTCCCTTGTATCTGAATTAATTATGAGCGGCGGCGGAAGATTGATTGCTGCAGTCTGTGTCGATAAAAATGGCGAACTTCTTTCACCTTGCGGACGATGTAGACAATTACTCTTCGAACACGGCGGAGAGAAAATGGAATTACTAACACCAGATGGCGCGAAAAATATGACCGAGATTCTTCCCTGGGGATTTGGGCCGAAAGACTTGGGTTGATGAGCGAGCCATTTGCCGCCGTTGAAATTATCTCTGCGAAAAGAGATAAGAGTGAATTAACTGATTCCCAAATTGATTGGGTGATTGATGCCTTTGTCCGTGGCATTGTTGCTGATGAACAAATGTCAGCGCTTTTGATGGCAATTCTGTTAAATGGGATGAATTCACGGGAAATTTCTCGTTGGACAGATGCGATGATAAATAGCGGAGAGCGAATGAATTGGAAATCTCTTGCTCGACCAACTGTTGATAAACATTCGACTGGAGGAGTCGGTGACAAAATTACTCTGCCACTTGCGCCATTAGTTGCTGCATGTGGCGCCGCAGTGCCACAACTTTCTGGACGTGGATTAGGTCATACCGGTGGCACGTTGGACAAGATGGAAGCGATAGTTGGTTGGCGCGCATCGCTTTCAAATGATGAGATGCTCAAAGTATTACAAGATTGCGGAGCGGTAATTTGTGCAGCTGGAACTGGTTTAGCTCCAGCTGATAAAAAGTTATATGCCTTACGCGATGTAACCGCAACCGTGCAAGCGATTCCGCTGATCGCATCTTCAATAATGAGCAAGAAAATTGCTGAGGGTACTGGTGCATTAATCCTTGATGTTAAGACAGGTAATGGTGCATTTATGTCAGCACCCGATCAGGCCAAAGAGCTGGCAAGAACTATGGTTGAACTTGGCAAGCGCGCTGGCGTAAAAACACGTGCGCTCGTAACCGCTATGGATGTTCCACTTGGTCTAACTGCTGGAAATGCTCTCGAGGTTAGAGAATCAATAGAAGTTTTAATGGGCGGTGGACCAAAAGATGTAGTTGAACTGACTTTAATTTTTGCTCGAGAGATGCTCGATGCTGCGGGAGTTTCAGGTAAAGATCCAGAAGTGGCGCTTCGCGATGGCAGCGCTATGGATCATTGGCGTCGCATGATTAAAGCCCAAGGTGGAGATCCTGATGCGCCGCTTCCAGTCGCCAAGGAAAAAGTAGTAATGAACTCAGAAGCTAGCGGTGAAATCTCAACTATGAATGCGTTGCAAGTCGGTATTGCGGCTTGGCGATTAGGAGCCGGTCGCGAGCGCCAAGGAGAGAGCGTTCAAGCTGGGGCCGGAATTGAGATTCACGCAAAACCTGGCGACACAATAAAAGAAGGTGCACCACTCTTCACACTTCACACCGATGAACCCGAAAGATTTGAAAGAGCTAAATCTGCCCTTGTTGGCGCGGTAACTTACGGGAAAGTACAACGATTACCACTTGTGCTAGATCGGATCGATTAAATCCCGATCGGGTGCCAGATAGTCTTAAATTCCATGAAAGCCAAAATGCGCTCTGGCGAAACTTCTTTTTTAAAAGTATGAATCCGTTTGAGGTTTTCTGCTCCGCTCTTTCGAAGTTCGGCAATGTCATCTATTCCAGATAAATCCAAACCATCAACCTCCATATGACTGGCCAGCCACGGCGCCAGTTCAGTTTTGATTCCGGTAAGGATATTTACAACGCCAGCAGGTAAGTCGGAAGTTGCTAATACTTCTGCAAATGTTATTGCGGCAAGTGGTCTACTCTGGCTTGCAATTAACACGGAAGTATTCCCTCCCGCAATTACTGGAGCGAGACCTCTCACCAATCCGATGAGTGAATCTCTTTCTTCGGCAATAATTCCAATCACGCCCAAAGACTCCGGAATCGTAAAATTGTAATAAGGGCCGGCAATTGGGTTGTTGTTACCGCTCACCGATGTGATCTTGTCGCACCAACCCGCATACCAAACCCAGAGATCTATTGCAGTAGCAACTTCTTGTTTCGCAACGCTAGGTGTAACGCCAGTAGTTGCAACAATCTCATCTACAAATTGTGAAGAACGACTTTCTAGCATCTCTGCTATTCGGTAGAGAATCTGACCGCGGTTAAAGGCGGTTGCGTTGGACCAACCAGGATGAGCGCTCTTTGCGGAAAGGACCGCATCACGTAAGTCTTTTCGAGATGCTTGTGCTGGGTTGGCTATAAATTCGCCGCGCTTATTCTTTATTTCATAAGAGCGACCAGATTCACTTCGCGGAAAGGCGCCGCCGATAAATAATTTATAAGTTTTCTTCACATCAATTCTCATAAGCACCTCCGGTTTTCAAATATGCCGCTAAACCGTGGCGACCACCCTCACGACCCCAACCAGATTCTTTATACCCACCAAATGGGCTGGCTGGATCAAATTTATTAAATGTATTTGACCAAATTACACCGGCCTTTAATTGTTGAGCGGCCCAGAGAATTTTTGAACCTTTCTCACTCCAGATTCCAGCAGACAATCCATAAGGAGTGTTATTTGCCTTCTCAATTGCCTCCTGGGGTGTGCGGAAAGTCAAGATAGAAAGAACGGGACCAAATATTTCTTCGCGAGCTATTCGATGAGCTTGTGTGACTCCAGTGAATATTGTTGGTGGATACCAGAAACCTTTTGTGGGAAGTGAGCATGGTGCGCTCCAAAGGATTGCACCTTCTTCATTTCCGGACTCAGAAATTTCTCTAATCTTTGCGAGCTGCGCGCTGGAATTAATTGCGCCCAAATCAGTGTTCTTATCAAGCGGGTCGCCAACTCTAATTTTGGCCATTCGATCCTTTAACCGAAGTATAAATTCATCAGCAATATTCTCTTGAAGTAACAGGCGAGATCCAGCGCAACAGACATGGCCTTGATTGAAGAAGATTCCGTTTACGATTCCTTCAACTGCTTCATCCAACGGCGCATCATCGAAAACAACGTTGGCACCTTTGCCGCCCAACTCCAAAGTTGCGGGTATGCCACGATCTGCGATTGAGCGAGCAATTAATTTTCCGACTTCAGTTGAACCAGTAAATGCGACTTTATCGATACCTTTGTGATTCACAAGTGCGGCCCCAGTCGTCCCATCACCAGTAATAATGTTTACTACGCCGTCGGGCAGTTCGGCTTGTTGGCAAACTTGAGCAAATAAAAGCGCGGTCAGTGGCGTAGTTTCTGCAGGTTTTAGTACGACGGTATTTCCTGTTGCGAGCGCTGGCGCGATCTTCCAAGCGAGCATCAGCAGTGGAAAATTCCAAGGAATAATCTGACCTACGACGCCATAAGGTCGGGGACTATCTCCGAAACCAGCAAACTCCAATTTATCGGCCCAGCCAGCGTGATAGAAGAAATGTGCAGCCGCCAAAGGAACATCTACATCTCTACTCTCCCGGATTGGTTTGCCGTTATTTAGCGATTCCAGAACTGCAAATTCGCGAGCTCGTTCTTGAAGGATTCTTGCTATCCGATAGAGATATTTGGCGCGCTCTCTTGGTTTGGTTCGCGTCCAACTCTTATTTAAAGCAGATCTCGCTGCATTTACAGCGCGGTCAACATCTTTATTATCAGCCAATGCAACTTTACTTAAAATTTCTTCAGTAGCAGGATTTATCGTAGCGAAACGTTTTTTCGACCTGGCCGAGACAAACTTACCTCCGATAAACAAGTTGTAATCTTTTTCGATTTTAACAACTGATTTAGATTCGGGAGCTGGCGCATATTCAAATGAATTCATGACTAATCCACCGTCACATAATTAGCGCTTGAGTAATGGCCGGTTTTCAATTTCATTCGCTGAAGTAAAAGGTCATTTAGGAGCGCGCTAGCGCCGATTCGAAAGAGTTTTGGATTCAACCAATCACTTCCCGCTGTTTCATTTACCAAGACTAATTGTTTGATGGCATCTTTGGTGGTGCGGATACCGCCAGCCGGCTTAACTCCGATCCTCTTGCCAGTTAATCTATGAAAATCTCGCACCGCCTCCAACATCACTAGAACCACAGAGGGAGTAGCGGCTGGGGAGACTTTTCCAGTGCTGGTTTTGATGAAATCTGCTCCAGCTAACATCGCTAAGTAAGAAGCTCGTCGCACATTGTCGTAAGTTGCAAGCTCTCCAGTCTCCAAAATAACTTTCAAGTGGGCGCTGTTTGAACAGACAGCTTTAATCTCTCTGATCTCTTCAAAAACTTCCATCAATCTTCCTGAGAGAAAAGCTCCACGATCTATCACCATATCAATCTCGCTCGCGCCGGCAGCGATAGCATCCTTGGTATCTTGAATTTTTACCGCCATTGAAGCTCTACCGGATGGAAACGCGGTTGAAACTGCTGCGACTGGAATATTTGTGCCACCAAACTCATCTAAATATTTGCGAGCCAAGTCGACCATGTCGTTGTAAACACAAATTGCACCAACGCTAGGAACAGAAGAATCTGTGGGGTCGGGGCGGACTGCTTTTGCAGCCAACGATCTAACTTTCCCTGGTGTATCAGCGCCCTCCAACGTAGT